>JAVETW010000074.1:0-11436 GCA_034005865.1 Thiomicrospira sp. | reverse complement strand
AAGGTAATGCTCAGTTCGAGCACTTAACTCAACCAGCATTAAAAAGCTCACCCTTTACAATAGTTAATTAAAAATCAATCACTTGCCTGCAGGCCTTTAAAAACAAGGGAATTAACGTTAAATTTTTTTAAAAAAAGTGTTGCAAAGGTTCGGAATCTCTCTATAATACGCCACATCAAGCAACGACGCTTGAACGACTAATCCCGATTAGTTCAGTTGGTAGAACACCGGACTGTTAATCCGTATGTCGCTGGTTCGAGTCCAGCATCGGGAGCCAAATTCAAAAGCCGGATTTAAACAAGCAAATTGCTTGATTAAATCCGGCTTTTTTATTGATCTTTTTTCTATTTTTCTTGCTTCCCTTGCTTACTTCACCCGTAAAGACATTTCAACTCTACTTTAACGCCCTCGCCGTTTGCCCCGCTTTCTAAATGAAATTTTCAACACCCCGTCTCAAACCCTAACAAAGGCTTTTCAACCCGTTTCCAATAACGAAAGAAACGTTTTAACGGTGGTGCTTGCTCTAAATTTAGCAGGCCTGCTAGCGGTCGTAGCCCCAAGTTCGGCCAAGCCAAACAAACCCGATTTATCAATACCTGTAAAATCGGGTCTTGTGCCGCGTAGGTAACCAGCTCAGTTTTCTCGTCTAGTAAATCGGCTAGTCCCACAACGGTATCCGCGGCATAAACCTCGCAACCCTGCTGCGCTAATTCACACAGGGTTTCATAGATAAACACTTGGCGCTTTAGCGACCAGGCCTGCTGATGAATATAGTCCACATCCCAAATATACACCCAGCGATCCCCCACCCTTAAATCCAATGGTCGTTGTAAACAGGCATCATGTAACCAAAACACCCGCCTCATCTGCCCCTCGCATCGGTTAAGTGTGGAAATAAACGCGCCGATAGCTCATCATATGACGCATCAAAAATACGATGACTCTGATGTTCGCAATCCAGCTGGCCGTCGGCGTAGTGACGCAAATTATCGAGATTAAAAAAATAGGGTTTCGCGCTAAACGTTGAAGCGACCCATTGCCAAGAGTAATTATTACAAACGATGTCGCCATCAATTAAGTGCTGTAAAAACCAACGTGCGCCCGCTTGCCATCGCACGCGTCGCCAATGCACCACATACGCGGCTAGATACAAGCGCGCGTGATTATGCAGATAACCACGCATAAGTAGCGTGTCTATCATCTGATCAATCACACGTACTCCGGTTTCTCCATTGGCAATATCATCTGGCAAGCTTGGAGCATAATCCGCTGCGCTAAAACCGGTTTTATACGGCTCATAATCCTGCCAAATACGCTCAGGTTGCGCCTGATGGACTCGGTGAAAATAGTCTCGCCATGCCAGTTGCTGTACAAAACCTGCGCGTTGCGACGGCGGATAACGCTCAGCCAGTTGATCTGCCAGCGCTTTGGGCGAGATAACGCCATGACGAATATAGGGGGATAACACCGACACCGAGCCGGTGAAGAAATTACGTTCACGCTGATAGGCGATAGGATTGAGCGCGGCAGATTTTTGGCAGGCCTGAGTGAGACCACCTTGAATATCGCTCACCGGCTCCATCGCAGCGCCGGATAGCTGACGAACGTAGTCAATTAACGCCGCGCGATTAGCAAACTCGGTAGTTAATCTAAGCATCTTTAACGATGCTTATATTGTGTTGGGCAATACGCGCGCATCACCGCGGCACTGCGTAACGCCAGATGCTTGGTTTTGCGCCCACTAACTCGAGCGCGCCAACGCCGAAAACTCGCCGGTTTTAATTCGCGTCGCATCAGATGAATCACTTGGCTTTGCTTTAAGCCATAATTTGTTTCAATCGCCTCAAATGGCGTGCGATCTTCCCACGCCATTTCAATAATGCGACTGATATCTGCTATCGCCAACATCCTATTCAAATCCTATACAAAATTTATATTCTAATCATACAACACAATCTTGAATAGGATTTTTGTGCGCGAATAGCGAAAAAAGCCTCACTTAACCGAGGTGCCGCGCTGTCAAACCCAGCGCATCTTGTTTGATCGCAACCTCTCGGTTCGACCGTCTTTAACACCAGCTTGCGCGCATTCCCACCTCTAACCAACCCGATACCGGAGCAAGTAGATTTTGACCAAATAATATCTCGCCCGCGCGTTTACGATAACGACTCAAACTACGCGTTGGCTCAGGCCCGCGCGTGGCGTGAATTAAATCAATACTTGGAATTGAGCAACGTGCACAAGGCTTAACGATTGGAAAAACCGTATCACCGATTTGAATCGCACTATGACCATCTTCTTCAAACGCGCAACAGCCGCTAATCACCACATTCGGCCGAAAGCGCGCCATTTCGATCGCTGACTCAAGGCGAGCATTTAAATCCTCTAACGAAGCGTGTGAAATTAATAGCAAGGGAAAACCATCGGCAAACGCCACCTGCTCACCGGGGCTGGCATACGCCAAGTCCACTTGGCGCTCAGCGTTCGGCGGACACCAGACTAAACGCACTTCGCGCTGTAAAAATCGGCTAAACCAATCGTGTACACTCGACTCAGCCAAGCAGGCCTGCAAAACATCATGCCAAACCTGCACCGCGATTGTGCGATCACAGCGCGGTGTCGAAAACCATAACGGATTCATCCCGGGCGCCATAATTTGCAGGCCTGCTAAATGTTGGTTGACCTGAATCAGCGTCATACGCGGGCATTCTCGCTGTGTCACCATGTGCCCACGCTGATCAACCAACATCCAGCGCCGATCACCCACTAGACCAAACTTATCCAGCTGCGCGTGTGGCAGCGCAATACCCGCGCAAGATTTAATCGGATAACACCAAATTTCGCTTACATACATCGACATACTCGACCTTATTGTTGGTTTTACTCGAAGCACTCAGCGCGGCTAAAAGCGTTCGTTTTTCAACCAACAAGCACACGCAAAAAACATTAAACAAAACAGGCTTGACGTAAAGCTTGCATTTGCGCCAAGCCCTTTTCGCGCGCCAGTTTGATATTAGTATACGGAATCGATTCCGGGTCAGGATGATGCTGTAACGCACGCTCTAGGCTCGCTTCCCGAATCAAGTGCATCATTGGGTAAGGTGAACGATTGGTATAGTTGGCAGGATCCTGTTCATCGGCGTCAGCGAAACAATAGTCTGGGTGGAAACTGGCGACTTGATACACACCCTCATACCCCTCTGCAACCATTAATCTTTCGGCCAAATCCATTAAATCCAGATAATCCAAAAACCCTTCAAATCCGTTCGGCAAAATCAACAAACTGGTTTCAATGTCATCGTTTTCATCTAAGCGCTGACACTCGTCTAATAACCATTGCAACAGTGTTTCGGTATCTTGACTGACGTTCACCGCATAAAACACCCGCCCGCTATCCACTTCGCGCTTAGCAAACGGGCAAAAGTTTAATCCGACCACCACCGTTTCAACCCATCTTCGCGTGGGGATGATCCATTGTTCAAAATCTTGCGTATGATCCTGCTGCGATGTCATGATGTTATTCTCCGTGAAAATGATCATAAATACGTTGTGCGATGTTAGCGCTCACGCCCGGCACCTTAGCCAGTTCGCAAGCAGCAGCATTTTTAACCTGCTCCAAACCACCAAAATGCGTTAATAAATTTTTGCGTGTTTTTGGCCCCACGCCGTCAATGCTTTCTAAAGCCGATTTAGTTTGCGCTTTTTGACGACGAGCACGATGCCCGGTAATAGCAAAACGATGCGCCTCATCACGAATATAATTAATCAAATGCAATGCAATATCATCCGCCTCTAAATCAATACCCTCATCATTATCCGGCGTATACAGGATTTCCAACCCCGCTTTGCGGCCCTCGCCCTTAGCGACCGACACCAGCGGAATCGACTCTAACTCCAAAGCTTTTAACACTGCAATCGCTTGATTAAGCTGGCCTTTTCCACCATCAACAATAATTAAATCCGGCAACACCGCTGCTTCTTTTTTAAGCCGCTGATAACGCCGTGTCAGTGCTTGGTGCATTGCCGCATAATCATCGCCGCCGGTAATGCCCTCGATATTAAACTTACGGTACTGCTGGGTTAGCGGCACCCCATCGACAAACACCACACAACTCGCCACCGTTTGCTGGCCTTGAGTATGGCTAATATCAAAACACTCCATGCGACTGGGCGCTTGCGCCAACATCAACGCCTCCTGCAGCGCTAACAACCGCGCCTGCTGACTGGATTTTTGCGTCACATACTGCTTTAGCGCCGTTTGCGCATTAGTCAACGCCAGCTGAACCAAGCCTTTTGCCGTTGCCTGCGTGCCTTGTTTAATCTGCACCGCTTGGCCTTTTTTATCGCTCAACCATTCCACCAACCAAGCCTGATCATCCGGTTTTTCATGGGTTAATAAAGTTTTAGGAATCGGATGGTTCTCATAATGCTGGCTAATAAACGCCGCCAGCACCTGCGACAAATCCACCTGCGCACTGAATTTAGGAAAATAGTTTTCACTACCCCATAAATGTCCACCGCGATACAACATCAAAGTGACACACACCTGTGCATTCTGCGTCAGCGCCACCACCACATCTAAATCTTGCGAACCGGGCTGATTAATCAAATGCTGGCTTTGAACCGCTCGTAATGCCGAAATCTTGTCACGAAATTGCGCCGCTTTTTCAAACTCCAACCCCTGAGAAGCCTGCTCCATCTGCTGCCCGAGCTCCTCAATTACCTCAAAACTTTTACCTTCCAAAAACATCAACGTATGGCGCACATCCTCAGCGTATTCCTTAGCGCTAATCAACCCGACACACGGCCCGGAACAGCGCTTAATCTGATATTGCAAACAAGGACGTGAGCGATGATTAAACACACTATCAGCACATTGACGTACCGGAAAAATTTTCTGCAACGCTTGTAACGTTTGATGTACCGCGCCCGAATTCGGAAACGGGCCAAAATAGCGCCCAACCCTACGTTTCGCCCCGCGGTGAAAGCCCAGTGCCGGAAAAGGTTTGGCAGTAGAGACATACACATACGGATAGGATTTATCGTCACGAAACAACACGTTATAGCGCGGATTAAGTCGTTTAATTAAGGTGTTCTCAAGGATTAACGCCTCCGACTCGGTATCCGTAACCGTCACCTCTATGCGCGCAACCTGCTCTACCATCGCTTGCGTTTTAATCGCCTGCTGCTGTTTAACAAAATAACTCGATACCCGCCGTTGCAGATTTTTTGCCTTACCGACATAAATCACCTCATCGGCGGCATTTAGCATTTGATACACCCCCGGTCGCTCGGTCAAATGCGCTAAAAAGGCTTTTATATCGAATTCAAAATCCTGCGACATCGCTTTTCCAAAACAGTTAAAATTAGGGCTTCAAATTATACCTTCGACAGGAAGCCAGCATGGAACAAAACCAAGCCCCCGACAACAATCCGTGGATTAATCATCAAGCCGCGCCCGCTAGCGCGAACAAACCAATCCATAAAGCCCCGCTTGATCGCTTGGCCGACGCCGCCGATGCCTATATTGAGCAAGAACGCTGGTCAAAGCGCTGGACTAATGTGCTTAAAATCATGGTCGTGTTATATATCGCCGCTTCGCTGATCATGTTCGCTGGTCTGTTCTCCGCCGGTCCGACAAGCGAAACGACAAACGGCCATGTCGCCGTCATTAAAATCAATGGCGCAATTATGCCCGATAGCCGCACTAGCGCCGAAGCGATTAACCCGCTATTACGTGACGCCTTCGAAAGCCCTGATGCACAAGCGGTCATCTTATATATGAATTCCCCCGGCGGCAGCCCGGTCCAATCAGCACTGATTAACGACGAAATCACCCGCCTAAAAAAACGCCACAACAAACCGGTATATGCCGTTGCAGAAGATGTGTGCGCTTCGGGCTGTTACTACATCGCCGCCGCCGCTGATGAAATCTACGCCGATAAGGGCTCCATTATTGGTTCCATCGGTGTACGTTTTGACAGTTTCGGCTTTACCGAACTCATGGAAAAAATCGGCGTAGAAAATCGCTCAATGACCGCCGGAGAACACAAAACCTTTATCAACCCATTTGGAGAAGAAGACAAACAAGCGAAGCAATTTTTCCAGCAACACATCTTAGAACGCACCCATCAACAATTTATTGAAGTGGTAAAGCGTGGTCGGGGCGCGCGTCTACAAACCGACCAAGACGTGTTTAGCGGATTAGTCTGGCTAGGCGATGAAGCCGTTGAATTGGGATTAATTGACGGTTTGGGCGACATCGGCTTGGTGGCACGCGATATTATCGGCCAAAGCGAATTACGCCTGTACGAACAAGAAAAGTCGCTAATGGAAGATTTAATGGGCGATTTAGTCAGTGAAACCGCGTTTCGTATCAGCCAACAATTTAGCAGCGGATTGCGCTAAACGCCCGCTTTCTTTCAGTCCGATGCCGCCACACGCTTGGGCCTATCGGACTGATTTGACCCAATCGTCGGCTCGATTAACGCATACTCCCAAGCGCAATCCTCACGCGGCACCTCCTGCAACTCAATCATATTTTTACTGGTCTTAAAAAAATGAATATGACGCCCTAGCGCCTGTACCTGATGACGCATCGTACCTGCCTGCTCACTGGCTTGATCAAACAAATGCCGCGTTTCACTCATACGCTGATGCACTTGCGCAACCAGCGCCTGAATCTGCGCGACATCACCCGCCTGATTTTTTGTGTTAAGCGCCAAATGTCCGGCTAACTTGGCAACATATTCGCTATTTTGTGCCAAGGGTTTAAGCACATCCATCGACTGGTTCACCACCTGCATCGCCTGCAAAGCGCGGGTCACGCTTTCGTGAACGGTCAACTTAATATCCTTAGCGATTTCTGCAGATTTTTGCGCTAAGCTGCGCACTTCCGCTGCGACATTGGCAAACGCCGGTGTCTCGACTTCGGCGCGCCCGGCCTCAACCGTCGCATTCAACGCCAACACCTGCGTTTGAAACGACATCACATCTAATAACGTCATCATTTCATTGAGTTTTTGCGCCGACAGCTGCACCTCCTGCACAACCGTCACCGCTTGATGCGCTAACGAATGACTTTGCTTGCTTTTATCCTCAACCTGCTTAGCCAATTTATACGCCTTTAGGCTTTGCGCAAAGTTACGCTGCATTCCTTGCGACAAACTTTCTAGGCTTCGGGGTGCATCGGCAAATAACGCCCATTTTTGTTGCACCCGCGCCTGCGTTAAGCGCGTATGATCTGCTAAGCGATCGGCCTGCTCAACTAAATGTCCGCCCTGCACCATCATTGATGAAATCACCTGATCCAAGTTATCCAAATTATTATTTAACGCCTCTACCAATTGGCTCAGTTCGCCTTCATACTCTCCTTCAATAAAGCCCGACAACTCACCTTGCGCTTGCGTACTGACAACACGAGACGCCTCCATCACCACCTGCTCCAAACGATCCAGCGCTTGATGTAATGCCGCTTTTAATAACGCAAAACGTCCCTGTAAAGGCGCTGATACCCGATAACCTAAATGACCTAATGCCACCTTTTCCATCACCGCCTGCATTTGCACCAAGCCCAGATTCACCGCCTGTAAATCACGCTGTAAGCGCTCGCTCACCCCCTGATAATAGGGTGCATTATCCAACTTATCAACGGCAATGGTTTCCCCTTCTAAGCAGGCCTGCGACAACGCATCTAGCTGTCGGCAAAAGTGCGCCAAGTTCGCTGCGTTGGCATTCAACGCCACTACCGACCGATGTATCGCGCCCGCCGAATCCAGTCTAATACGATGCGAAAACTCCCCTTGGGGCCAAGCCGTTAGCATTCGCTCGGCCTCACTAAAAAACGAACGCAACCGCTCAAACAACTGCGCCAATCGACGCTGTGCCTGCCCAAGTTCATCCGCGTTTGTTATCGCCGACACAGGCACAAATTCGCCTTCATCGCGCGCACGCTTTAGCGCCAAACTCAATGTAGTTAATGGCTGAAAAATCCGAAATACGCCCAACCAAGCCAACCAAAGAGCCAAGCCCGCCACCACAAACCAAGCCAGCCACTGCATTAAACGCGGGCTTTGGCTTAACGCCAGCGCCTGCATCGCCGTATGTTGTTCGGCCTGCTGCAAAGCAAACGCCGTTTCAGCCAAGGCGTGCTGATAAGAAGAGGCCGCCGCCAACAATGGCTCCAAGACGATAGAGGGGTCAGCCAAAGCCTGCTTAAGCGCGCTAAAATAAGCGTGTCGTGAACGCTGTAACGGCGCAAGAACCTCACTCTCTGCCAGCAAATCCTGTAATGTTTTCCAATGTTTATCCTCTTGCGCGCGTGCAATGTGCGCCAATAATGCAGCCTGTTCGACTCGGTACTCCGACGCGTTCGGCCGCCTCTGCGTAAACGCAAAGAGACGTTGCTCAAGCTCATAACGCTGCTCGCTCATCGCCTGCAGCGAAGTCTGAGTTGGCCAATGCAGTTGATGCAACTGAGAAAAGATATGCTGAAATTGAGCGCTTTGCAGCTGAGTCGCCAGCGCTGACGCACCCGCGACCAACACGATTAACACTAACCCAGCCAACCATTGAAACTTTAATGACATAACAGCCTATACTTGGTTAAATCTACTAAACATAAAGTTAGCTTAAGCAAGAAACAGGCCTAATTAACACGCAAACTACAATCCATTGGTTAGCGGTAAGTGATGGGCAAATCGACGGGTGTTAAAAATGAAGTGGAGGGTAAAGCAACGACTTAACGCTTAATGTGACCTTATGCCCTCAACAACAGCAAAATATAACCGAATATCTGCTGATAATTCATTTTTGAACCATGAAGGTCACGAAGAACACGAAATTTTATTAATGCGCCGACCGCTTTGTTTTAAACGTTTTCGTGTCTTGGTGGTTTCTATGATGAGTTAAAACGAATGCTTTAACCGATTCTTTACCTACTAACAAGCAGCACTTAACTACTGAAGTGTCTAAATTATTTGCATTAAGATTTTTAGCTTAAGAGCAAGCCAACTCAGATTAACAAAACGTAATTCATCAATCAGTTACGACTAAATACCAATCAGCCTAGCCTCACTAATTAAAAAATAAAGGCTCAACTATACGCAGCTTGAGACAGACAAAATCTAATCTAAAAACGCTACCACTCCAACCCGCGCAAATATTTAAACAATGCGCGCGCCGATTTAGGTGGCTTATTTTGCTCCGCCTCTTTCAGTGCATTACGAATATGCTGACGTAATAGCGTGCGATCGGCCTGCGTAAACTCTTCCATAAACTCATTTAACGCCTCATCTTGTTCAGCGATTAAACGATCACGCCAACGCTCAAGCTTTTGGAAATGCAAATTTTGTTTTTTTGCCCGCTCTTCAATTTCCTGCAAGGTCTCTTTAATGTCTGCCAAATCACCTTCATGCTGACGCAACCACTTACCAATAAACAACTTTTGGCGCTTGATTGCCGGCCCAGGTTCCATTTTCTTTAACAACAGCAACGCCGCCAGCAACTCTTCATGCAAGCCCATTTTTTTCAGCTGCGATTCGCTTAACTCAGCTAACTGCACGCCTATGTCGGTGACGTGCTCCGCCGCCAATTTTATGTCGGTACGACTGGTAAATTCTTCTTGTTCCCAGTCCGGAACCGGCTTTTTCCGCGTTCCGCGATTGACATTACGAGGTCTGACCATCTTGCACTCCTGCTAATTCAATAAATTCGGCCTCGGTTAATACCGTGACGCCTAAGGCCTGCGCCTTGATTAATTTTGAACCCGCTTTGTCACCGGCAATCAGATAATCAGTTTTCGCCGATACACTGCCTGATACTTTCGCGCCCAAATCCTCCAAAATCGCTTTGGCGTCATCGCGGGTCATTTGTTCGAGCGTACCGGTCAGAACGCAGGTTTTGCCGCTAAACGGTGAATCCGAGGCCGCTTGCTTTTCGATTTTTGGCCAATGAATGCCGGCTGACAATAGACCGTCAATGACTTCCAGATTATGCGGCTGTTGGAAGAAATGCACGATGTGGTCGGCGACCACTTCGCCGACATCCGGCACTTCAATCAGCTGCTCCCGCGTCGACGTTTTCAATGCCTCAAATTCGACAAAATGTTTTGCCAGTTGTTTGGCGGTCACTTCCCCCACTTCAGGAATGCCTAAGGCGTAGATAAAGCGCGGCAAAGTGGTGTCTTTCGAGGCTTGAATCGCATCAACAACGTTTTGCGCCGATTTTTGCGCCATACGCTCCAAGTTGGCGACCGCCGACACATCCAGTCGATAAAAATCATCCGGATGTTTCACCAGGCCTGCTTCCACCATCTGATCAATCAGTTTATCGCCCAAGCCTTGAATATCCATCGCTTTACGCGAAACGAAATGCTGCAAAGCGCGTTTACGTTGTGCGGCACAAAATAACCCACCACTGCAACGATACACGGCCTTATCGAGTTCTTTTACCACCTCCGAACCACACACCGGACAGGTCTTGGGCATAACAAACAGTTCGGTTTGTTGCGGACGCTGGCTGAGCACCGAGCCGACGACTTCAGGAATCACATCACCGGCGCGACGCACAATCACCGTATCGCCGACCCGCACGTCTTTGCGTTCGATTTCGTCCATATTGTGCAAAGTGGCGTTCGACACCGTCACCCCACCAACTTGCACCGGCTCCAAACGCGCCACCGGGGTTAAAGCGCCGGTGCGACCGACTTGAATGTCAATGCCCAGCAGTTTGGTCCAAACTTCTTGCGCCGGGAATTTACGCGCGATCGCCCAGCGCGGGAATTTTGAGGTAAAGCCCAGCGCTTGCTGCCATTCGATACGATCGACTTTATATACGATGCCGTCGATTTCATAATCCAACTCATCACGTAATGCTTGCAGCTTTTGATAATACGCCACTAGGCCTGGTTGTCCGCTGACCACTTGCGCCAAAGGGTTGGTCGGCAATCCCCAGTTATGCAAATGTTGAATCATCTCACTGTAGAGCGCTGGAATTTGCCAGTCATCACTGACCGCGCCCCAACCGTAACAAAAGAAACTCAACGGACGTTGGGCGGTGATTTTCGGGTCGAGCTGGCGTAATGAACCGGCGGCGGCATTTCGTGGGTTCGCAAACGCTTTATCGCCTTTTTCCAGTTGCGCTTGATTGATTTTGGCAAACGCCACTTTGCTCATATAGACTTCACCGCGTACTTCCAGCACAGACGGCCAGCCTTCACCCCAAAGTTTGAGCGGAATACAGCGAATGGTGCGCACATTATGGGTGACATCTTCCCCGACGGCGCCATCGCCGCGTGTCGCCGCTTGCACCAAACGCCCGTTTTCATAACGCAGATTAATGGCCAAACCATCCATTTTCGGCTCGGCGGCATAATCAACCTCATCCAACTTCAATCGTTCCAAAGCGCGCTGGTCAAAGGTCTGCAATTCCTAGATC
>JAVETW010000126.1:0-2816 GCA_034005865.1 Thiomicrospira sp. | reverse complement strand
TTTTAGAATTAGCAAAGACGTTTTCAATGGCGTCCAATTGCTTTCATTTGATGAAGCTTGGAATTATATTTTTTCGCAGGAAAAAATTGGGGTTGGAACAAAGGCAAGGAGGAAAATAAATTCCTTTGAGTTTATTACTAATAGCACACAGTTAAGACCGCGAGACTATATTAGATTTATACAGGTTTGTGCTGAAGAGAGTGTTGGAAAAAATAACGATAAAGTATCTTCTAATACTACTAAATTTGCTGATAGGGCATTTTCGAATTACTTGCGTGATGAAATAGTTGATGAAATTCACCCTGTTCTTCCAGATATAGACATTATACTTCAAATTATTACCAATATACGAAAGTGGAATTTTACAGTTGAAGAATTTAAATACGAATATCAGCGGTACATAGATAACAACACTGTTAAGGAAACAAATGTTGACTTTGTTTTAAATACACTTTTCAATTTTAGTGTTATTGGGAATCAGCATAAAAAGCAAACAGATATCACCTACTTTAAGTACATGCAGACCAATATGAATTTCAATAAAAGGGAAAATATTATAATACACAGAGGGTTGTTAAAGTCATTGCAAATAATATGATTTTTCAATCTAAAATTTATATGTCAATTAAGTATAGTTATAACAATACGTGGCACTCGCGGCCTGTGGCTGCTGGGGCGACAAACCGCTGCACGGTTTGTCGCCCGTATGCTTCGCGTTAGGCCGGCGAGCAACTATGGAAACAGAAAGCGAGTATATGGCGTTTACGAGTGACAGCAGCCCTATTTTGGAGCTGGTCATTCGAACCCACTTATACATAGAAAATCACCTGCGCAGGCTTCTGGCGGGTAAGTTGGTAAAGCCCGACCTGATAATCAAGAGCAGTGCTCCTAGTTTCTCGCAGCTGATACTAACAATTCCAAAAGTAAAGTCAGTCTAGTATATACTGACATTCTTGCTGTTTAAAAAATGAGCGAACCAGTTCAGGTAACTTTTGGATACGGCGTAATGCCCCTAGCGCCAACTGCTTCATCTGCTCTTTGTTTTCGACAAGTTGCTTTGACACGCGGCGTTTAACATGCGCCCAAACCAATTCATCGGGGTTCAAGTGTGGCGAATAAGGTGGTAGGTAAAATAGTTTTAGCTTGCCATTTTGTTGCGCCACATAATCTTTTACTTTTTTCGCTTTGTGAATCGGATGTCCATCCACAATCAAAAACACCGGCTTGGTTGCACCGACCATCAGTCGTTTAAGGAATTCTAAAAATACCTCAGCATTCACTGACCCTTCGTGCAGCATAAATCTGAACTCACCTTGTGGACTCACGGCTGAGAGCATATTCACTGAGAATCGCCGCCCTGTGACCGCCACAACCGGCGTTTCGCCTTTCGGTGCCCAAGTGGTGCCCGTATGGTAGTCTGAACGCAATCCGGCTTCATCTCCAAAATAAATCGTCGCCCCCACTTCTTTTGCTTGAGCGCGGATTTCGGGGTAGTGTTTTGTTTCCCACTCTCGCACTAAAACCGGGTCTTGTTGCCAGGCTTGATACAGCGGTTTTTGTGGGCTAAAACCCAGTATCTTCATGATCCGACTCACTGAGGATAGCGACATTTTGTGACCAAATTGACGTGCAATCAATTCGGCAATTAACGACAGTGTCCATAACCCATAATCAAACTTGAACTGCATCGGGCTATTGTCTTTCACTGCATTGGCAAGCCAGCGCATTTGCTCGGCACTGATTTTAGGTGGGCGACCACTGATGGGCTTAGCCAATAAAGCCTTTTGCCCACCATTGGCGTAGTTGGCTAACCAGCGAAAGACCGTGCGGATATTAACCCCATAGGCTTTTGCCACAGACTCTGCCGACTGACCTTCTCGCACAGCTTTAACCGCCTGCTGACGCATGACTTGAAGTGAGTGGTGATCGATGGCGCGGCCATCTGAAGTACGTTTACATTTCATGCGCTAATTATACAGTATATATGACTTTACTTTCAGAAAAGTTAGTATACCACTTACAAGAGGAGGAACAAGTGGTTATGAAACATGGTCAAAAGAAACAAGAGAAAGAATAATTAAAGTATTAAATTCTTTTGACGAGTTTGAAGCAAAAAAACAGCGTAAAGAAGGTCTATTACCCGATCATAAGTTTCCAGAAATCAGGTGGGATGAAGACACAAAAAGAGCAAGTCTAGAAGATTTAACTGATGAAGAAATTAGGAAAGATTTTCAATTGATGACTAATCAAAGAAATCTGCAAAAACGGGAGGTTTGTAGAACCTGCTATCAAACTTCAGTACGTGGGAAGTTGTATGGAATAAACTATTTTTACGCAGGTGATGAACATTGGGATAACAACATAACCACAAGAGGAAAAGAAGCAGAAAAAGGCTGCGTAGGATGTGCTTGGTATGATATTAAGAAATGGAGAGAAAGCCTGAACAAACATTTAGGTAAATAAGTCAGCCAAAGGGTTTCATTATTTAAAACGACTTCAACCTTCACACTGCCGTTCGGGGTGGTGTGAAGCAAAACTCGGTAGTTTGGTCTTATAATGACAACTCATGCACTTAGCAACTCCATGATCACCAGGCCTGGTGATTTACGATTGAATAGTTTGGTTCATTATAAACGCTCGACGGTTTGATATTTCTGTTTTGGACTACTCGGCTTGTCGGGTATTGTCATTGTGAGCAGGCCTGCTTGTAGTAACGGTGCTAACCAAACTTCTCTGAACGATTTGCGGTCTTTTAGCGCGACATATTGCATCATTTCCGCCGTGGTTCTCGGCTCTGAGCAGTATTCAAGCAAAGG
>JAVETW010000125.1:0-2826 GCA_034005865.1 Thiomicrospira sp. | reverse complement strand
CCACCGAACTCCAGGCCAGCCGGATGAGTTTCTGGATGATGTTGCCCGTTTTGCTGTCGATATAATCATGGATTTTTTGACTAACCTCCGGTTGCAGATTGTCGTACCAACCTTTCAATGTGTCGTTGTCGTGGGTGCCGGTATACACCACAAAGTTGCGGCTGTAGTTATGAGGCAGGTAGGTATTTTCGGCGCTTTCGCCAAAAGCAAACTGTAGAATTTTCATGCCCGGAAACCCAAAGTCATCGCGCAGAGCTTCTACTTCTTCGGTTATTACGCCCAGGTCTTCGGCTATAATGGGTAGCTCGCCAAGCCTTGTGGCGATAGCTTCAAAAAGTTTCTCGCCCGGCGCTTTTACCCATTTTCCATTTTGTGCGGTCTTGTCGCCATGAGGCACTGCCCAGTAGGCCTCGAAGCCTCTGAAGTGGTCGATGCGGACAATGTCGTATTGCGCTATCGAGGCCTGGAGGCGTTTGGTCCACCACGCAAAATCATGCTCCTGCATGTATTTCCAGTCATAGAGCGGATTGCCCCAGAGTTGACCTGTGGTGCTAAAATAATCGGGGGGTACGCCGGCTACAAATTTCGGCTTTCGTTTTTCATCAAATTGAAAAATTTCGTGATTGCTCCACACGTCGGCGCTATCGTGCGCAACGTAAAGCGGCAGGTCGCCCACGATGGAGATCTCTTTTTCGTTGGCGTAGCGTTTCACGCGATGCCATTGTCCGTTAAAAACATACTGGACAAACTTTTGAAACGAAATTGCATGTGCGTGTTTTTTGGCAAAACGTGCAACAGTTTCCGGCTGGCGAAAACGATAAGCATCAGGCCATTCCCACCAGGGCTTGCCGCCAAAATGCTCTTTGATAGCTATAAATATGGCGTAGTCGTTGAGCCATGACTGGTTTTCATCTACAAACAAATTGTACGCATCGTGCAGCAGGTAGCTGTTGCCAAATTTGGCGAAAGCCTGCAAGAGGATTTCATTTTTAAAAATGATGACCTTTCCATAGTCCACTTTTTCATCATCAAAAGTCTCTTTGTGCAACAGATCGGTATCGTCGAGCAGGCCATCGTCTTTCAGGCTTTCGAGATCGATGAGGATGGGATTGCCGGCAAAAATGGAAAAACACTGGTAAGGCGAATCGCCGTATCCGGTGTGCCCCATCGGCAGTACCTGCCAGAGCTTTTGGCCGGCAAGGTGAAGGAAATCGATAAAATGTAAAGCCTGCAGCCCCAGCGAACCGATGCCGTATTTTCCCGGCAGCGAAGTGGGGTGAAGCAGAATGCCGCTGCTGCGTGTTGGTTTCATGTAGTGTATGTTTTAGTAATACAAGAGCAAAAATACTATCGGCACGATGATGCCGGCAACGGTAATGATGGCACCGCGCCGCGTGATGCCGTTGCGTCCTTTGATGATGAATAATCCCGTTGACGCCAGCACTACCAAGGCGCCGGCAAAGGCATCCGAAAACCATGTCCACCACTTTTTGGGATTGTAATGCAAATAGTTCACAGCATGAAATACGGGACGTCGCGAAATTTTCTCTATCTCACCTTCGCCCGTATTTACATTAATCAGCAGGCTGCCGCCATTCAAAAAAATCTTAAGCTGCGACATGTTGGGCATAAAATGCTTTTTGTAGTTGTCGGCTTCGCCATATGGTTGCAACAAGTCAAGCACTTGCTCACGCGTCATTTCCTGATCTATAGAATGTCCGACATCCACCAGCTTTCGCGTGATGATGTAGTTGGGGTTCCAGTCGCCGATGTGGTTGAGTGCTATGCCCGAAAGCCCGTAGATAAGGCTCATGGCAAAAAAGAAATAGCCCACGTCGCGGTGGACAGCCCGGTTCCATTTGCGCCATTTTATCTTCATGATATTTTTCTTTTTTTAATAAAAAAGGCCACGAAACTACTTTCCTGGCCTATTGGTTCTTGCACTGTTGGTGTTATTTTTTCTCTTTGTACTCGCTGGCAATGATGGAGTAGTACGAAAGATGATCGACGTTTTTCTCGGCCAGTTGCGCACGGTAAGCTTTTATCTGTTCATATTCGGCATCCACTTCGCCTTCGTCGTGTTCGTGACCTTCTTCACCGCGATGAATTTTAAGCTCCGACTCTGGATTATCAGCTTTTAGCTCATTTTCCCATTGCGTGAGGTAAGCCTCATCAATGCGTAGTTCGTCAACTATTCCATTAATAGCTACGTCGCTGCCTTCGAGGGTTTCGTCGAAGCTTGCAATGGCGTCGCCGGCTTTTACCTGAATACGGTTTTCGGGATCGGTGCCGATGATAAACATCCGCTTGCCGCCATGTTTGCACACGTGCACAGCAGTGCCTTCGATCACTACATTTTTATTAACAAAAGCGTCAGGGTTAGCGTTGAATTCGTCGGGCGAAACCATTACTACTTCGGTTTCGACGGCAGCTATTTCCTCGCCTTCGGCAGCCTGCTCTTTTGGTGCATTGTTGCAAGAAGCAAAGAATATTGCTGCTATTGCAAAAAGAAAGATTTTTTTAATCATTGTTACCTCCAGGTGATTTAGTTTTGTAATCTGAAATTTGATTTTTATAATAAAGGCGCAAAGGTAATGTTTTTGATAATCGGATGAAGGAGCAAAGGAAGAAATTCAAATTATTAAATCCCAAATTCTCTACGTGTGGAATTAAAACAACAAACAACAAACAACGAACAACGAACAACAAACAACGAACAACAAACAACGAACAACAAACAACAAACAACAAACAACGAACAACAAACAACGAACAACAAACAACAAACAACGAACAACAAACAACGAACAACAAACAACGAACAAC
>JAVETW010000073.1:0-11542 GCA_034005865.1 Thiomicrospira sp. | reverse complement strand
CTTGTCCATACTGGTGAGTTTATCGGGGACGATAGCGTTTAAACGCGCAAATTCACGATACCAAGGCGAACGCTGAATATGCCATTCGGTGATGGCTTGCATGGCTTCAATAAACATTCCATCGTACTGCGCATCCGGTGCATAGGGTTCGGCAATCGAACAAAACCGTACCACCGCTTCAGGAACGGCCGCCGCGCCCTGCTCAGGTTGACTCATCATATTAACTTCCTCCATTAATCGCTCAAGGCCACCATTTTAACGGAACAAATCTTACCAAAATGATTAAATTTTTTTACTTAGCGCGCGCTTGCATAACCACATCCAGCAGACTAAACGCGCTAGCCGATTTAAAGCCTTATGCTATACTCCAGCCCATCAAAACCGAACGGAACATGAACAATGGCGAACAACAAAATAGAAGCATACAAACTCGAAGACCATGTTAATGACTGGGTGAAATCCCAATTTGATAAACTTAAGCTAAAAAAACAAAAAGACTATCATACCGAATCGGACATCCCTGACTATCTTAAAGAAGCGCTTAAAGGTCGCGCCAAAACCGCGAATAAAACCAACTTTGGCAAACCCGACTTCAGCTTAACCAAATACTCCGTTCCGGTGATCATTGAAAACAAGCTTGGGATTAAAAAGCTCATTAATCACACCAAAGACGGCATTAAATTTGACGAAAAATCCGTACAAAACTTCGCCGTCAATGGTGCGCTTTACTACGCGACAGGCATGATTGCTTCCGGCAAATACCACGAAGTCATCGCTCTGGGTATTGCAGGCGAATCCGATGAAGCGATTGAGTTAAAAGCCTATTACGTATACGGATCGGGTGAACGTGCGTTTAAAGAACTTGAAACAGTTACCAGCCTGAATTTTCTCGAAAATGCCCAAACCTTCAATGCGCTCTATCAAGAGGCCATTTTGACCGAAGCGGAAAAGCACGAAATTTTAATCAACTCGCAAGCTGCTCTGCAAAAATACGCCAAATCCCTCAACAAGCTGATGCACAACCACAACATCACCGCCCCACAACGCGTACTCTATGTATCCGGTATGTTGCTTTCCATGCAAGACATTCAAGATGAACAAGGTAATAAAATTCAGGATGGGCTGATACCGGAAGATTTAAAAGGCATACAGACCGAATCAAAACGCGACGGCATTCAAATCGTCAACCAGATTAAAGAATTCTTGGTTGCCAGAAATATTCCGGCAGATAAACAATCCCTCATGCTTGCGAGTTTTTCTGAAATTTCCAAAGATGCACAGCGTGACGAACTAACCCAACTCGATAAAGAAATCGCCAAGCTGATTAACGGACAGGCAAGCAGTAATAAGCAAATCTTTACCTTTATCTACCACAATATTTTCCTATCGATTGATGCCATGGCCGGACACCTCGACATTATGGGCGAGATGTATTCCGAGTTCCTAAAATACGCGTTGGGCGATGGCAAAGAAATTGGCATCGTTTTGACCCCGCCCTATGTCACCAAAATGATGGCGCAAATTCTCAATATTAACCAGCACAGCAAAGTCATGGATTTGGCCACGGGTTCGGCGGGCTTTTTGATCTCGGCGATGGAATTAATGATTCAAGACGCGCAAAACACCCATGGCAAAAAAACCACAGCAGCCGAAGCTCAAATTGAGAAAATTAAAAAAACGCAACTGCTTGGGGTGGAGTTAAATGCCGAAATGTTTACCTTAGCGGCCACCAATATGATTCTGCGCGGCGACGGCAGTTCCAATATTCAAAAAGGCAACACCTTTAACACACCCGAAAAACTTTACGCCAACTTTAACGCCAATCGCCTACTGCTTAACCCACCGTTTAGTTACACCGAAAACGGAATGCCCTTTATTGCTTTTGGTTTAGACAAAATGGAAAAAGGCGGCTTAGGTGCCATCATTATTCAAGACTCGGCCGGTTCGGGCAAAGCGATAAAAACTAACCAAGCCCTGCTTAAAAAGCACAGTTTGATCGCCAGCATAAAAATGCCGACTGACCTGTTTCAGCCAATGGCCGGTGTGCAAACCAGCATCTATATTTTTGAAGCCAAAGTACCGCACGACTTTGATAAAACGGTTAAGTTTATCGACTTTCGCAACGATGGCTATAAGCGCACCAGCCGTGCCTTACAAGACATTGATCAACCCACTGAGCGCTACGCCGACGTTATCAAACTCTACAAAGCGGGGCATAACGCTAAACTCACCGCCAACTGGCAAGCAAGCGGAGTGTATGTCGAAGACTTTATCACCCCAAGCGGCGCAGATTGGAACTTTGACCAACACAAAAAAATCGACACCAAACCCACCTTTGACGACTTTAGAAAAACCGTCGCCGACTATCTCGCGTGGGAGGTAGAACAACTGATTAAACGCGACGATTCGCTGGGAAAGTAGATAGCCGCGCGATGCAAGCCCAGTTAGAACTACTGGAACAAAAGCATGGCATCGCGTGGCGGGAATATCGGCTAGGGGATTTATTTGGCTGTGCAACAAGAGGCCGCCGCCTAAAATCGGCTGATCGTATCGCAGGCGATTTACCCTTTGTCACGGCGGGCGAAGCAAATACCGGCATTTCAGCTTGGATAGGCAATCCTGTTCAAATATTTTCAAAAAATACCATCACGATAGATATGTTTGGTTCTGCAAAATACAGAGGTTATAAATATGGTGCAGATGACCATGTGGCGGTTATTCATACAGAACATTTACCAGAGTATGCTGTCTTATATATAACTGCCGCTATTCATAAATCTTCACATGCCGGGCAGTTTGACTATTCACGCAACTTTTATGCTTCTGATGCAGATGAATTAGTTATCCAACTCCCCACCATCACCTCGAACAACCAACCCCAACTGGCGTTTGATTTCATGGAAGCGTTTATAGCGACGCTGAAAGCGGAGCGTATAGCGACGCTGAAAGCGTATTTAAAAGCAACTGGACTTGATAACTACGCCCTAACTGACCGTGAACAAGCCGTGCTGGATAAATTGGACACTGTGCAGTGGCGAGAGTTTAAGATTGAAAATCTATTTGAAAAACTTAACTTGAAAAATAACAATCCGTTATTTGAGAAATTACGCGATACATCCACGTTTCCAACAGATGAGTTCAATTTGCCTTTAGTCAACGCAAAGTTAGGCAATAACGGCATCATGTTTTACGGTCGCGAAAAAGATTTTGATTTTGCAGAAATGACAATCGATGTTGTAAGTAATGGCGCTGTTGCAACAGGAACGGTTTACGCACAACCTTATAAAACAGGTGTACTTTGGGATGCTTACTTACTTAAACCAAGGGTCGAAAACCTTGATAAGGAAAAACTACTTTTTCTTGCAGCAGCTTTGCAAAAAGCTATTAGAACTAAGTTTGGCTGGGAGGATAAGGCGGTATGGTCAAAAGTTAAGAATGAAGTTGTAACCCTTCCCATTAAACCCGACCAAACCCCGGACTATGAATTTATGGCACAATTTATAAGTGCGATGCAAAAGGTGGTGATTAAAAACGTAGTGGACTATGCCGACCAAAACATCACCACACATCAAGCCGTTATAGCGAACTAAAAGTGCTTAGAAATCAAAAGCCAACGATAGGTGAAAATTAATTGAAGCCGACCACATCGCCCCCGCTTTAAAGTTGAATTCAAGTTGTTTTAAACGCCGTTTTAAACGGCATTAAGCATACGGCCAAAACACGCTCACGCGCAAACCGCCAAGCGGGCTGGGTTCAAGCTGCCAGCGCGCGCCGTAAACATGGACAATTTCATCAACAATCGACAAACCCAAGCCATGCCCGGCTTGCGACTCGTCTAAACGCAAACCGCGCTGTTTTAAAAGTGACAAGCGCGATGGTGCCACACCTTCGCCGTCATCCTCTATTTGTATCAAAATCCTCCCCTCGCTCACCGATACCTGTAACGACACCGTGTGCCGACACCATTTGCTCGCGTTATCCAGCAAATTGCCTAATAACTCAAACCCATCCTCTCGGTCTATCGGCCAATCCGCGCTCAACGCGTTATCCACCTCATAACGTATGTTTTTGCCTCGATACAAAATACGCAACCCCTGAATCAAATCATCTAAATCCCGCTGAATATCGAACGTTTGAATATGCAAATCGCCACCAGCCAAACGTGATCGCTTGAGTTCATGGTCAATTAATTGATCCAAGCGTTGCGCTTGGCGGCGTAAGTCGCCACGCAGACGCGGCGCCAGATCGGGCGAATCGAGTTGTTGATAAATCAAATTTAACGGGGTTTTTAAACTATGCGCTAAATTGCCGCTGCGCTGACGAGAACGCGCTAGGCGTTGATGCAACTGGCTCAAGGTATGATTGAGGCTATCCACTAACGGCGCAATTTCCGCCGGAATTTCAATCTCCTTGGGTACCCCTAGATGCGGCGCGTTTTCCAGCGCTTGACGAATTGGCTGCAATCCGGCAAACGCCCGTTTTAAAATCCTTTGCTGCCAAAACCAAATTGCCGCTAAACCTAGCAACGACAACAAAGCAAATAACGCATCCAAACGATGCACCGCCTGCTCGATTTGAGCATGATCCTCGGCCAAGGCCAATTCAAGGGGTTGGTTGTTAATCGACCAACGCGAAATATGCACCGTCACATAATCACTCATTGGCCCGCGTGTTTCGTACACCCGCTGCGCCCGCTCATCGAGCGATTTAATATACAACGAAGCATCCGCCAGCGACGGCGAACGCAACGGCTCGCCGTGAGGACGCTTGACCACAAAATAATGCCCAGACTCGGCGCGTAAAAAAATCGGATCTATCTCGTTGAGATCATATTGCACACGCCCCTGCCCATCGAGATATAAGGCTTTTTTTAAATTATCGGTATCATGCTGTAATCGCATCACAACATAATCTTCCGCCAAACGGTGAACGCTCCAACTACTGAGCAGCCAAAACACCGCAAACAGCAGCACCAACGCTAACGACAAAGATAAACTTAATTGATGCTGCAGCGATTTCATTCTAGTTGAGCCTGCGCGCAAAAATGATAACCCAATCCGCGCTGCGTCTGAATTTGTGCTTTGCCGACATACTGACGCAAACGCCGTATGTACACTTCGACCACATTACTGTGCACATCGTAATCCTGATTACCCAACTGCGCTAAAATCTGGTCTTTAGAAAACACCCTTTGCGGATGCTGCATCAACAACCTTAGCAAGCGAAATTCGCCGGCAGTGAGTTTAAACACACGCCCATCATGATGGCTTAAGGTTTTGCTATCTAAATCCAACGTCCAACCGGCAACGCTAAGCTCTGCCTTAGGCACATGAAGCGGACGACGCAACGCCGCTTCCGCCCGCGCCAATAACTCCTCAAACACAAACGGTTTACCGACATAATCATCCGCCCCGGCGCGCAGTCCCTCGACCCGCTCCTGCCAACTATTGCGCGCTGTCAACACAATAATGGGCGTGACCACTTGGTTTTGACGCCAGTGTTGCAGTAAACTCAAACCGCTGCGTTTGGGCAAACCTAAATCCAAAATCACCAACGCATAACTCACGCTCTCAACCAAATACGCGGCTTGTTCGCCATCAAAGGCTTGATCTACAACAAAACCGCGCGCGCTAAATTGTGTAAACAAATGCTGCTGCAACGCCGGTTCATCCTCTACTAGCAATAATCGCATTTCGCCTCCTGCGCCTCAGATGCCCGCGGGTAAGCATACTAAATACTTGGCACGACATTCAATCGTTTATAAACCTTGCAATCAATCACTCGGCTGTTTACCAATCACGCCTATTTGCACGATCGGCACCACCTGATAACGCAACGCGGCATAAGGCAAATGCTCGCCCAGATAGGCCAATAACGCCGTCAGCGCTTGGCGTTCCAGCGTAATCAAATAAACTTGCATCGACTCATACCCCAACACCTGCTCCTTCAGGCTTAACGCCCGCGGGTTTAACTGATAATCGCGCCATAAACTGGTGCTAAATAGCAGGCCTGCAGAATAGCTCAATAACGCATCGGTCAGCGCCTCAACCTGCGCCTGCGCTGCAAAAATCTGTAACTGAATCCCATCTTTCATCTACTTCATCTCCCTTTAACCCGCTCACCCCTTGCTCCCAAGTTGCGCTTGGAACGCCGACCCAATGAACAATTTAACAAATGCCAAGCGGTTACCCAATACAACTAGGTAACCAGAAGCAAACCCCAAAAAGCTTTCGTGCCCCTGTAGTTCAAACCCCAACAAACCTTCGTGACCTTCGTGCCTCTGTGGTTCAAAATCTCGGCAAGAGTTTCGGCGCAAAACGGTGATACAGAATCGGCAATACCAGCAGGGTCAACAGGGTTGAGGTAAACAACCCGCCAATCACCACAATCGCCAACGGGCGCTGAATTTCCGAGCCCGGCCCGGTGGCGAACACCAAAGGCACCAAGCCCAGAGCGGCGATGCTGGCGGTCATCATTACCGGGCGTAAACGTCGCATCGCCCCTTCGACCACCACCTCGTGAATCGACAATCCACGTGCCCAAAGTTGGTTAAAGTAGGTCACCATCACCACACCATTGAGCACCGCAATCCCCAACAGTGCAATAAAACCGACCGACGCCGGTACCGATAAATACTCGCCGGTCAACCAAAGCGCACTGATGCCGCCAATCAACGCCAATGGAATATTGGTCAACACCATCGCCGCCAAACCGGTGGAACGAAAGGTGACAAACAGCAATAAGAAAATAAAGCCCAATGCCACCGGCACCACCAATGCCAAACGCTGGGCGGCGCGTTGTTGGTTTTCAAACTGACCGCCCCAGGCGAAGTAATAACCCGGCGGCATGTCCAAATCGCTCACCGCCAATTTGGCCTCCTCAACAAAACCGACTAAATCCCGCCCAGTGACATTGGCGACCACAATGGCAAAACGCTGACCCAACTCACGCTGCACCGAAACCGGGCCTTCTACCCACTCCACCGTCGCCAACTGACTTAATGGCAATGACAGACCATTCGGCAACACAATCGGTTGCTGCAAAAACACTTCCGGTGCGGCACGCACACTTTGATCGGCGCGCACCAATAACGGCATCGCGCGCGAGCCTTCATACACCAGCCCGACTTTCAAACCTTCGAGCTGGGCGCGCATAATCTGCGACACCTGTTCCACCGTCACGCCGAGTTGCGCCAAAACTTGCGGCTGATAGGAAATCTGCAAATACTTCGCACCATCATTCACCGGAGTAAACACATCCTGCGCGCCCTCAATCGCGGCGACCTTGTCCACCACTTCGGCGGCAATGCGATTCAACGACTCGGGATTGTCACCAAAGATTTTAATCGCCAAGTCTCCCCGTGCGCCGGTGAGCATTTCATCAACCCGCATTTGAATCGGTTGGGTAAAGTTGTAATTCACCCCCGGAAATTGTTCGACCACTTGACGAATGGCATCTTCCAACTCGGCTTTGGTCTCCATCCGCCACTCATCACGCGGCTTGAGTACCAAAAAGCTGTCGGTGTCATTCAGGTTCATCGGGTCCATCCCCAACTCATCGGCACCGGCCCTCGCTACGATGCGTTCAACCTCCGGCACTTGTTGCAAAATCGCCTTTTGAACCTGCATATCAATATACAACGAGCTTTCCAAATCAATCGCCGGAATCTTTTCCAACTGCAACAGAATATCGCCTTCGTCCATCGTCGGCATGAAGGTTTTACCCACTTGGGTATATATCACACCCGCGCCCAACAAGGCGACCATAGCCGTGACCAACACTGCCTTATCGTGCGCCAACGCCCAACCCAAAGCCGGACGATATAGAGCGGTCAATTTGCGCACCAGCCAAGGCTCCTTGTGCTCGACCTGGCCCAATAAAAACGAGGCCAACAACGGAATCACCGTCAGCGACAGCAGTAACGAACTGCCCAGCGCAAACACGATGGTTAAGGCGACCGGCTTAAACAGCTTGCCCTCCAAGCCTTCTAAAGTTAGCAGCGGCAAGAACACCAGCATAATAATCAAAATCCCGGTCACCACCGGCACCGCCACTTCCTGCACCCCACGATAAATCACGTGCAGCTTAGGCAAGCGTTGAGCCGCGTGCGCCTGGCGGATGACAATATTTTCCACCACCACCACGGCGGCATCGACCAACATCCCGATGGCAATCGCCAACCCGCCTAATGACATCAAATTCGCCGACAAACCATAGACTTTCATCAACACAAACGTCATCAATGCGGCCAACGGCAACACCAGCGCCACCGTCAACGCAGCACGTAAGTTGCCCAAAAACACCACCAATAGAATCAGCACCAACACCACCGCTTCGACCAGCGCTTTAGACACGGTATTCACCGCACGCTCCACCAAATCGCCACGGTTATAAAACACGTCCAAGCTAATGCCATTCGGCAAAGCCGGCTGTAATTGTTCAATCGCCGCTTCCACGCCGTGCACCACTTCACGCGCATTCGCGCCGCGCAAGCTCATCACCAAGCCTTGCACCACTTCGCGTTCGCCGTTCTCGGTCACCCCTCCATAACGCGTCAGGCCTTCAAAACGCAAATCGGCAATATCCGCCAAGGTCACCGCTCGGCTTAATTCACCTTCGCTATTGACCTGCGCGCCTTTGACCGTCAGCGCACCCAAGTCTTCCAGGCTTTGGATACGTCCTTGCGAACGCACCAACAAAACTTCTTCACCCTGGCTAACACGTCCGGCGCCATCGCTTAAATTATTGCGCTCGACCACATACAAAACATCTTCCAACGTCACTTGATAGGTCTGCATCGCGCGCCAATCCGGCACTAGCGTATAAGCCCGCACTTCGCCGCCCAACGCATTGACATCCGCCACGCCGGGCACGGCACGCAACGCCGGGCGTATCACCCAATCCAATAACTCACGCTTTTCGGCATTGCTGAGGGTGTCGCCGCTGAGAGTGAACATAAACATATCGCCCAACGGCGTGGTCAAAGGCGCAAGCCCGCCTTCAATGCCGACCGGCAAATCGCCCCAAATATTGCCCAAACGTTCGGACACCTGTTGTCGCGCCCAATAGATGTCGGTGCCTTCCTTAAAATCGATGGTAATATCGGTAATCGCATACTTGGACATCGAGCGTAAAACCGTTTGATTGGGGATGCCGAGCATTTCCAGTTCAATCGGCGAGGTAATGCGCGCTTCCACTTCTTCCGGCGTCATACCCGGCGCTTTTATAATGATTTTCACTTGAGTGGTCGAGACATCGGGAAAGGCATCAATCGGCGTCGATTGAAACGCCATCCAGCCACCGACCACCAATACAATGGTCGCCAGCGCCATCACAATGCGCTGGGTCAAAGCAAATTGGATCAGACGGTTTAACATCAGTCTTCCTCTCCTGTCAGAATCGCTTTCAGTGCGGCGGTACCTTTACTCACCACCTCACCTTTAGCCCATTGCTCGGCTTGCGCCACCTGCACAGTGGCTTGTCGGTCATCCCGCGCCAACAAGGTGACCGATAAAGCGTGCAACTGCCCCGCCTGTCTAACAAACAACCAGGCCTGGTCATCAAAATGAATCAAGGCTTTCGACGGTACACGGATTAAATCCGACTGCGGAAACACAAACTGTGCATTCAGACTTTGCCCCGGGCGCAAATGGCTGGCCTGTTGCGGCAAGGCCACCACCACCTTGACACTTTGCGTCATCGGATCGACCCGGCCATCGACCATCACAATCTCACCCTTGTCTTCCAGTCCATCGACCGACACAGCTTGTCCGACCTGAAGGCCTTGCGCTTGGCTTAAACTGACCGACAAACTCAACCAAAGCGGCGAGGTTTGTTGCCATTGGATAATCGGCTGATTTTCCGCCACACGTTCACCGGAACGCACCAAAATCTTCACCACCAGGCCTGGTGCCGTTGCGGTCAAATTCAAACGCGCGCTCTGTAGTTTACGGCTGGTTTTCAACGCCTGCAGCGCGTCGGGCGCCATGCCCATCAGCGCCAAGTTTTGCCAAACCTCATCCAGCTTGCGGCTAAGATTGGCCACTTCAGCACGCGAGGCTTGCAAACGCTTTTGCGCCACCACACCGCTGTCGGCCAGGTCTTCATCGCGTGCCAAATTTTGTTTCGCCAAGTCCAAATCGGACATCACCGCCAGAGCTTCACGCTGCAAGGTCAAACTGTGCGCACTGTCAATTTGCGCCAACACCTGATTCGGTTCGATGCGTGCGCCTTCAGTCAATTGACGCAAATGTAACAAACCACCCGCACCGGCACTGATCACATGGCTTTGCCCGCTCGGCACCGATACGACACCGCGCCAGGTTGGTGATTGAAAATCCGCTACCAACTCAATCGGTGAAAAATGCAGACCAAACGCCTGTTGCTGCGCTTCGGTTAAGGCCAACGTATGTGTTTGGCTGTGGCTTTCGGCCAAAACCGTGCTACTGCAAACCGCGATTAATAGCCCCATTAAAATAGATTGTTTCATTCTGGTAACACTCCCAAGGCTTGATTAAATAGGGCAATACGATAGCCCACTTCCCACTCGGCTAACGCCGCATCACGCTCATCGGCCAATGTTTGTTGTTGTACGCGCAACAACTCACTCAACGCGGTTTCACCCTGTTGATAAGCCCGCCGTGCCAGCGCAAGCGTTTGTTGGCTAATGTCACGATTTTTTGCCGTCATTTGAGCCTGTAATCGAGCTTGTGCCAACGCCTGCTGCGCGCTAAACCAAGCCTGATACCTTTCGCGCTCAAGTACCGATAACGCCACTTGCTCTTGCGTTTGCTGCTGCAAGCGCTCAGCTAAAGCCAACGACTGACCGCGACCAAACGGCAACGTCAGCGTTGCAATTAACGACGCATTCACCCCACTGCTACGAGTTTGTTCGCGTTTGCTGGTGAGCTCTAAACTCGGTTGGCCGGACACATTGGTTTGCGCCAAGTCGCGCGCGGCACGCGCTTGCGCAAGCCGTTGTTGCTGCCACTGCAACGCCGGATGCGCCTGCCATGACTGCGCGCTGGGCGTTTCAAGCAAAGGGTCAATCTCGCTGTTTATCCCTAACATAGCCAAGGATTGTTGCGTCTGTTGATACTGCGCCTGCGCCTGTTGCTCAGCTAACTCGGCACGCAGCAACGCCTGTTGCGCCAAGTGTTGCGCCAATAGCGGCGAATCGCCCACCGCAACCGCCGCTTTTATCCCCGCAAACAACGCCTGCCAAATAGCCAATTCGTCTTGTGCCTGCGCATACACAAGCGTGCTACGTCGATGCTGCCAAGCCGCTTCGCGCAGACGTTGTGCCCAATCTAAACGCAACAAGCGAGGTAAAAGTAGCCCGAGCTGTTCCGTTTCGTCGGCATAGGCTTGCTGGGCTTGGCGTTGTCCCCATGACCACAACGAAACCCCCACGCCCACTTCCGATTGCTCCAGACCTTGCTCGCCGCTAAAGCGATCGGTTTCGTAAGAAAGCAACGCATAGCCACCTTGCGGAAACCAGCGTTGCGCCTGTTGTTTATGGGCTTGCGACCAAGCTTCATGC
>JAVETW010000124.1:0-2878 GCA_034005865.1 Thiomicrospira sp. | reverse complement strand
GTGCGCAACATCGAAACGTTGATTGCTGAAGGTCATAAAGTGCTGGTGTTTTCGTCGTTTGTAAAGCATCTGCGCATCTTCACCGATTATTTCGACCGGCAAAAAATCGGTTATTCGCTGCTCACCGGAAGCACCCGCAACCGTGCAGCAGCCATCCGTAGCTTTGAGGAGGAGGAGCAGCGCAATATCTTTTTCATCTCGCTCAAAGCCGGTGGAACGGGGCTTAACCTCACCGGCGCCGAGTATGTGTTTCTGCTCGACCCCTGGTGGAACCCGCAGGCGGAGCTTCAGGCCATCAGTCGTGCACATCGTATCGGGCAAACCCGCCATGTGATGGCGTATCGTTTTATAACCATTGGCACCGTTGAGGAAAAAATTATGCTGCTTCAGCAAAAAAAATCGAAACTTGCCGACATCTTCATCAACACCAACAATCCGCTTAAGGCGATGAATGTAGAAAATATTAAGGAATTAATATCCTAACTTAAAAAAAAACTGTGATACAAAAGCTATGATATTTGTTGTTTTATAGTTTTCAGACAATTTGAAAATATTAAAACTAAAACACGTTTTTATAAAATGAAAAACCACTTTTTAATAACATTGCTGTTGCTCATGCTGGTAGTATTTGCCATCTCCTGCAGCCGGCAGGTGGTGTTGATGCCGGGAGCTACCGACAACGATGGCCGCTACGACACGGAGTTCCCGGGGCCTGCTTTTGCCCGGGCTCTTGATGAAATAAGCGAAAGCGTACTCAAAATTTATTGCCTTGCCGAGTACGACAGGTATTACATCGATACAGCTATATTTTTCACTCAGTCCGATCTGGCTGCAAGTCTGCTTTCGCAGCGAACAACCATGCGCGACAACTTCAGCGAGTCGGTGCATGGTAGTGCCACACTTCTGCGCAACAGTGGCGGCCGCCTGGTGCTGCTTACCTGCGCCCACATCTTCGATTATCCTGACACCGTTATCTCCTATTACGAATCACTGGATCGTTTTGCCGCGCCAGGCATCGAAAGTGTTGCCATCAAACGCAAGCAAACACAGTTTATCCAGGAGTTTTCTGTGAGTGAATCCTTCGATATTATTGCCATCGACTATGATTTGGATATCGCTTTTCTGGGCACAAAAAATGAGCGCCTGACGAACGATAAATTGCCTGCCTTTGATTATGCTGCCGGCGACGACCAGTTGCTCGACCGTGGCAGTGTAGTTTATGTTTTTGGCTTCCCTGCCGGTTTTCAAATGGTGACGCGCGCCCTGGTAGCCAATCCCAACATTGGCAAGAATGGCACTTTTCTGGTAAATGCCAATTTCAACGAGGGCATTAGCGGCGGAGCGGTGATGGCAATGCACGACGGCCCTTTAAACCTCCAGTTGGTGGGTATCGCCAAGTCGGCGTCAGCTTCCTATTCCAACGTTATCAAGCCGGAACACGAGAGCCACCAGCAGCGCTACAATCCAAACCTCCCCTACGAAGGGCAACTTTTTGTTGACCAACAACGCACGCTCAACTACGGCGTCACCTTCGCCATCTCTATTCTTACCATACGCGACTTTTATCTTCTCAACCGCCGGCGGTTTGTTGCCTCAGGCTATAATCTGGACGAATTTTTTCAGTCAGGTACCCGGAAAAAAAGAGGGGAATAATGGTTGTTTAATAAATAGGAATTCAAAATTTTATCTTTTAGAAAAAAAACTGCTTTACGCAATGAATAGACAAAAACCACTGGCCGAAATGTTGCGCCCCGAAACGCTCGAAGGTTACATTGGTCAGGAACACCTGTTGGGCGAAGGGGCCATTTTGCAGCGCAGCATCCGGTTGGGCAATCTGCCTTCGATGATTTTATGGGGACCGCCCGGAGTAGGAAAAACTACGCTTGCCTACATTATTTCACAAACGCTTAACAGACCATTTTATACCCTTAGTGCCGTAAATTCCGGCGTGAAAGAGGTGCGTGCCGTCATCGAAAAAGCTAAAGATCAGCCCGGCGCCATCTTGTTTATCGACGAGATACACCGCTTCAGCAAATCGCAGCAGGACTCGTTGTTGGGCGCCGTCGAAACCGGCATCATCACCCTCATCGGAGCAACCACCGAAAATCCTTCGTTTGAGGTTATCTCGCCATTGCTCTCGCGCTGTCAGGTTTATATCCTCAAATCGCTCGACGAAAAACATCTTCGTAAAATGCTCGAAAGCGCAAGGCTTCATCTTGGCAAATCGCTTGGTAGGGAAATATTTATCGACGAAGACGAGGCGCTGCTGCGTGTGTCGGGAGGCGATGCCCGCAAGCTTTTTAATGCCATAGAGCTTGTGGTAAAAGCCATGCTCAGTGAATCGGAAATACGTATCACCAACAGCAAAGTGCTCGATACCATCCAGCAAAACATCGCCATGTACGACAAAGGCGGCGAGCAGCACTACGACGTGATTTCGGCTTTTATAAAAAGCATTCGCGGAAGCGATCCCAATGCAGCCGTCTATTGGCTTGCGCGCATGATTGCCGGCGGCGAAGATCCAAAATTTATTGCCCGCCGGCTGGTGATTCTGGCCAGCGAAGACGTGGGCAACGCCAACCCCAATGCCCTGCTGCTCGCCAACGCGTGCTTCGATGCCATCAACAAAATCGGCTGGCCCGAAGGACGCATCATCCTTTCACAAACGGCTGTTTATCTGGCCACTTCGCCCAAAAGCAACGCCACCTACATGGCCATCAACGAAGCGTTGGCGCTGGTCGAAAAAACCGGCGACCTGCCCGTGCCGCTCCATTTGCGCAATGCGCCCACCAAACTCATGAAGAACATCGGCTACGGCAAAGAGTACAAATATGCCCATGCCTATGAAGGCAATTTCGCGTTGCAGAGATCGGAAGAG
>JAVETW010000123.1:0-2878 GCA_034005865.1 Thiomicrospira sp. | reverse complement strand
AAGGCACGGCATAGCACATGCAAAGGCACGGCATAGCACATGCAAAGGCACGGCATAGCACATGCAAAGGCACGGCATAGCACATGCAAAGGCACGGCAAAAAACACCCCGCAAACCCGCTCTAGGAGCGGCCTCCAGCGTTTTGCAAAAAACGTGCTAATCCTTTTTTAATCTTTTTATAATCACTGAGCGCATTAAAATGCGCGCCTACCCTCCATTCGCTTCGCTCATTCCGCCCCGCCTTTGGCGGCCTTTGCGCGGCTACGCCTTGCCAGTCGCTTCGCTCCTAAATGGCGTGCCTACGGCACTTCATGGCGCTTTCGCGCCCTAGCTACGTGCAAGCTTCGCATGAATGCCGGCGCTAATCGCAATGCTGGCCGCTTCGCGGTGCTTTTTAGGAAGGGGTTTTTATGGGGTTGAAGGCCTCACAACGGCTTAAAATCGTTTTGGTCACGGCATCCCCAAAGTGCTCACAGCGAAAATCGAAAATCTTCCCGTCTAGCCTTGCGGTGAGGCGGCTACAGCCTGCGCAAATCGGCACGACTTCCGTGTTTTTTTTCCTGTCGAGCGCCCACGCCTGGCGCAATTCTAGGTCCGGCTGCGTCTTCGGCCTGGAGGTCTTGCGCAATGCTTCGAGCTCTTGTTGTAAGGTTTCTTGTGCCTCGCTCAATCGCGCCAAGTCGTCTTCTAGCCGCCCTAAAACCTGCAACAGCTCCCTGGAGAGTTCGCTCATTTTCCAATTCCTCATCTAGTGATTTAAAAATTTGTCTTTGCGCTTCATTACACGGTAACACATCTAACCCCCGCTTCCGCGCCAGTCGATAGGCTTCTCGCCATCCCGCCTCATCCCCACCTTCGATTGCCACGACCTGCATCCCCTGGGCGACGGCCGCCCGAACTAGGTGGTAAGCCGCCGCCTTGGGCGATCGCACGCCTTCCACTTCAACGCGCTCGCCATTGGCCAGCAACTTCCCCAGGACACGCCCACGAAACCGCAAAACCTCAACCGTAGGCGCTCCGCGCAAATAAAAGTCTCGATTTTTCAGGGCGATTTTCTTGGGTTTTTCCGCCAAAGGTTTAAAAACCTCGCTAAATGCCCAGTATTGCGTTTTTTCATCGTAGTGCGGGGTTTGTACCTTTTCGCTTAAAAGTCGTTGCCTTGCCCTGTTTGCGCGCTTGGAAAGTGCATTTTCAAATCTCTCGAACGCCTCTTGCGCGCGCTCCATCCGATTTGGCCGCTCCGAAGCGCTCACCCGCTCATGGCCGTCGCGCTCGTAGAATGCGCCCTTTAAGCGCATCGCCTTCCCCATTGCCGGGTGGTTGATGCTTACGTAATCGCGGCCTTTGCGCGTAACCCTAAAGCCAAGCCGCTCAAACGTCTCAATGGCATCGGACTGCGTCCACAAGCGCCCGATTGCGTCAAAGTGGGCGGCCTCCTCCTCGATGCGCGCATCGAGCATGGCGGCGAGTTTTTTCCGGTCTCCGGAGACCTTGAGGTAATCGGCTGCCGTGGCCGTGTGGCGCGCGCGTCGCGGGTCGTCAGGGTCTGCGCCTCCGTGTTTGGCGGTTAAAAAATCGTCAAGCGCGTCGCGGGTGTGTCGGTCGAATCGGTCGAGGTAGGGCGTGTAGCTTCGGCCCGTGTCTAAATCAAGGTTCGCAACGACGAAGTGCAATTCAGTGCGCCCTTTGTCGGTGTGCTCCACCCAAAGCGTGGCCAGGTTCGCCGCACCATCCGCACCCAGGAATCGGTCGTAGGCTTGCATGCAGTTTTCTTTTACCGAGTCCGTGACCAGTTCCCCGAACGACAGCACGCCGCTGGTGTACGCCCTGCGGCCTTGTGCCGCAAGGGAGTCGATGACGGCCTCAAGCATTTTCGGGTCACCGCGCAAGACGGTGGCGCCCTCGCGCTGGCCGTCCCTGCCCAAAAGATACTGGATCGGGGCTTTTCCTCGCCCCATGCCGTGACGAAAAAATTTACTTAGCATTGCTGCACCTCGCGGCTCTTCACCTCATCGACCAGGTGCGCCAAGTGGTCGGCGATGGCCGCAAGGGTAAGGCGGCAAGCCGTGTCCGCGTGACCGCCGCCGTTTAGGTGGCGTGCGATTTGGTTTAGGTTGTTGCCGATTTTGGCGACTTCACGCACCAGTTCAGGGTCGGCTTGGTGGATGACGGTTTTGGGGGATTGCGTCAGTTGGCGGCTTTGGTCGCCAAGACTTCGGCGCACCAAAGCCGACACGGATTTTTTCGACCGGCGCGCCGTTTCCGAAATGGTTAAAAATTCTTCTTCCGTTACACGGATGGTGAGTCGTTTCGTCGCCAAGATTTTTTTCACTGCCGCCTCCTAGTGCCAAGGGGTTTTAGGGGTTTCCCCTAACCAGCGCAATGTACCACAAAACTTCGTTTTGTGCGTCATTGCTACGCTGGCTATTTGCTAACTAAGAAGGTGTGTTTTCCGAAAAGGGCGCATGTTACGTTTTTTTGTTGTTGTATTGTCGTTGGCCGTCACGCCAGTGTTATGGGGTGTCCAATATTGGACACCCCGATTTATGCGTATTAAAAATATCGAAAAAAGCTTGATTAGTTACCGTGTAACGGTTATAATAAACCCATATTACACGATAACGGAGATTGGAAAATGAAAGACGAAAACGACAAATTTACGGCGGAACTTGAAATCAAGCCGGTGGCAAAAACGAATGCGCAACGCCAGCGCGAATATCGTGACAGAGCACGCAAAGAACTTGCGCGAATCGATATGCGGATCGACTTTAGTGCGAATACCGCGCTAGAAGATATGGCGGAATATTACACGGTAACAAAGAAAGAGTTTTTAGAGAAAATGATTTTGAAGGCACATAGTGAGTGGATTGATCAGATC
>JAVETW010000072.1:0-11802 GCA_034005865.1 Thiomicrospira sp. | reverse complement strand
AAAACACGGGGCAAGATCGCTACTCTACAGAGGTTGTGCTGGATGTTAATGGCACGATGCAAATGCTGGGTGGTCCGCGCAGCGGAGGACAGCCGTCGGTTTCGGATGTAGTGTTTGATCAAAGCGGTCACGACGGCGGTTATGCACAACCACCGGTTCAACCACGCCAAGCGCCGACAGGTGGCGGTTATGCACAAGCGCCGATGGGTGCGCCACAAGGCCAAGCGCGTGCGCCGCAAGCCGCACCTCAGCAACAAGCACCACAACGTCCGGCTTATCAGCCTAATGATTTTGACGATGATGATGTGCCGTTCTGATTGCGACAAAAATAGTGTCGGTTAAGTCAATAGTTATATGCATACCAGGCCTGCTTTTAAGCAGGCCTTTTTGTTTTTAGCGCGATTGTTTATGCGTGTATTCAGTGAGTGAAAGCCGTTTTTGTAGCTTATAACCAGGCCTGGTGATTTAGGGTGTCTTTCAAAACGCTTTATTGATAACAACCTTGTATTGCATTGCGGTAGGGGTGGGGGGTTGTTATGATAGGGTAGATTTTTACTTAAAGGAGTTCGATATGTTATTTAAACGTTTAGCTTTAGTGGCCTTGTCCGGTGCGGTGTTGTGGCCGACCTTGTCTCAGACGGCGCAAGCCTGTACGCGCATTTTATATACGGCGGATGCCGGGCAGGTGTTTACCGCACGTTCGATGGATTGGAGCGAGGATATTGGTTCGAATTTATGGGTGTTTCCTCGTGGCATGACGCGTGATGGTGCGGCAGGTGCGACCTCAGTGAAGTGGACGTCGAAATACGGTAGCGTGATTGCGTCGGGTTATGATTTTGCGACCACCGATGGCGTGAATGAACAGGGTTTGGCGGTGAATTTGTTGTGGTTGGCGGAGTCGGTTTACCCAACCCTTGATAGCCAGCGTCCGGCAGTGGCCGTGTCGGTATGGGCGCAGTATGTATTGGATAATTTTGCGAGTGTCGCGGAGGCGGTAGCGGCGCTCAAGTCTGAGCCTTTTGCCGTGGTGACGGCGAAGTTGCCCAGCCAGGATCGTGCGGCCAACTTGCATTTAGCGATTTCTGATGCAGGCGGGGATAGTGCGATTTTGGAATATGTAGAGGGGAAGTTGGTGGTGCATCATAGCCAGGATTATACCGTGATGACCAATTCGCCGGTGTTTGATCAGCAGCTTGCGATTAATACCTATTGGCAAACGGTCGGCGGAGATGTGATGTTGCCGGGTACGCATCGTGCGGCTGATCGTTTTGCGCGTGCGTATTTTTATACAACCAATTTACCTAAGTACACGGATCAGCAAGCCGCGACGGCGGGCGCGATGAGTGTGATACGTAATGCGTCCGTGCCGCTAGGTGTGACCTTGCCGAATCAGCCTAATATTGCATCAACGCTTTGGCGTAGCGTGATTGATCATAAACGTCAGTTGTATTACTTTGAATCGGCGGTGTCGCCGAATACGTTTTGGGTGGATTTAAAACGGTTCGATTTGTCTAAAAATGCGCCGGTGAAGACATTACGTTTAGGTAAAAATCAAAGTCAGATTTATGGCGGCGAGGTGTCGGCGAAATTTCAGAAAAGTAAGCCGTTTGCGTTTTTAACGGTGGACCATCAGTTGTAAATGTTTGAAAGTCTAAGGTGAAATAAAAAAGGGGCATTGAACCCCTTTTTTGTAAGTTTTGCAGGCCTGCTAAATGTGTTAGTCGCGTGTGTTAATCGCGGCCCAGCATACGTTTTAGTGTGGCGTCTTTGTAGACAAAATGATGCTTGAGCGCGCCGGCGATGTGGAGCAAAATCAAAATAGGCAGCAGGATTTTGCCGGTGATAACATGAATCGGTTTGACAATATCCCCGATGGCTTCACTCTCCGCCACAATCGTTGGCAGGGTAAAGAGGTTAAAGAAGCTGACATCGTATCCGGCTGCATTAGACATCATCCAGCCCGATAGTGGCGCGATAATCATGGCGAGATAAAGTAATCCGCGTACGCTGTGAGCAAGGGTGTGTTCCCATGGTTTACTTGGCAAAAGGGACGGGTTGGGTGAGAGCTTTAGCCAAAGTAGGCGCCAAATAATGAGTGCCAACAGCAGTACACCAAGTGATTTGTGCAGATCGTAGAGTTCAAAGGTTGCCGGTTCGCGCGGCAGATCAACCATATAAATGCCGAGTGCGATAACGCTGAGTATAATAACGGCGTTAAGCCAGTGGTTAGCGCGGGTAATCAGGCCGAAGCGCTGGTTGGTGTTTTTGAGCTGCATAGGGTGAATCCTCCGTGTTGTCTGTAGTTGGGTTTCCTATCGACGTTGTGGTTGCCGATAGGATAATCCGCCCTCTATTCTAGTCTGTAGCTGGGGTAAATTGGGTAAAGAGTTTGGATTTTAGCGGTGTGTAAAACGGTGTGCTGTGTTGTTGCATAAAAAAGTGTTTTTTGTGTTTAAGTTTTACGTCGGGGCGCCGTTATAACATCGAGAGGTATTTATTATGAGCAATGCGGTCACGATTACACCGGCAATCAAGTTCTTTTTTAAGACGCTTGAGCGTCGTTCGGATGCGTTAAAAAATGCGCAGATTATGGCGCAGCAGCGTTATAAAGAAGTGCCGATTGATGAGGTTGAGCATTTTTTTCGCGCCATAAAAGGACAAAATATCTTTATTAACACTGTAGGTGTGAATGGTAAGCGGGAATCGACTATTTTAGCGAAAGCCATTTTTAACCTAAATAAGGTGATTCGGCTTTACTATAGTGTAAGTTACGATGATCGGCAGAGTGGGTTTATACGCATTCGCACCGATGTAGAGGCGCAAACGATTGTGGTGGAGCGGATTCATGGTATCCGTCCGCAACCGGAGTTGCTGTATCATTCCGCTGATCAGTGCCATATTATTCGTTTTATGACGCGTTGGTTGTTGCGACGGATCGATTGGGATAAAACCAAACTGGATAATTTAGAGTTGTACAAGCGTTTTGTTGAAGTGCAGCGTGAAGAAACTGAAGCCATGATTCAAGCGCAGATTGAAGAAGAGATGCTGGCGAAAATGGAAACGATCCATTAATCGAGGTGGATGCGCCTTGTTGAGGTTCTCTTTGATACCCTTTGCGTTAAAGGGTATCAATATCATGCTTTCATGATTTACACGTAAAACGATTAGGCTTAGGGTCGGTTGGCCATTCATTTTTAACCACAGAGACACGAAGGGACGAAGTTTTTTAAGTATTAATTTATTGATTTTTTGCAGATATTTGTTTGCATTATAAATTTGAATTGCCGTTATTACTTGAAGCCGCGCTTTATTTATCAATCAGTTACATCGAAACGTCAACAGATATTAGTGTGTGCGTGTCACGGCCAGATCGGCCAACGCGATTAATGCTTGTTTGTATGCACTGGGTTTTAAAGAGTTGAGTGCCTGTTTAGCCAGTTCGGCTTCTTGTTGTGCTTTTTGCTGTGTAAAGGCAATCGCATTCGTTTGTTGAATAATCTCTGTTACTTGCTGTAGAAGCGCAATCCCATCATGTTCAATGGCGCGGCGAATCGTTGCTTGTTGCGCGCTGTTTCCGTTTTGCATGGCATAAATCAACGGTAAGGTGGGTTTGCCTTCGGCAAGGTCGTCACCAATATTTTTACCTAGTTCTTCGCTGTCAGCGGTATAGTCCAAAACGTCATCAATCAATTGAAATGCCGCGCCGAGATGGCGGCCATAGTCGGCAAAAGCGCTTTCAAGCTCAGGTTGTTGTGTGAGTACCGGCCCCATTAGCGCCGCGGCTTCAAAGAGTTTGGCGGTTTTGCGATGTATCACGTCCATATAGCGCGCTTCATCGGTATCGGCATCGCGGCAATTTAAAAGTTGCAACACTTCGCCTTCGGCAATCACATTGGTTGCCTCCGACATCACGTGCATAATGCGCATAATGCCCGGCTCAACCATCATTTCAAACGAGCGTGAATAAAGGAAGTCGCCAACCAGCACGCTTGCGGCGTTCCCCCAGACTTCGTTTGCCGTTTTTTGACCGCGTCGCGTGTCGGATTCATCGACAACATCGTCATGCAGGAGTGTGGAGGTGTGAATGAACTCAATGACGGCGGCCATGATTAAATGGTCTTGGCCTTGATAGTCACAGGCTTTGGCGCTGAGTAACGTAATCAGCGGTCGCAAACGTTTGCCGCCATTATGAATAATATAGTGGCCGATTTGATTGATTAACAGCACGTCGGATGCCAAGCGTTGCAGGATAAGTTGATCCGTGGCTTGCAGGTCGTTTTGAATCAGTGTGCGAATGTCATTAAGCGTCATAAAATTTGTGTTCATCATTTATTTAAGTAGCGTTTTAGCGATGGCTCGCTTACAGCGCGCTTGTGAGTTTAGTATGATTTACAACTTTTTAAAAGAGATGCAGGTAGAATTAGCCTGATTTGTTGCGTGCTAATGGGCAAGGTTGAATGAGATTAGCTAAGGTTGAGAAATATTTTTTAATTGCTTTGACCTCACAGATAAAAATCTATATAATTCCGCGTTTACTGTAGTGGCGGCTCTGCGCGAGTTGTCCCATGAGCAGAATTTTCAATCCGGGAGATGTTACAAATGTATGCGGTAATTAAAACCGGTGGTAAGCAATATCGAGTTCGTCAAGGTCAAACTTTACGCGTTGAGTCTTTAAATTTAAATGACGGCGACAAGGTTGAATTTGACCAGGTCTTGATGGTCGGAGAAGGCGATTCTATTAAACTAGGTGCGCCAGTTGTGGAAGGGGCTAAAGTCGCGGCAACCGTTATTGGTAACGGTCGTGGCAAGAAAGTCACTATCATCAAATTCCGTCGTCGTAAGAACAAGTCGCGCTCTAAGCAAGGCCATCGCCAAAACTATACTGAAGTTGAAATTACAGGTATTTCAGCTTAATTTCAGCGTTGAGAATAACCACCAAGCTTGGTTAAAGTTTTAACCAAGCTTGTTACAGAGAGGGTAAAACCATGGCACATAAGAAGGCCGCAGGTAGTACACGAAATGGTCGCGATTCTAATGCTCAGCGCCTTGGCGTAAAACGCTTTGGCGGTGAGGTTGTGTCGGCAGGAAGTATCATTGTGCGTCAACGCGGTACCAAGTTCCACGCAGGTACCAATGTTGGTCGTGGTAAGGATGATACCTTGTATGCTAAGGCGGCGGGAACGGTCGCTTTCGTGAGCAAGGGTAAGCCGGTGCGTACCTATGTTGAGATTGTTGAGCAATCAGCTTAATTAATCGAGCAAGATTATTCGCGTGTTAAAATAAAAACGCCCCGCCTTTTGTGCGGGGCGTTTTTATTTGTTTAATGAAATCGAGATGGGTGAACCATGCAGTTTGTAGATGAAGCACAAATTTATGTTGAAGCGGGACGCGGCGGTAATGGTATCGTCAGTTTTCGTCGAGAAAAGTATATCCCGTTCGGTGGACCGAATGGCGGCGATGGCGGCGATGGCGGCAGTGTTATTTTTGTGGCGGATGCAAACTTAAACACGTTGGTTGATTTTCGTTTTACCAAGCGCTTTAAAGCACAAAATGGTCAAGCGGGCATGGGGAATCAAAAAACCGGGCGCGCGGGAGAGAATTTAACCATTTTAGTGCCGATTGGGACGGTGGTAACCGATTTAAACACGCAGGAGTTAATTGGTGATTTAACCGAGCATGGTCAGCGGCTGTTGGTTGCCCAAGGTGGCCGTCATGGCTTAGGTAATGTGCATTTTAAAAGTTCCACTAATCGTTCGCCGCGCCAACATACGCTGGGTGAAGAGGGTGAAGCGCGCGAGTTGTTATTAGAGATGCGAGTTTTGGCGGATGTTGGCTTGCTTGGATTGCCCAACGCCGGTAAGTCGAGTCTGATTAGTTCGGTTTCGGCGGCGCGTCCTAAGGTGGCGGATTATCCGTTTACAACACTGTATCCTAATTTGGGTGTGGTGCGGGTGTCGGCAGAAAACTCGTTTGTGATTGCCGATATTCCCGGATTGATTGAAGGTGCGGCGGAAGGTGCAGGTTTGGGTGTGCAGTTTTTGAAACATCTATCACGTACCGGTTTGTTATTGCATGTGGTGGATATGGCACCGTTGGATGGTTCCGATCCGGTGGAATCGGTGCGCATTGTGCAAAAAGAGTTAGAAAAATTTAGTGCCGAACTCGCCGGTAAGCCGCGTTGGTTGGTGTTAAATAAAGCCGATTTATTATTAGAAGATGAAGCGCAAGCGGTGTTTGAGGATGTGAAGCAGCGCTTAGATTGGCAAGGTCCGGTGTATATGATTTCTGCCGTTGAGCGCCTCGGAACCGAAGAATTAATGCGCCAGATTTCGTATGCGTTGATTAAAAACAAAGCCGATGACCTGGCGCAACAACAGCGCGCGGCGGAGCAGCAAAGTCAGCAAGCACAACAGTAATCATAAAAGAGGCGGTAGATGGATCGTCAAGCATTAACACACACCCAGCGTTGGGTGATTAAACTCGGTAGTGCTTTATTAACCAATGATGGCCAAGGGTTAAACCAGGCTGAGTTGGCGAAATGGGTAGCGCAAATGGTGGCGCTGCGTGAACGCGGTGTTGAGATTATTATTGTGTCGTCCGGTGCGGTGGCCGAAGGCATGAAACGTTTGGGGTGGACAACGCGCCCGTCGGCGTTAAACGAGTTGCAAGCGGCGGCGGCGGTGGGGCAAATGGGGTTGGTGCAGGCCTATGAATCCGAGTTTGCCAAAAGCGGATTACGCACCGCGCAAATTTTAATGACACATGATGATTTATCCAATCGCGCGCGTTATTTAAATGCGCGTAGCACGATTCAAACCCTGGTTGAACACGGCGTGATTCCGGTGATTAACGAAAACGATACTGTGGTGACGGATGAAATTCGCTTTGGGGATAACGATACACTGGCGGCGTTGACGGCGAACTTAATTGGCGCGGATGTGTTGGTGATTTTGACCGATCAACAGGGTTTGTATGACAGTAATCCGCGTGAAAATCCGAATGCGCAACTGATTCAACATGCGCAGGTGAGTCGTAAAGACATTGAAGACATGGCGAGTCCGTTGGGCGGCGCACTTGGGCGCGGCGGGATGTACACTAAAGTCATGGCGGCAAAACGGGCGGCGCGCTCCGGTACGGCCACCTTGATTGCCTCCGGCCGGGAGGCGAATATTTTGCCGCGCTTACACAGTGGTGAAAACGTCGGCACGTTATTAGTACCGGATTTAGAGCCGATGAAAGCGCGTAAACAATGGCTGGCTGGGCATTTGCAGGCTCGCGGTCGCTTAACCCTTGATGCCGGTGCGGTGCGCGTGGTGCGTGAGCAGGGCAAAAGCCTATTGCCTGTTGGGGTGGTGGCCGTACAAGGTCAATTTAAACGCGGCGATATGGTGATTTGCCAAGATGAGCAAGGTGTTGAAATTGCGCGTGGTTTAGTGAACTATGATGCCGATGAAGCGCAAAAAATCCTGCGCCAATCAAGTCATAAAATTGTGCAAATATTGGGTTATATTGATGATGAGTCTTTGATTCATAGAGATAATTTAGTATTGTCATAACTGTGTTTGCATTTGATTTAGATTGTTATAAGGCTTCTTGAGCATTAGCGAAAGAGGCCTTGTTTGTTTTAGGGGCTGCTGACATTTCATTTTTGAACCACAAAGACACGAAGGCACGAAGTTTTTAAGTGTTAAGACAGCGATTTTTCAAGAGGCTTTAGCCAACTTTATTTGTTTTTAACGTCCCCTACACAAGTCAGAGGCTTGTGCAAAGGACGCTTTTAGGAGAATCCGTGTTTTTTAAACGTGCCTTATTGCCCATCTCATCTTTATTTTTGTCGATTGCGTTGTTAGCTACAGGCTATGGTCTGTTAATGACGTTTATTGGTGTATTTTTGAAGCAGGAAGGATTGAGTGAGGGGGTTATCGGCTTAATTAATGCGGCGTTTTTTCTAGGCGCGATGCTGGCGGCGATTTTTAGCCAAAAATTGATTGTCACGGTCGGTCATGCGCGGAGTTTTTCGGCCTTTTCGGCGCTGATGGTGATGGCGTTTTTAGGCCATGCACTTTGGTTTGAGCCTTGGTTTTGGGGTGGTTTGCGCTTGGTTTCCGGTTTTGCGTTTTATGCGATGTTGATTGTGCTTGAAAGCTGGCTGAATGAGAAAAGTTCGACTGATGATCGTGGCAAAATCCTCGCGGTTTATACCATTGTTTTCTTCTTGGCGCTGGCGTTGGGTCAGTTGCTACTGATGTTTGACATGCCGGCTACAACTATCTTTATTCTAGGCTCGATTTTAGTACTTTGGTCTTTGGTTTTAGTGGCGATTACGCGGGTTACACAACCTGTACTCAAGCCGTTTGAACGCTATAGCATGCCGAAATTATTGTCGATTGCGCCTTTAGCCTTGGTGGGAAGTTTTATTGGCGGGGTATTTGTCGGCGCATTCTACACCATGTTTCCTTTGTATGTCTTGAGCGTCTTTGAGCAGGCCGGCGTGGTGTCGTTATTTATGGCTGTAACGATTCTGGGCGGATTGGTTGCACAGCTTCCGGTGGGGATGTTGTCAGATCGTTTGGGGCGGCGAAAAATGTTGGCGTGGGCAGGTTTTTTTAGTGTCTCGGCGTTGGTGTTGATGCTGGTTTTGCCGTGGTTTTGGCAAAACAGCGTGGTCTTGCTTTATACGGTTGGGTTTTTATTGGGCATGAGCTTGTTTAGTATTTATCCGTTGAGTGTCGCGCGCGCCAATGATGTGTTTGACGAAAACAAAGATTTGGTTGAAATCAGTCGAACACTGTTATTTTCTTATGGCATGGGGTCGTTTATCGCGCCATTGGTGCTTGGGTTTATTCTGGGTTACTCTGCAACCGCGTTTTTTATTGTATTGGCGTTATTTGCCCTAGCGTTAGGGGGCTACTCTTTGATGGCAGAGCGCATCCCGGATGAAAATATGAATGTGTATGTGGCCGTTCCGGCTGCCTCGGGTCAGGTTTTGGCAGAAATGGATCCGCGCCAAGATGAAGAGTGGGTCGAGGAAAAGCGTCCTACGATAGAAAACGTAACGGATGTAGGCGCAGCAAGTGAGGGCGCGCCTGAGGCTAAAAAGGACCTAGATACCGCGCGCTAAAAGTACAAATATGCAGGGGGTTTAGGCGTTCATAAGAGTGTCTGTTTGAATCTGGCTCATTGTGTAACAGCAGGCTCACTCGGTGGGGCGTTATGCTGTTTGGCCATCTAATCGAATTAGCAGGCCTGCTGGTTGCCTGCCTTTTAGAAGTCATAACGTGGGCCAATAGTAGTCAACACAACAATACCCGCAACTGCAAATTTATTCCCCCTGTCTAAATTGAGTGCAAAACAGCGCGTTTGCCGAATCATTAAAAAAAACGGTGTAAAACACGAGCGTGAGTGTCAGCACAGCGGAGCTGATGAAAACAGGCGGGTTGATTTGGATTTTCTTGGAGTCGGTCATGGGGGATGCGCTCTTGTGTATGAGAAGGTAACAAGGAAAAAGCAGCATATTTAATGAAACTTTACGTTATGATTATCCTCGTTTTTGTCTGGCTTACAAGGGATGTTGTCTCAAGTCACTCCGATACATTGTTTGCGGGACTTAAGATGACGGGGTCTGTAAGCCCCATCTATTGCGATCACGGCGCTCGACACAAGGTGGTAGCCTGAAAACGTTCAGGGGTTATCGACGCCCTTAGAATCAGATTGATTTAAATGGATATGATAAATTTAGCGAAAGAATATATTTCGTTTTGATACTCGTCGTAAACCCCAAGCAAACTATAGACATAGGAGAGGCTTAATGGCCACTTATTTTCCAATAGAAGATATTATGACCGGATGCGGAAAATGCCATGCTGAGCTGGGTTTTGATTTTACTTTTGCGTTTCAGCCGATTGTGGATATGGAAAAGCGTGATATTTTTGGTTATGAGGCCTTGGTGAGAGGGGCGAATCAAGATTCAGCTTGGAGTGTGCTGCAACAAGTGAATGATCAAAACCGCTATGCGTTTGATCAAGCCTGTCGAGTTAAGGCGATTGAGTTAGCCAGTCAGCTCAAACTAGATCGTATGCTGAGCATCAATTTTTTGCCCAATGCCGTGTATGAACCGGCGCATTGTATTCGGAGCACGCTTGATGCAGCCAAGCGCTTTGAATTCCCGACCGAACGTATTATGTTTGAAATTACCGAGTCCGAGCAGGTGGCTGATGTCAAACATTTGACTAAAATCTTTGAGTATTATCAAGCGCAAGGTTTTACCACCGCGTTAGATGATTTTGGCGCGGGCCATGCCGGTTTGAATATGTTGGCGAGTTTTGTGCCGCATTTGCTTAAAATCGATATGGAATTGGTACGTGATATTGATAAAAATTCGGTGAAGCAAGTTATTGTTGAAAGCTTGATTCAAATGTGTAAAAAGCTGCGCGTTCGTGTACTGGCCGAGGGTTTGGAAACGCGAGAAGAGGTTGAGTATTTTCGTTCGTTGGGCGTAACCCTGATGCAAGGGTATTATTTTGCCAAGCCGGGCTTTGAATGCTTGCCGCAAGTTGATATGCGCTGCTTTTAGGTTTAGTGCGTCCTTAATCGTGGCTGTACTATAAAGCGTGTGTTAAGCGGATTGTCGAATTGTGAAGTGGGGTTGCGTTAATTTTTTCAGTGGGGTGGGTATGAGTTCGATTTTGATTAAGCAGGCGACCATGGTTAATGAGGGTGTGCAGGCTGTAGTGGATGTGTTGATTGAACAGGGTCGTATTGCAAAGATTGCCCCGCAGATTAATCAGGCGGCCGCGCAGGTGATTGATGCTGCCGGGTTGCATTTATTGCCGGGAATGATTGATGATCAAGTGCATTTTAGAGAACCAGGCCTGGTTAGCAAAGGCGATATTGCTTCGGAATCGCGTGCGGCATTAGCCGGGGGCACGACCAGTTATATGGAGATGCCGAACGTGAATCCACCGACCATCAGTTTGGCGGCGTTAGAGGCGAAGTATGCCTTGGGTGCGCAAAAATCTTGGGTGAACTATTCGTTTTATTTGGGCGCAACCAACGATAACGTGGATGAAGTGCGTCGAGTGAATCCGCGAGATGTGTGCGGGGTGAAAATCTTTATGGGTTCGTCCACCGGCAATATGTTGGTGGATCATGAAGCGGCGTTGCGTGCTATTTTTAGCGAAAGTCCGATTTTAATTGCGACGCACTGTGAAGATACGCCGATGATTAAGGCGCAAGAAGCCTTGTATCGTGAACGTTATGGTGACGATGTACCTATGTCGGCTCACCCGGATATTCGTTGTCGTGAAGCCTGTTATAAGTCGTCGTCGATGGCGGTGGCTTTGGCAAAAGAAACCGGCGCACGTTTGCATGTTCTGCACATTACCACGGCGGAGGAATTGGCATTATTCGAACCCGGTCCAGTTGAAAACAAGCGGATTACCGCCGAGGCCTGCGTTCACCATTTATGGTTTAGCGATGCTGATTATGAGGGTTTAGGCAGTTTGATTAAATGTAATCCGGCGGTAAAGGCGCAGTCGGATCGTGATGCGATTCGTCAAGCGGTGATTGACGGACGGATTGATGTGATTGCCACCGACCACGCGCCGCATACCTGGGAAGAAAAGCAGCAGTCTTATTTCGCCGCACCGTCAGGCCTGCCACAAGTGCAGCAGTCGTTAACGGCGTTATTGGATTTGGTTCACCAAGGTGTGTTTAGTTTAGAAACGGTGGTGGATCGTTTTTCGCATAACGTGGCGCGTTTGTATCAAGTGGAAGATCGCGGTTCTATTCGAGAAGGCTATT
>JAVETW010000071.1:0-11842 GCA_034005865.1 Thiomicrospira sp. | reverse complement strand
AATGAACTATTTTTGGGGCGGCAAGTTGATTTGCTTGCAGCGTAAATTTAAATTGCAGTTATTACTTGAAACCGCGAGCGCTTTAAGGCTTGTTTCGGTGTATTTAATCGTCCAAGCCAAGTTCTTTTCTCACTTGTTCGGACGTTAAGGTTTTTTCCTTGCCAAGTTTGATATTGTTAAGGGTATCTTGCGCATCGTAATAATCTTTTACATCAGCCAAATACTGGGCAAGGGCTTCTTTAACGTAGAAAGATTTAGAACGCCCGGTTTCTTTGGCGAGCCTTTCCAGCTCTTGTTCCATTTCACTGTCTAAACGAACGGCTAACATAATTGGCTCCAAGTGTTATACATGTATGACAAGTATAACATACAGATAACTGAGCGTTTTAAATCCCTTTTTCGCCGAGTTGCTGCATTTTGTCCAACCAGGCCTGGTAATAAGGGAGCACCAATTTTGTTAGTTCAGACCGATTAAACATCATCATGATACTTGTTCGCTAAAGCTTCAAACGTCTGTTTAAATTCTGCTCTGAGTTTGCTGGGCGACAGCACTTCGACGCCATCGCCAAAACTCATTAACCACCAACGCAATTGTTGGGTGTTTTTAACTTCGGCGCGTAAAATGAGCCGCCCTGTGTCCTTTTCAGGCTTGATCGTTTGGTTTTTGGCCAGCGGCGATTCGGTTAAATGAAACGCAATCTGTTCAGACACGACCAGCTTGAGTTTAATCGTTTTTTCTTCTTCAATCAGGTACTCAAACTGGCCTTGTTTGATGTATTTTTGTAAATCAAAACCGAAATAGGCCATCGCGTTGTCTTTTGTGACTTCCGCTGATTCAAAACGATGCAGGGCGAATTGTTTAATGTCACGGTATTCCCATAGTGTGCCAACCAAATAAATCACCTTATCCACCATCACCAAACCCAAGGGGTTGATGGCATAGTCTTTGGCATCGCTGTCCTTGCGTGGGCGGTAGCTGGCAATCAGTTGTTTATCGGTGAGCAGGGCGGTATAGACTTTATTCAGAATATCATCAGCTATGGTCGGGCTAAGTAAGGGCTGATTACGAGAAAGCAGCGCAATTTTATTTGTCCAGTCGGCCAAATGGTTATCCGGCAAGTTAGATAAAACCTGTTCGGCGTAGTTAAAATAGTCACCTAAATCATCCAGCGTGCTAGGAGGCATAAATCGGTCTAAAAATGACCTTACCATCCTAAAACTCAGCGCCACTGCCGGTTCCATCTCCGGTAATTCGAGTTTTTCAGCATCTTTTCGCCAATACCAACCGGGAATATCTTTATTGCCGTCGTTTTCAATCGCAAACAAGTTCGCCAAACTATTTACATCGCGTTGCACCGAACGCACATCAATATCAAAACCGTGACCGACCAGTTTTTCATGTAGTTGACTCACACTAATGCGAGTCGGGGATTTTGGAATCAAACGTAGAGTTTGGATACGGCGATAACAAGCGTCGTTCATGGTTAATGTCTCAAAAATGTTTTACATAGCTTAGCGTAAAAATTATCAGCGTTTAAGCTCAAAGCGACAGGTAGTGTCGCTATTCAATATTGTTAGCCAGGCCTGCCGAAAGTTATGGCGTTAGGTTTCACCCTAAATACGCCATAGGCAACGCCCAGAGATTGTCGCCGAATTGCACGGCGTGTTCGCCTAAATAAAATACATAACCGCCTTTAAAGTCATCGCCTAGGCTTTCAGCAAAAGGCTTTAAATGTTTAAAGGCGGACGCGTCAATTTGGCTGGACGCTTTCACTTCTATGCCAATCGTTTGTTGCCCGCGTTGAATAATCAAATCAATCTCTTTTTGATCACTGGTGCGTAGGTGATATAACTCGGTTGGTTCAAGTGTCGTTTGTTTAGCACGATACAATTCGCTAAACACAAAGTTTTCCGTTATCAAACCGCGATAAGGGCTTTGCCAAAAGCTGTCTAAATTCACTTGCAACATATTGCACAGCACACCGGTATCCATGAAAAATAATTTCGGCATTTTGACATGGCGTTTGGTGACGTTATCCCAATATGCCGAAACCAATTCTATTTGATAGGTGGTTTGCAATAAGGCCAGATAGTCGACCAATAAAGCGGCGCTGATGCCGATGTCGCGCGCCAAACTGGCTTTGTTAAGCAGGTTGGCACTGCGAGAAGCCAGAATATGATATAGCCGATAAAACGCATCTTTTTTACGAATTTCTGCCAGGTTAAACGCATCGCGCTCAATATAGGTGGTGATGTAAGCGCCCATCCAAAGTTTTTGTAAACGGGGCTGGGTTAGCGTTTGCATTTCTGGATAACCGCCACTGAGAACCTGTTCAATGATTGGTTTTTTTAGGGTTGGAGGTGGCTGTTTCACCATCGTGCCATTGAATAGATCATCCAGCAGATTTTGTTCATTAGTGTTCAATTCACGCAGGCTAAAGGGGGTAAGCTCGAGTACACCTAAACGCCCGGCCAGCGAATCTTGTACATTCTTCATGCCATGCAGATTGGCGGATCCTGTGAGTAAGTAGCGGCCATTCTGACGATTGACATCAATGTCCTGCTTAATCGCCAGCAGTAATTCGGGTACACGTTGAATTTCATCAATAATGACCGGCTTTGGCAGTGATTGAATAAACGTCTGCGGGCTGTCTTGTGCCGCCATATACAGGGTGATGTCGTCAAGCGTGACGTAATGGTAATCGGGTAATGCCATGACTAGCGTCGATTTTCCGGTTTGACGCGCACCGCCTAGCCATACGGCCGGAAACAGCTTGAGATAGTCGTTTAGCAGGTTTTGAATATGGCGTTTAATCATAACTTACCATCCTTTGTTTTGTAAATTATACATCTATACCTTTGTAATTTTCATATCCATTGTGTTTTTACACTTGACTTTGCTAGTTGGCGACAAGTGTTGTCGCAAGCGTGCCGTGTTGCGCTGTCAATCTTTTGCATGGTGTCTTACATTACGCTCAAGCAATCAACACAGGAGCGATCAACATGGCAAAAGCAAAAACAATCAAACCAGGCCTGGTGGTAACGGATGCGTTTATAAACGCTGAAGATAATCGCGCGTTTATTGCCTTGTGGATCACGCGCATTCTGCAAGATAGTTTCTACCGTAAACGCATTGAAAGCCATGATGGTTATCGGAATTTGTCAGGGTTGGATTTCGCCATGATGCTGGATGTTGACGCGCATTTCGAAGAAGAAGCGGATTTTAAAGAGGCACTCGCGGCGTTAGCCCCGTATATTTGCGCTTTAAATAGTCAGTTAGAAAAGTCTAATCTAAGTTTTAAAGGGCCGTTGGGCGACAACCTGCGTGCCATCAGCGCTATGCTCAATTTAACGGATGTTGAACAGGCGTTACTGGGTTTTTATAGCCTATTGCAAACGGTGAAGAAATTTGAAAACTTCACCGATTTTTTGGGCGATTTAAGCCGGCAAGAATTGGTGAATGTATTGTCAGTCACAGTAAAACAACCTCGTCTCGTCATTAATAATGCGCTCAATCGTGCAGGACGTTTGCATCAAGCAGGCCTGCTAAAAGTAGATAAAAGTTCAGCCAACGACTTACGCCGAAAAGTCGATTTACTTGATGGTTTTGCCGATTTAGTGACCGCTGAAAGCCAAGCACCGCTTGATTTATTAAGCCGTTATTTTGTGTTGTCAGCTCAATCTCATCTGACATTAGATAATTACCCACACCTCAAAGAGCAAACGCAAACTGTGCTCGACTATTTAAAAAACCAAACCCACAAAACCGGCATCAATATTTTGGTGCATGGTGAGCCGGGAACCGGTAAAACCCAATGGATAAAAGCCCTTGCTCAACAGCTTAAAACACCGTTGTTTGAAATTGTGAGTGAAGACGAAGATGGCGATGGCGTGACCGCCAGTCGGCGTATTGATGTTTATAAATTGGCGCAAAGCGCATTAGCGCACCAAGGGCAGTGTTTAATGATGTTTGATGAAGTAGAAGATGTGTTTCCAACCGACAATTTGTTTAGTCTGTTTGGTTCATCGCGCCAGCGCAGCAGCAACAGCAAAGCCTGGATAAACCAATTGCTTGAAACCAATCCCGTTCCCACTTTTTGGGTAAGTAACGCCGTGCGCCAAATCGATGCCGCCTATTTGCGCCGATTTGATATAGTAATCGAACTGAGTAATCCACCTAGAAGTGTACGACGCGGTATTTTGACTGACTTGTTTGCGCACTTGCCGGTTAAGTCAAGTTGGTTAGATGAACTCGCCAAACAACCAGGCCTGGTGCCAGCGGTGATTGAGCGTGCGGTAAAAGTCACCAAAACCCTACACAACGACACCATGACCACCCAACAATTTCAAGACAAAGTGCTGAGTTTGGTTAATGCCACCTTGCAAGCGCAAGGCAAAAAAGAGATTCAGCTAAAAAACCTTGATAGCAAACTCGACTATTCGTTGCAGTACCTGAATACCGATGTCAATCTCGACAAGTTGGTGAATGGCATAAAGCAGAGACAACAAGGGCGTTTTTGTTTATATGGTTTGCCCGGCACCGGTAAAACCGCGTTCGGCCATTATCTTGCCGAGCAGTTGGATAAACCCCTATTGATTAAACGCGCGTCCGATTTATTGTCACCTTATGTTGGTGAGGCCGAACAAAATATCGCCTATGCGTTTAAAGAAGCCCAACGCGAAGGCGCAGTATTGCAAATAGACGAAGCGGACAGTTTTTTACAATCGCGTGAAAATGCCGTGCGTAGTTGGGAAGTCACCCAAGTGAACGAAATGCTCACCCAAATGGAAGCGTTTGAAGGCGTGTTTATCGCCTCAACCAATCTTGTGAAAAACCTCGATGCAGCGGCGATGCGTCGGTTTGATGTCAAAATGGAATTCAAGCCACTCAAGCCCGACCAGGCCTGGTGGTTGTTCCAAGCGTTATTTAAAGAAGGCGAGTTTAGCCAAAACGAACTTGAACAAATCAAACAGTAGCTTTCACAATTGAGCTTACTTACACCGGGCGACTTTGCCGCCGTAAAACGTAAATTCAGCTTAGGCTATCAAGACTTTGAACCAGGCCTGGTGCTACAAGCTTTAAGCGAAGAATGTAGTTATAAACCGGGCTACGCTAAACAAAACGGCATAGGGTTTATGAGTGGGTTAAGTGTGCAGTAAAGTGTGATTCTGAAAAATGAACACCGGATAATGTTTTGATTACAGGTTTAACGGTGTTCTTTGCTGTGCCAGATACGCAAAATATAAATGGCTTCTCGTTGAATTTCATAGCGCATTTCATAATCACCTATGACAATTCGCCGAACCTCTCTTGGGTCAAACGCCTCAAGCCGCTCTCCTAGTTTTGGGTGGGTTTGCAGATTGTTGGGTGCTTTGGAAAGTGATTGCACAACTTGAGCGGCAACCTGTTTATTTAATGGCGCTAAAAATTCATATAACCGCACCAAGTCCGATGCGGCTTTGCTTGTCCAATGCAACTTAATCATACGGGAGCAGGTTTAGGTTGATCAGTGTTTAAACTCATCGCCCAAGCTTGAACCTCTTCGTGGCTTATCAAATTGCCCGCGTCCACATCGGCAAGCGCTTCACGTGTTAAACGTTCACGCAATGATTCTTGTGCAATCCACGATGAAAGCGCTTGCTTAACAATCCAGCTTTTTGAACGCTCCAATTTTTCAGCCATTTGATCGATTTGATTCGCCATTTCGAGTGGGATATGTGCCGTTAATACACGAGAGTCTGTTTGCGCCATGATGAATATCCTTTTTATTTAATCTCTTCCAATCACTGTTAATCACTGTTAATCATAGTTAATCAAACTTAATAAATCAACCGAGCCTAATGATGAAATAGCTGGCGACAATTCATGTCGCCAGTAGCCTGCCCAGCTCTGTCCGTCAACCCATTAAATCGCTAAACTAACTGCCAACTTATAATAATTGGAAGAGATGCAAATTGATGCAACAGTCATTCATAAAGTCTATCGAACAGGCGGCATTGGCAATTTCGCAAGCCGAGGCCGTCATTATTTTAGCCGGTGCCGGTATGGGAGTTGATTCCGGCTTGCCTGATTTTCGCGGTAAGGAAGGTTTTTGGAAAGCCTATCCGATGCTGGAAAAAAGTGGTCGGCACTTTAGCGATATGGCCAATCCGCAAGCGTTTGAAGATACACCCAACTTGGCTTGGGGGTTTTATGGTCATCGCCTAAATCTTTATCGCCAAACACAACCCCATGCAGGTTTTGAAATTCTCAAACGTTGGGCGCAAACCAGGCCTGGTGGTTACTTTGTTTATACCAGTAACGTGGATGGTCAGTTCCAAAAATCGGGTTTTGATTGCGAACGCGTTTTCGAGTGTCATGGTTCGATTCACTACTTGCAAACCCTTAACGGCAAAGGCGATTTATTGGCAGCAGACGGCTTTGAAATTGACGTTGATTTAACCACGCTCAAAGCACAAAACCTGATTCACCACCCGCAAACGACTGATTTATTACGTCCCAATGTTTTGATGTTTAACGATTGGCATTGGAATGCCAGCCGAAGTGATGAACAACTTCAGCGTTATCAAACCTGGTTACGTCCTTTAAAAAGCCGCAAAAGTAAAAAGGTGGCGATTATTGAACTCGGCGCAGGTTCAACCTTGCCGGCGGTGCGCTCTCAAAGCGCCATGTTACGCAATTGGTTGGATTAACCTATATCCAAATCAACCCACAATTGGGGCACAAAGCCGATATTGGGATTGGTTTAGGCGCGTTAGATGCACTGACACAAATCGAACAAGTATTAAAATAAACAAAAGGAATGCAGCGATGCATATTTTGGACTTTGAAAAGCGATTGGAGCAGGTCGAAGCCTTTAACAAAGCGCAAGAAAAAATTAATCGAGAAAGACAATATATACCCCTTGTCATTGACAGCGCCATTGATACGACGAGTAATGACTGGTTGTTGCATTGTTTAGCTGTCAATATTGCGAATAAGCCGAGTGCGCAACAACGCAGAAAGGCCTTAGAAACGTTGTTATCAAAAAATAAGCCGCTTTATGAGCAAGTGCTTCCTGTTGTTACCGAGATTGAGGCGTTACATTTTAATTAACCGCTTATTGGCTTTGATTTTCTAACCACCAAAACACCGATTCTTGGGTTTCTTTTTCCGGTGTGGCGTTGCGTTTTAGGCGGAGTTGGTCAATGCGCAATTGGCCGCGCACAAAATGCAGTCCGAGCGTCGCGCGTTCTGGCGCTAATACCTTAAATACAAAATACTCACCGTTAAGCACACGCTTATGATAACTCGCCACACAATGCGCCATCTCCGTGCCTTCCTGCATCAATTCGTAAGCGGTTTTTACTTGGATTATCGCGTCGCTTTCTTCAAACGGACAGGTGGGGTAAATCGTGTTTTTCTGGGTGTTGATTTGGTGACGGTTAAACTGTTCGACTAATCCATCATGTAGCGCATAAAGTTGTTCAAGATTGTGACAATTTTGCAGTTGGTGTTCAGTGCGTTGGCGATTCAGTTCGGCTCCCATTGCTACTGTGTCGCGAAAAGTAGTGCGCACCGCGCGAATGTCGGCATCACAAAGTTGGTGAAAAAACGGATAGTTCAAAATACTCGGCTGTTCTAATAACCAAATCACCATCGACCGATTGATTTGGTTGAACCGACCCAATAAACGCGCTTCAAATCGCTGGCCTAGTTCATTGAGCAGGCGAATGTCTTCATGGTTAAAATCATCCGTACGGTATTTATAAACCAAGTTGAGAGTCGATTTAGTCGGGGGCAAAGCGTGCAAAGCCAGAATATCGGTGCGTTTTATTGAAAACAACGGCAAAACCTGTTCGGGCGCTAGCCGGTGTTTTTTGGCATAGTCCATCAACATCCACATCAAAATCGGCGCACTGAGCAGTAATTGTCGCGCTGCCTCACAACGACTAACAAACCACAAGCTACTAAAGGTGTGACGGCTAAAACGCTGTTCAAAATCGAGTAACGCTTGCAATATATCGGGTGGAAAGTCCTTTTGCCAGGCCTGGTTGTCGGGCTGATTAAAAAGCCAAGCCAGCGATAAGCCATTGTCTTCATCATAGGCATTAATAAATCGTTGTTGCTGAACTTCATTAATCCAACTGACACCCTCCGACCAACCGGTCACTTCAAGGGCGAGGGGATAACCAAAGGTTTGTGACATATCAATTCGTAATGTGCTCGGCATAAATATTCCTCTGTCGTTTTTTTGCATTGTAAGACAGTTTTAATCGGGTAAGGTAAGTGATCTGCATTATTACGACAAGTGTTGTCGCAATGAGCAGTGGGAAGGCTAACTGGCAGTGGGTTTTATCAATTACACTGTCGATAAGATTCAAAAATGGGTATGATGTGTACTTTAAATATGTACATAATGGAGGTTGGCAGATGGAATCCTTATCTTTTTCAGAAGTGAGAACACATTTAGCACAGGCGCTGCAACAGGTTGAAATGACTGGTAAACCCATTGCGATTACTAAACATGGTAAGCCATGCGCCGTGCTTGAACCGTTTGATAGGAACAGGGTTGGTTTTATGAATGCGCTTGAACAATGGCGTGCCAACAGTCAGGCTGACAACGCTGATGAAGCTTTTGAGTCGGTTCGCACCGAGGATAAGGGGCGGGAATTTTCATGGTAGAGGCGAGTTATTTACTGGATACGAATCTATTATCCGAAGTCGTTAAGTCTCAGCCCAATCAACGGGTATTGTCAAATCTTAAGCGTAATGAACACTTACTTGCTATTCCAAGCTTGGTTTGGCACGAAATGCGTTATGGCTGGCTAAAAATGCCGGAAGGTAAGCGTAAGCAAGCGATTGGCGATTATCTGCATCTAGTGGTAAGTCAATTACCTGTTTTTGATTATGACCAATCCGCTGCGCGTGTTCATGCTGAATTTAGAGCACAGCTTGAAAAAACAGGCATCACGCTCAGCTTTGTCGATAGTCAAATTGCCGCAATTGCCATCGTCAACGGTCTAACGCTTGTGACAAGAAATGTCACAGACTATCAAGCGATACCGCATTTAAAAATGGAGAATTGGTTTGATTGATCCATCCATAGTCACAAAAGAACAACAGCTTGAAGCTTTAAGACAGCACCAAAATACATTTGAACAGTTCAAACAATATCAAATGAATCAGAAGATGCGAGGATTGAATGACTTCAATATTTTCACAACCTTGCTCAGTGTGCATGATGAAGTGCGATTGCACAGTCGTTTTCTTGCTGCAATGCTCAATCCCAAGGGCTCTCATGCACAGGGTAGTCTTTTTTTAAAACTGTTTTTACAGCCGATATTGCCAGAAAACTTCAACTTTGATTATGACGGGGCATTTTGCCGAAGAGAGTTCCGAGGTATTGATATATTCATTTCTGATGGTAGCAATCATGTCATCGTTGAAAATAAGGTGTATGCCACCGATCAGCATAATCAAGTTCAGCGATACATCGAAACGGTTAAAAAGCAGTATCCCAATACCTGTAAGGTATGCTTTTGTTATTTAACATTAGATACACGAGAACCATCAAAGCATGGACTGGGGAAATATGAGATTAATGCAAGGTTTTTGAGAAAAGATGATGAAAAAATCGACTACAAAAACATCACCTACAAAGAAGATTTGTTGGTTTGGCTCGATGCTTGTCATCAGCAGGTGCAAAACTTAAAAAATATTTCAGTAGTCCTTGAGCAATATCGCGAGGTGGTGCAAAAACTTACAGGACAGTATAGGAGCAAACTCATGTCATTAAACCAATTTTTACAAACAGAGCTAAAGGATGATGAGCGTAGAGAGTTTATTGCGTTCTTGTTTGAAGCACAAAACAGTGTTTCAAGTTTGCGCGATGAGTTAATGATTGAGTTTTTTGACAGATTAAAGAAAAGTCTATCTGATTATCTTCATGAAAATAGCCTGGAAGGCTGGGTTGTAAGTATTGCTGATGACACTCCATTGAGTTTAAAAAAGAGACTGGGGTTCAAGTTCAAGGTACACAACAACACAATAAAGAAAGCTCCGCTCGTTATTGGTATCGAGTTTGATAAAAATGACTTTAAAGACATGGTTATAGGTGTTGTAAGGACGAGTAAGGATGTTAATCTTGGGGAGATATTTTCTGATCAAATAAGTTTAAAAGCAAAGTCGGAAAAAGCTAAATCGAATCTTGGTTTTGAAGTCGCAAGCTCCGCTTGGTGGTTGGCCTACCATCGTATTTTAGGTGATTTCCCAAAACTCTACGCAACTAAAAATGGTGAAGTGTTATTGAATGAAGTGGATTCAAAAGTAAAGAAGTTGATTGATGGCTATGCGCAAATATGTGATTCGATATTGGAATCTTCACCCAAAAATATAACGCCATAACAGTCAGGGTAAGGTAAGCATTTATGCTCTCAAAATCTCAATTCATTCGTGGTTTACAGTGTCATAAATCACTGTGGTTATTAAAGAACCGACCTGAACTGCGTGATCAACCTGATGCGGCGCAACAAGCCTTGTTTGATACCGGACATAGCGTTGGGGATTTAGCCTGCCAGTTATTTCCCGGCGGCGTTGAGATTCAATTCGATACTCAAAACTTTGACGGCATGATGGCACAAACGCGCCAGCTGATTGATGCGGGTGTCGAGGTGATTTATGAGGCAACCTTTAAAGAAAACGGCATTTTTGCGATGGCCGATATTTTGGTCAAAAACGGCGATGGTTGGGATGTGTACGAAGTCAAAGCCTCCACCGGTGTTAAAGACTATCACCTCAACGATGCCACCGTACAATGGTACGCCTTATCGAACCTACTGAACCTCAATCGTATTGCCATCGTGCATATCAACAATCAATACGTGCGCCAAGGTGAATTGGATGTGCATCAACTGTTTCACATTGAAGATGTCACCGAAACGGTTTTAGAACGCCTCGATAATGTGCCGGATTTAATCAACGCGATGGAAACTATGCTTAAAGGCGATGAGCCTAAGATGGAAATTGGTGTGCATTGTGATGATCCGCATAGTTGTGATTTTAAAGGTCACTGCTGGCAAAACGTACCTAACCCATCGGTATTTAATTTGTATTGGATGAACGCGGCGAAAAAGTTCGATTTATATCATCGTGGTATTCACACCTATCAAGACATTCCCGCAGATGAACCCTTAAGCAAAATCCAACGCATTCAAGTACAAACGGCACATACCGGCCAACCTGTGATTAACCCAAACGTCATCGCCAAGTTTATGCAATCACTTAGCTATCCGATTTATTTCTTCGACTTTGAAACCTTTATGGAAGGCATTCCGCGCTTTGACGGTCAGCGGCCTTATATGCAAATGCCGTTTCAGTATTCACTGCACATCCTGCATGAAAACGGCGAGCTAGAACACAAAGAATATCTTGGTGACGAACATATTGACCCACGACCAGGCCTGGTAAAACAAATGCTGAAAGATTTAGGTGCGCAGGGCAGTATTGTCGCCTATAACCAAAGCTTTGAAATCAGCCGAATTAAAGAACTGGCAAGAGATTTTACAGAATATAGCGATCAGCTTCACAAACTCACTCCCCGTTTTAAAGACCTGATTGTGCCGTTTAGAAACCTCGGTTATTACCATCCCGACATGAACGGCAGTTTCTCGATTAAGTCGGTATTGCCGGCCTTATTCCCCAACGACCCGGAACTGGATTACAAACAACTCGACGTCCAAAACGGCGGCATGGCAATGGACACCTTCGCTAACCTGCATCGCCTAAAAGACCCAAGCCAACGCGATTTTATCCGCCAAACCTTGCTGGGAAAAAGGTTAGATTATTGTCGATTTGATAGCT
>JAVETW010000122.1:0-2904 GCA_034005865.1 Thiomicrospira sp. | reverse complement strand
GTTTTGCGCCGAGTGCAGATAAATGTTCTGTCCCTGCATCCCAAAGTTCATGGGCACCCCATAAGGCATCCCGTGCTCATCCACCATCGATACAAAGCACATCAGCGCTTTGTTAGCCGTGTCGAGGATTTCCTGTATGTTGGTAAGCATGCGTGATTTCATGTTGTTAATATCAGAGTTATTACCTTCTTTTTCTATCGTCCAGATTAATCATTAAGTTCATCAGCGAAACGATGATGCTGAAAGCCATTGCCCACCAAAATCCGGCTATATAAAATCCATTCACAAAATAGGCGGCCAATAGCGCCATCACAGCATTGATCACCAACAGGAAAAGCCCGAAAGTAAAAATGGTGACGGGAATGGTGAGGATTACCAGAATGGGCTTGAGCAAGGTGTTGAGCAGCGCCAGCACAATGGCTACCAGTATGGCCGACAGATAATCGTGTAAAGCCACACCCGGCAACAGCCATGAGGCGACGACCACTGAAAATGAGGAGAGGAATATTTTTAAAACAAAGCGCATCATTTCGTTAAAATAGTTTGCGAAAATAAGATTTAAAAACTATCGAAGCTTATTGAAAATAAAAACTCATTTTGCCAGTCGGCAATTTCAGGGCGCCACACCAGGCGGTAGCCCAGTTCTACCGGTGCCGGCAACCGCAGTAGATGTACATCGAAAAACACCTCCACACCGGTAGATTGCCAGTCGGTGTGGTCGTCATAATAGGTACCTATAGCGTAATCATAAAACATGTTGGCTTTAATCCGTTTCAGGTACACCACCGACCAAATGCTGAGGTCGGGATAAGCAATGGGGAATTTATAATTGACGGCGAAGCTGCCCACCTCGCTGGCATAAAGCTGCGACCAACCACGCGGAAAGCGCACCATGTCTTCGTAAAGCGGACTGCTGTCGGCACGCTTCTGATAGCCCGCGTAAAGATTGAAACCATGATGACGCCATAGCCCCGGAAAATAGAGCCGGCCTACCGCCGAAAACATTGCGCCAAGCGTATCACAGGCAAAAGGGGAGGTTTGCAAACGCAAATCCAGACTTTGCCCCCAACGCGGATACATGTCCCAATCTGTCGATTTTATCTGATTGGAGGCCGAAAGTCGATACGTAAGCGCTTTGTAATTGCTGCGTCGGAACGAAACCGCGGCATCAGCATCCATGTCGCGCTGCACATATTCCAGCGTGACGGAGGGTTGCAGGAACCGCGCCCATTTGCCGCGGGTGATGTTGAACGGCACACGCACGGTGGTGGCGAAGTTGGTTTCCATCCAGCTAAAGTCGATGCGCTGCGAAGCGGTGTCGAAAACCGACGAGCGCCGCCGGCCATAGGAGGCCGCAAAATCGAGCACCGGATACCAGCCGGCATAAGTAAAACGCGCGTAATATTTACCGGTTTCCTCGTTCAGGTTGTACTCCCAGCCCAATTCCGCGAAAGCGGTACTCAGCACATTTTGTGAAAACAACGACACGCCGGGTTTTACTTCGTAATTATCCACGTCAATAGCCAGTGGCGCCCAACTGTGAAAATTCAAGAGGTGCCCCAACCGCGAGTAGTTGCAGATGGCATACGTCGAGTCGGGAATAAACGCCGGATCGAGTATGGCATCGGCCTGGTCGGCCAATGGCTGATAGAGTTTCACGCTGCGATCCCTTACCGACGACAAAGACAATGGCTTTGTCAGGTGAAGTTTTAAGGTGACAATCTCAAAACCATCGGCGGTGTAATTTTCAAAAATAATTTTATTCCCATTTTCATAAAAAGATGGATTGGCCACGCCATATTTTACATCTGTTATTTGAAATATTTCGCGCGAAGGCAGCAGCATCATGTAGAGATTATCCACGCCCGACCAGGCGCCGACAAAAAGGATGGTGTCGCCACGCATCACCGGCTTGCCGATAACGGCAAAAGTGGTGTCCATCAGATATTGCAAATCGCCGGTAGCAGATTCGGCCAGCACCAGGCGGTTTCCGGCGTCGCCAATAGCTACCGCCACAATAATTTTTTTATTTTTTGAAAAAGCCGGTGTGGTAAGAAATTCGTTGTCAGGTGTGGCAATAGTTTGGACAGTTTTACCATCACCAGCCTGAATCACCAGCAGCCGGTACTGTTGATCTTCGGTAACTTCGGCAACGACGAGCAGCTTACCATCATCAGAAAGTGCCGGCGAAAACCAGCGTGTTTTTTGAGCCATCGTTTTTACATCGCCGGTTTCTAAATGCAACATTTTTATTACTGAATAATTCCGGTTATCCCAGCGTGGATCAAATACGCGCTCCGACCAGGCAAGCCGCTCGCCGCCATAAGTCAGTGAACCGTAGTCGTAATAGCCGGGTGTAAAAAGCACTTCTTCATTTCCTGCCGAATCAACTGTAACAAAGCGTGCGATTTCGTCGAGCGGTCGCTTTTCGGCAACAATCATTTTTTTATTAATATAAAAAGGACTTTTATAATCTGTAAAAATCTGCTTTTCGGGCAATGGAACTTCCCAAAATGGTTGCTCCATTTCAACAGACGCCTGTTCCCATTCTGCTTTCAAAGCTCCCATTTGATGGCGATAAAAAGAGGTCTTGTTTTTTTTGGTCACATCCCTGATTCCTTCCGAAAACGGGACGATCATGTACGGCCTCCTTCCGACCTTATCGAGCGTATGATTCCATAATTCGGTTCCGTAGTCGCGGCGACCGGCAGCTACCAGGTGATAGCCGAGGATATAGTGATTGGGCGTAAAATCGCGGTAAGAACCAAAAACAGCTTTATCATAAGAATAGAGCCCTTTTTCGAGAAACTGTGTCCGCAGCGGCATGGCAAAGGAGGGCGAGCGTCCGCGCCCGGTATTGCTCAGCTCCGTTTCGGCCGACACCGCGTCGCCTTCCAAAAACCA
>JAVETW010000121.1:0-2924 GCA_034005865.1 Thiomicrospira sp. | reverse complement strand
TAATTGCAATTGCTCATCCAAGATTTTACGAATCAACTTAAAAAAGCCAATAAAGTTAGATTTACCCGCACCGTTGGCACCAATCAACACATTAAGCATTGAAAGTTCTAAGTGACATTCGGCAATCGTTTTATAACCTTCTAAATGCAACATTGAAAGCTGATCGGAATCCTTGACGGGTTTGCTAATTTGTTCTGTCACAATAGATTTTCCTAATTATTCTTCGGGTCTAACACGCGTTGGACGCGGTCGGAGAACAGGTTAGCGGCAAGCACGAGGATAAACATAAATATAAATGCACTGAGTAATGACCACCATACCATCGGATCGCGCGCCATCTCTAAACGCGCTTGGTTAATCATATTGCCCCAGCTGTGCATAGTCGGATCAACGCCGACACCGACATACGATAACACCGCTTCGGCAAGTACCAAGGCACTGAAGTCTAACACTACTGCAATCAATACAATGTGCATCACGTTCGGCAAAATATGACGACCGATAATTTTAAATCGACTAACCCCAAACGCGCGCGCGGCGGTAACGTATTCGACTTGGCTGATTTTGAGGGTTTCGGCACGCAATAAACGGCACAGCCCAGTCCAACTGGTGAGACCCAAAATCAACACTAACACCAATAACCGAATATCGGCGCGTTCGGTGGCGGTTTCAAACCATTCGGTGTGATTGCTAATAATGGTTTGCATCACCAACACAGAGGCGGCGATTAACAGAATGCCCGGTATCGAGTTTAAGGTGGTGTAAAGGTATTGAATGACATCATCCACCCAACCTCTAAACAGCCCGGCGCTGATGCCGAGAATAAGCGCTAACGGCAACATGACCAAGGTGGTCAACACGCCAATTAACACGCCGGTGCGTACACTTTTAAAACTTTGATATAACACATCACCACCGACTTTATCGGTGCCGAGCACATGATAATAATGCCCAAGCAGATACAGCCAACCTAAACTGATTAACGCCAGCGAAAAGGTTAAATAAGCGGTGCGCCAAGGTAAATCGGTTTGCCCTTTTACCACCAGGCCTGCTTGTTGCCACCAACTGATTTTTGCGACACGCGCACGCCAATAAATATGCAAACTAATCAAGGCCTTACTGATTAACCAAGCGAGGAAAACCGCCCATAACGACTTGAGTAAAATATCTTGATTACGCGCCTGCGCCGAATCCAAATGCGAACCGGCGTGCGTTAAGGGCAAATGCACCTGTTGCACCAGGCCTGCTTCGTCTTTAATAATCGAGGTGCTGTGTTCTTTAAGCGCAAACGGTGCGGAATAAGTGCGTTCGGTTTGGTTGCGAATTTCATTAAAAACCAGATCCAATACGCTGGTGGTTTGACCGGAATACTGCACCGCCTGCCCTGCGGTTTGATTGGGCAAAGCTAAACGGAAATGCAACGAATCCAGCAACGCAATCGATAAATAAAACAGCAGAATAATCGCCGAACTCATGGCGATTTTAGATCGGAAAATCGCGATCCATTGCGCTTTAACCTGCGGCGAACGCGAAATCGTCCAGCCCCATAATCCCAAGGCGACGACCAATAACCAAATCATTATGTCTGTCCAAAGCCATACCCACATCATGATAAACGCACCCTTGGATCAAACAGCGTGTAGGAAATATCGGTCAGAATCAGGCCGACGATATACAGCACCGCGCCGAAAAACACCATCGCTTTCACGATGGCGAAATCCTGCGCGTTAATTGCATCAATCATGTAACTGCCTAAACCGGGAATGCCAAAAAACGATTCCATAATCAAGCTGCCCATAAACAGGCCGGGAATTACCACCACCACGCCGGTCAGAATCGGCAACATGCCATTACGCAACACGTGTTTAAACAACACTTGCATTTCCGACAAGCCTTTAGCGCGCGCGGTGCGCACATAATCACGGTTAATTTCTTCGAGGAAAATACTGCGATACCAACGTGTGCCCGCGCCCAAGCCCGCAAACACGCCAATCAACACCGGCAGAATGACAAATTTAATGCCATCCCAGCCGGATTCATAACCCGAAATCGGCACCCAATGCAGGATTTTGCTAAACAATACTTGTCCGGCGATGATATAAAACAGGCCGGAAATCGACATAATCATCACCGCAACCACCATCGCGCCGGTGTCGAGTGCCGTGCCGCGAAACAGCACAATCAGCAATGCTAAGGTGATGGTGGTAATCAAACCGATGGCAAAGGTCGGCAACGCAATTTGTAAACTCGGCCACATACGCTCAGAAATGTCCGCGCCAATATCCCGTCCGGCATCAGATTTACCAAAATCAAACACAAACAATTTCAGCGATTGTTCAACAAACAAGGTATCGCTGAATTTCACCAGGCCTGGTGCTTCGGCGTTAAAAAATAACGGTTTGTCATAACCGCGTTCGGCTTTCCAACTGGCGATCATTTCCGGCGTGGTTTGTTTTGCGCCAAGTTGCGCCCGCGCCATATCATCGGGACTATTTACCATAAAAAACAATACGAACGTAATCAGGTTGACGCCAATCAAAATCGGGATCGCATAGAGAAAACGGCGCACAATATAAGCCATCATAATGGGTTGTCTCCTGTAATAACGCGCTGTTGTTGACGTTGGCGATACGCCCAAACCGCCCAAAAACCAAGGCCGAATAACACCAGGCCTGCTAACCATAATGGCCAAACAATCGGCCGATTCCATTCGGTTTGTTTTTGCACGCGTTGCTCGGCATCGACCGCCAAATACTTCAAGGTATTATTCGCTAAACGATTTGGCCAAATATTTTGATACCAGCTGTGATACAAGGCCAAAGAACGCGGATGTAAACCCCAAATCCACGGTGCATCTTTGCGCGCAATTTCAATCATACGTTGCAGTTTTGCTAGACGTTCGGGGGTGTTTCCATGGTGCGGAT
>JAVETW010000015.1:0-47907 GCA_034005865.1 Thiomicrospira sp. | reverse complement strand
CCATACAGTGAAGGCGACACGTCTTGCTAAGCAGCCAACGCAAGTTTTGCTTTATCATAAACCAGAGGGGCGCGTGTGCAGTCGAGCCGACGAACAAGGTCGCGATAGCATTTTTGACCAGTTGCCGCCGATACACAATGGGCGCTGGATTAGTATCGGACGCTTAGATATTAATACGAGTGGTTTGTTGATTGTAACGAATAATGGCGAGTTGGCGAATCGGATGATGCATCCGTCCTATGAGTTAGAGCGTGAATATGCAGTACGCATTTTTGGCGAGGTTGGTGATGATGTGCTAGCCCGTTTGCGACAGGGGGTTATGTTGGAAGATGGGCTGGCCAAATTTGACCATGTTTCTCGCATTCCTTCCGATGAGGATGCGATTAATCAATGGTTTCGCGTCATTTTAAAAGAAGGTCGTTACCGCGAAGTGCGTCGCTTGTGGGAATCGCAAGGTCTACAAGTGAGTCGATTGATGCGTATTCGTTATGGCGATTTTAGTCTACCGCGCGGTTTACGGCGTGGTAAGAGCGAGCCGCTAAATTGGATTCAGGTAAATAAACTATTAGCGGATGTGGGATTGGCGAAAGAGGTTAGGCCAGATTTGCGCAGTCATGCCAGCGGCGACGAGCGTAAGAAGAGATCCGCACCGATAGCGACTAGACGACGCACCTAAAGGAAAATGGGATGCGAGTTAAGCGATTTAGCATAGCGTTGGGTGTATTGATGCTAGGGTTGAGTGCCCAAGGTTGGGCTGTGTCTTTGCAAGCCTTACCTTCGATTGATTATGCTTGGTTGGGCGAGCGCATTGAACGTAATGAAACTGGTGCTAAGATCGAAAACTTAACCTTTTGGAGTGAGGCGGAGGAATTTCCTTCCTTTGGTATCGGTCACTTTATTTGGTTTCCCAGGCAGATCGACGTGCCATTTGAATCGACGTTTAGCGATATGGTGGCGTATGTGTCCTTAACTTATCCGGCGCCGGACTGGTTAAATCAACCCTTTGCCCCTTGGGCAAATAAAGCTGAATTTGACCAAGCTTGGCATTCTGATGATATGCAGATTTTACGCAACTGGTTGATACAAACAAAACACGCGCAAGCACAATTTATTGTATTGCGCTTTCAACAACGACTGCAGGACCTCATTGCCTCGGTGCCAACCGAACAGCGCGTGGCGCTGACGCATAAAATCAATCAGCTTTTTTCACATCAAGCCACTTTATTCGCGATGATTGATTATAGTAATTTCAAAGGCTTCGGTACTGATGTTAAAGAACGTTATCAACAACAAGGTTGGGGATTGTTACAGGTGTTGCAACATATGCCCGAGCTCTCAAACGATTGGCAAAGCAACTTAACACAGTTTATTGATAGCGCGAAGTTTGTATTACAACGGCGCGTTGCTTTGGCACCATCCGTGCGAAATGAAGCACGCTGGTTAGCAGGTTGGCAGCGTCGTTTGGATTTATATTTTGTACACTAAATTGAGTAGGAAATTCTCGTCTATGTGGGCCATTATGTCTGCGCTTATTAGCAGCGCACGCCCCCCGTTTTTATTACTTACTTTGTCGGTTGTCAGCTTAGGTGCGGTGTTGGCGATGTATGCCGGGGCGCAATGGTCTACATCGCTGTTTGTGTTGATTTTGATCGGTGCGTTAGCCGCGCATATCAGTGTGAATATGCTTAACGAAGTACATGACACGCGCTCGGGCCTAGATGCCTTAACTCAACGCACGCCCTTTAGTGGCGGCAGCGGTGCTTTATTACATACAGCGCAGGCTTTGGTATGGGCGCAAATTTTGGGCTATATGCTACTGGCTTTGGTCATCGCGATTGGGTTGTATTTTATTGAATTACGTGGCTGGGGGTTGTTTCCGCTTGGTTTAGTTGGTCTGTTGATTGTACTGAGTTATACGCCCAAAATTACGCGTTCACCTTGGTTATGTCTGATTGCGCCGGGGCTTGGTTTTGGTCCATTGATGGTGATGGGAACCTATTATGTATTAATGGGAGAATATAGTTGGCTGGCGTTTTTTGTGTCACTCATTCCGTTTTTTTTAGTCAATAATCTTTTGCTTTTAAACCAATTTCCCGACTATGAAGCGGATAAACAAGCGGGTCGGCGCAATCTGCTGATTAGCGCGGGTTTAAATCAGGGGCTTAGCGTATTTCGCTGGTTTTTACTGGCGGCATTTTTAACTCTCTTGTTGTTGGTTGCGTTGGCTTGGTTACCCTTGTGGGCATTGTTGGGTTTGCTTAGTTTAACCTTTGCGCTGCCTTTGTGGATGAAGTTACGCCAAGAGGCGTTACAAACGGCGCATTTACATTCGCTATTAGCTTGGAATGTAGTAGTGAATTTGATTACGCCTTTATTAATCGCACTGGGTTTATGGCTGGCGATGCCTGCAATTTGAGATAAATAAAACAGAGAATACATCATGAATACAGATCACCCAACATTAATCAATACAGTGGGTAATACACCTTTAGTGAAGCTTCAACGTTTAGTGAATACACAAACCGGTTCGGTGGTGTTGGTAAAACTCGAGGGCAATAACCCTGCTGGTTCGGTCAAGGATCGCCCTGCGCTAAATATGATTTTACAGGCGCAAACGCGCGGAGAAATCAAACCCGGCGATACACTGATTGAGGCGACTAGCGGCAATACGGGTATTGCGCTGGCGATGGTGGCGGCGATGCTGGGGTATCGTATGATTTTAATTATGCCCGATAATATGAGTATTGAACGGCGTGCGTCGATGGCTGCGTATGGCGCGCAGTTAATTTTGGTCAGTCAAGCGCAGGGCATGGAAGGCGCGCGCGATTTGGCGTTGCAAATGCAGGCCTCTGGTGAAGGAATCGTATTAAACCAGTTTGCTAACCCAGATAATCCGTTGGCGCATTATCACGGTACGGGTCCGGAAATTTGGCGTGATACGCGAGGTGAGGTGACGCACTTTGTTAGCGCGATGGGCACGACTGGAACGATTATGGGGGTCTCTATGTATCTCAAACAACAAAATCCGGCTATTCAGATTGTCGGCGTGCAACCCACTGAGGGTTCACAAATTCCAGGAATTCGTCGTTGGCCACAGGCTTATTTGCCAGAAATTTATGATCCAACGCGTGTTGATCGCATTATTGATATTCCGCAACAACTGGCGGAGGAAACCACCCGCCAATTAGCAGAGCGCGAAGGGATTTTCGCCGGAATTTCATCCGGTGGCGCAACGGCCGCCGCGTTACAACTGGCGGCGCAAGTTGACAATGCACTGATTGTGAGCATTATTTGTGATCGTGGTGATCGTTATTTATCAACTCATGTATTTGCGGCAGGTTAGTGATGCAGCCGGTTTTAGTGTTTGATATAGAAACCGTGCCCGATATTGATGCAGCGCGACGTGTATTTGGTTTTAGCGATTTATCGGAGGTGGATACCTATGCAGCGATGGCGCTTAAGCGTCAGGTTGAAACCGGCCATAGCTTCCAAAAACATTTTCTACATAAAATCGTGGCCATTTCGGCGGTTTTAAAAACGCGAGATCAAGTAAAAGTCTGGTCACTGGGCGAGCTCGACAGTGATGAAGCTAACTTGATTGAGCGCTTTTTTGACGGTGTTGAGCGTTTTAAGCCAACCCTTGTAACATGGAATGGGGGCGGATTTGATTTGCCGGTATTGCACTACCGAGCTTTATTGCACGGTATTGCCGCTCGTAGCTATTGGGATATGGGGGACTTTGATCGTGATCGTAAATGGAACAACTACATTAGCCGTTATCAATTTGCTCATATCGACTTAATGGATGTGATGTCCGGTTATCAGCCTCGCGCGGTAGCTAAGCTTGATGAAATCGCTTTACTTTTGGGCTTGCCCGGCAAAATGGGGCTCAGTGGCGAAGGGGTGTTGGCGCAATATTTAGCTGGCGACATTAAAGGGATTCGTGATTATTGCGAATTGGATGTGATTAACACATATTTAGTTTATTTACGCTTTCAATTAATGCGCGGTTGGTTGACCGCGCCCCAGTACCAAGCGCAGTGTGACGAATTGGCGCAGGTGTTAAATACTTCGCATCACCCCCATTGGCAAGCGTATCACCAAGCTTGGCTTGGCCAAAATACTCATAAAAACGGATAGAAGATGGCACGAGAAATTGAGCGAAAGTTTTTGTTAAAAAACGATCATTGGCGACAACTAGTCCGAGAAAAAACCCGGTTTGTGCAAGGTTACTTAAATCTCATTGAGGAAACATCATGTAAAAGCTCGGTGCGAGTGCGAATTGAGGGTAATCTAGCTAACCTAAATATTAAAAGCTTGGAAATTGGCCTAAGTCGTGACGAATACGAATACAATATTCCACTAGAAGATGCTAAAAAAATGCTGAAAAATCTTGCAGTTGGGCCCATTATCGAGAAAGTACGTTATCTTGTTGAGCAAGATGGTTTAACTTGGGAAATTGATGAGTTTTTTGCCGATAATGCAGGCCTGCTAATTGCTGAAGTGGAACTTGAAAGCGAGCATCAAGTCATTCACTTGCCGGACTGGATTGGCGAGGAAGTGACCCATGATGCAAAATACTACAATATCAGTTTAACCAAATACCCTTATAAGGATTGGACAAGCCATGAAACCGTTTAAAATGAGACCTTTATTGATAGCACTAACTGGCGCACTCAGTTTGCATAGTGTCACGTTGCAGGCGGCACCGGGGTTGGTTGATGTTTATCAAATGGCGCTAATTCATGACGCGACTTTAGCCAAAGCACAAGCTAACTTTGAAGCATCGCAACAACTTAATACCCAGGCGAAATCCTATTTATTACCGGATATTGAGGCGGGCGCGGGGGTGGATTATGTGAACCATAGTCGAGCGGGCGAAACCGGCTCTAACCGGACAATGAGTGCTACCTTAAAACAACCACTGTTTAACCGTGAAGCTTTCAAACGTTACGATCAAGCCCAGTCTAAGCTTGAGCAAGCTTATGTGCAGCTACGTATCGAACAACAAAGTCTGATTTTACGTGTATCTGAGGCTTACCTGAATGTATTGTTGACGCAAGAAAATTTGCGCTTGGCACAAGCCAAAGAAGCGGCCGATAAAATTGAGTGGGAAAGAGCGCAAGCTTCAGCCGACGTTGGCTTAGCCAGTCGTACCGATGTATTGCAAGCACGTTCAAGTTATGACTTGTCGATTTCCGACAGAATTAGCGCCGAACATAACTTAGATATCGCCTATGAAAAAATGACCAAAATTACCGGTCAAACCCTAACCGAAATTAAGCAGTTCGTACTGGGAGTAAACATTCCCTCAGCGGCTACTGATGATGCGAGTATTGAAGCAACAGCTGAGTCGGACAACTTAAAAGTGTTGTTGGAGCAATTTAACAGCCAAATTGCCAGCGATGAGGTGGAGGTGAAAAAATCTGGCCATTGGTTTAACGTCAATTTACAGGCGCGCTATACCGATCGTCAGTTTGTTGATTATGCCAATCCTCGTCCGGATAACCAAGACACCACCGTGTCGGTACAGTTTAATGTGCCACTATACAAAGGCGGAAGAACCAGCTCCGAGGTGACCGAAGCTCGCTTTAAAGAGCAAGCCGCCAATATTGCTTTGCGCGATGCGCGTGAACAAGCGCGTCTTGATGCGCGTACACAGGCGCGTAACATTGTGCGCGGAGAAGCGTTAATTGCGGCTTTACGCGAAGCAGTGAAATCAAATGAAGCGTTTTTAGAGGCGGCAGAAGAAGGGTACCGTGTTGGCTTGCGTAATATGCTCGATGTTTTAACTGCACGCTCGAATGTATTCCAAGCAAGGCGCAATTTAGCCGAGGCTTTAAATGACTTTGTTTTGAATCAGATTCGCTTAAAAAATACCTTAGGGGCGCTGAGCGTGGATTACTTGCGTGAATTGGATCAGTTGCTAGTTAATCCAACGACATCATGAGTTTTTTGACACTGACCCGACGCAAGCTCATCAGCGCTAGTGTAGCGGCGTTCTCTATCCCCTTGTTAAGTGGTTGCGATACTTTTGAGAATAACGACTCGGAGGTGATTCGCATGGGGGTAACGTCAAGACCGCGCACCCTAGATCCGCGCCGAGCGACTGACGCGTTATCGAGTCGGGTTAATCGGCTTATCTATCGCCAACTCATCGACTTTAACCAGCGTATGGATGCGATAGCCGATTTGGCTGACTGGCAAGCGCTTTCGCCCACACACTATCGTTTCACTTTGCGCGAAACTTCGGTTTTTCATCATGGCAAAATACTAACCGCCCAAGATGTAGCGGCAACGTACCATAGTGTGTTATCAGCCGACTTCGGTTCCCCACATCGTGGCTCCTTTAAACATATCCAAAAAATTGAAGTGATTAATGAGCGTGTAATTGATTTTTGGCTAACTCGTCCCGATAGCTTGTTTGTCGGGCGTTTAACGCTCGGTATTATGCCAGCTGATTTGATTGAAGCTAATCATGACTTTGCCGCACACCCTATTGGTTCCGGCGCTGCGCGCTTTATTGACTTAAACGAACAGCGTTTGATTCTGCGGCGCTCAGATGGAATCGCGTTGCACTTTGTTGTGGTAAAAGACGCGATGGTGCGCGTACTCAAATTACAAAAGGGGGAAATTGACTGTGTGCAAAACGATTTATCCCCCGAGTTGGCTCATTATTGCGCCATGCAGCCCGATTTACGCGTCCATTGGCATAATGGCACCAGTTTTGCCTATATCGGCTTTAATTTAGATGACCCTTGGCTCAGTCAGCCCGAATTGCGACAGGCGATTGCACACGCGATTAACCGCGAAGAAATCATTCAAGCCATTTTTAACGGGCAAGCGCGTTTGGCCGGTGGCTTGTTAGTACCTGAACACTGGGCCGGTAATCCCGAGCTGCAAGGCTGGAATTATGACTTAGAACAGGCGAGGGCACTGATTGAAAAGATCAAGCGCGTAAATCAACATAGTGGAACGATTCGCCTGAGTTATAAAACATCCAGCGATCCGACGCGAATTCGACTCGCTACGCTTTATCAGCACCAACTGAAACAGATTGGTATCGACTTGCAAATTCAAAGCTATGATTGGGGCACTTTTTACAGCGATATTGTGAAAGGGCGTTTCCAAATGTTTGGTTTAGCCTGGGTGGGTATTAAAAGTCCCGATATTTTCCAGTATGTATTTGCCAGCGATGCGATTCCACCAAATGGTGCGAATCGTGGGCGTTATCGTGACACGCACGCGGATGCGCTGATTGCACAGGCCGGGGCGTTGGACGACTTGACGACACAGGCGCGCGTTTATCGGCAGTTACAAGCTTACTTGCAACAAACGTTGCCGGTATTACCCCTGTGGTATGAGCATCAATATGCCGTGGTTAGACACAATATTGAAGGTTATCAATTAGATAGCGATGGTCGTTTTGACTCTCTATTACACGTGAAAAAATACGCTTACTAAAACAGGAAAAAAATGATCAGTTTTTTTACAATTTTATTTAAAAACCGCTTGACCCGACGCGTAGAGTCTTTATAATACGCCTCCATCAGCACAGGGGGCTATAGCTCAGCTGGGAGAGCGCTACAATGGCATTGTAGAGGTCGGCGGTTCGATCCCGCCTAGCTCCACCAAACACCTTGCGTTGATATGTTTTGTCCCGTTCGTCTAGAGGCCTAGGACACTGCCCTTTCACGGCGGTAACAGGGGTTCGACTCCCCTACGGGACGCCATATTAAAACCCAGCTTTATGCTGGGTTTTTTCTTTCTCGCGTTTACTCCCTTTCATGCACTGTCGTGCGTAAAAAAATCCACTCTTTGCCTTTGTTTTGTAATTTATTTTTTGTCCGCACCCTGTAGAATGACAGCTAATTAATCATTTGCGTAATTAAAGGAATTACTATGTCACAAGCAGATATCGGATTGATTGGATTAGCGGTTATGGGGCAAAACCTCGTGTTGAATATGGCCGATCATGGGTTTCAAGTTACAGTTTATAACCGCTCACGCGATAAAACCGATGTGTTTTTAGCTGGCACTGCACAGGGTAAAAGCATTCAAGGGGCTTATTCACTAGAGGAATTAGTTGGTACACTGAGTCACCCACGTAAAATCATGCTCATGGTGAAAGCCGGTCACGTAGTAGATGACTTTATCGAACAGTTGGTGCCTCTGCTTGATAAAGGTGACATTATTATTGATGGTGGCAATTCGCTTTATACCGATTCAACACGTCGTACACAGTATTTGGCTTCGTTAGGTCTGCGTTTTATCGGTACAGGCGTTTCCGGCGGTGAAGAAGGCGCGCGTTTTGGGCCGTCGATTATGCCCGGTGGTCAGGCGGAAGCTTGGCCTTATGTTAAGGATATTTTCCAGGCAATTTCAGCGAAGTCTGAAGGTGAAGCTTGCTGTGATTGGGTAGGGCCGGAAGGCGCGGGTCATTACGTTAAGATGGTGCATAACGGTATAGAGTATGGTGATATGCAGCTTATTTCCGAGGCGTACCAACTTATGCGTGAAGGCTTGGGTATGACGGCGGACGAATGCCATGAGGTGTTTGCCGAGTGGAATCGGGGTGTATTAGATTCCTATTTAATTGAAATTACGGCTGATATTTTAAAATTCAAAGATACCGATGGCGCGCCGTTGGTGGATAAAATTTTGGATGCCGCCGGGCAAAAGGGAACGGGAAAATGGACGGGGATCAGTTCGTTAGAAATGGGGATTCCGCTCACCCTTATTACCGAGTCGGTGTATGCGCGCTGTTTGTCGGCGCTTAAAAATGAGCGTGTCGAAGCGGCCAAGCGTTATCCTCGCCCGCATCCGACGGTTGAGGTTGAACGCGAAGTGATGTTGCAAGCGATTCACGATGCGCTCTATGCCTCAAAAATCATTTCTTATACGCAAGGCTATATGTTGATGGCTGAAGCGGCGAAAACGTTTAATTGGCCGTTGAACTATGGCGGTATTGCCTTGATGTGGCGCGGCGGCTGTATTATTCGCAGTCGTTTTTTAGGCGAAATTAAGCGTGCGTATGACGAAAACGCGAATTTAAATAATTTATTACAAGCGCCGTTTTTTGAGCAAGCGATGAAACAGGCCGAATCGAATTGGCGTCAAGCGGTGATGTTTGGTATTCAGTGCGCCATTCCTACGCCAGCACTCAGTTCAGCTTTAGCGTTTTTTGACGGCTATCGCAGCGAACGTGTTGCGGCAAATCTATTGCAAGCTCAGCGCGATTATTTTGGTGCGCATACCTATGAGCGCGTTGATCAACCGCGCGGTCAATGGTTCCATACCGACTGGGTAGGTTCGGGCGGGAATATTAGCTCAACCACTTACGAGGTGTAATCATGCCGGCAAATTGTACTTATGTTATTTTTGGCGCGACCGGTAATTTGTCGCTCAGCAAGCTGATGCCCGCATTTTATCATTTGGAAGAAATGGGGCGTTTAGAGCCTTGTGTGCGCATTGTTGCGATTGGTCGTCGTGAGTGGGATAGAGCGAAGTGGATTGATATTGCGCGTGATGCGATTTTACCTTTAGCGCGTGGCGGTATTAATGATGATTTATTTGATCGCTTTAGTCAGCGTTTGGATTATTTTAAAGCGGACATTGACGATGAACAAAATTTTGTTCAAATGCGTGATTATTTTGAGTCGATGAACTATTCAAAAAACATGGCGTTCTATTTATCTATTAGCCCGAAAGACTTTGGTATTGTCGTAGAAAACCTTGGTCAAGCAGGCCTGCTAAAAGAGCACGACGGCTGGAAACGGGTGGTTTTTGAAAAACCGTTTGGTTATGACATTGAAAGTGCGAAAAGTTTACAGGCTCAATTAAATCGTTACCTAGACGAAAAACAGATGTATCGAATTGACCATTATTTAGGTAAGGGGATGGTGCAGAACTTAATGGTGTTCCGTTTTGCCAATTTATTGATGGAACCACTCTGGAATCGAAATTATATCGATCATGTACAAATCACGCACGCGGAAGCCAAGCCCATCGGAACACGCGCAGGTTATTATGACGGCAGTGGCGCGTTACGCGATATGATTCAAAGTCATTTATTACAGTTACTTGCGATTGTGGCTATGGAGCCGCCGGCTTCAATGGATGCGGAAGACTTACGTGATGAAAAAGTGAAGCTGCTGAAATCGATTCGTCCAATTACCAAAAATTGTGTCAATGCCCAAGCGTATCGCGCGCAATATTCGGCCGGAACGGTTAAGGGAAAACCTGCCGTAGCCTATTTAGACGAGCCGGGGGTGTCACCCGATAGTGTCACTGAAACCTATGCCGCACTCAAGCTTTATATTGAGAATTGGCGCTGGGCAGGCGTGCCTTTTTATGTGCAAACGGGTAAAAACCTACCTAAAAATAAAACCATTATTTCCATTTGTTTTAAGCAGCCGCCAAAGCAGTTTTTCCGTGATTCTCAAGTGAAGAAAATGGAACCCAACTGGTTGGTGTTCGGTATTCAACCGGAAGAGTCGATTCGCATTGAAATGACAGCCAAGCAACCGGGCTTGGAGATTAATACGCGCCAAGTGAGTTTGGATGCGACAATGCGTCAAGAAGGAGAAGTGTCGAATGATGCGTATGAGGAATTGTTGCTCGATGTGATTAAAGGCGACCGTTCTTTGTTTTTGCGTTATGACGAAGTAAAAGCGGCGTGGAAAGTGGTAGAACCAGTATTACAGGTATGGGCTGCGGATCGTGGCTATATCGACACTTATCCATCCGGCACATGGGGACCGAAGGATTCGGTGAAATTATTTGATCAGCCGGGACAAAGCTGGCGTTATAGCTTGGAGCCCGAAGATGATTAATTTATCTAGCGATTGGCGATTATTCGATACACCGGAGGCGTTAGCGCGTTCGGCGGTAAATAAAATTATGGATTGTGCAAGTGAAGCGATTGCACAACGGGGTGCGTTTCATTTGGTAACCGCTGGGGGGACAACGCCGAATGCGTGTTATAGCTTGTTACGTAACCAAAATTTGTCTTGGTCAAAATGGTTTATTTATATGGGGGATGAGCGTGTATTGCCTGCGGATCATGCCGAACGCAATAGTGTAGCGTTAGCGCAGACTTGGTTATCGTTCGGCAAAATACCGGCTGAGCAAATTTTTTATATGCCGACTGAACGCGGTTTAGAGCAGGCAATATCGGCGTATCGTGAGGTGGTAGATCGCGTGCCGTTGTTCGACTTGGTGTTACTGGGAATGGGCGAGGACGGCCACACCGCCAGTTTGTTTCCACAGCATAATTCGTTATATGAACGTGCATCGGTGATTGGCGAAACCAATTCGCCTAAGCCGCCAAAAGAACGGGTCAGCTTGAGTTATCCGCGTTTAAATCAAAGTCGTCAAATGTTGAAATTAATCAGCGGCGAAAGCAAGCGCGATGTGGTGTCGCAATGGCGAAATGGTAGGGCAAGTTTGCCGATTGCACAGTGTCATGCCCAAGGCAATACTTGGGTTTATTTAGATAAATCCTGTTGGTCTGAAGACACCGTTTGAGGCGTTTTTGCTTTAAAGTGGGGGAGCGGGACAAATTGAATGGTTACATACAAAACGCTGCCGACCAGCGCGCCGAGGATAATATTACCAAACCACAGTGGAATCCAAATTTGGGGCAATACCTCGGTTATCCAACCCCACATTCCAGCGCCTTCACTCAGTTCAATGTTTCCAATCGTAGGATAACCTAGCAGCCAAGCACCAACGAAGTAGCCAAAACTCCAAATCGGCCACATGGTAACTGGGTTGGTAATCCAAGCCAAGGCAACGGCGAGTGGAATATTAGCGCGCGTATAATAGGCCACAATCGCCGCTAAAGGCATTTGTAATGGAATGGGGATAAATGCACAAAACGCACCGATAAATCCGGCTTTGGAAAAAGTGTGGCGCTCGCCACGCCACAAGTCTTTATTTTTTAACCCGGGAAATTTTTCGTTTAGCCAGCGACTGTATTTAATCGCGCGAATGCCTTTGAGTATGCTTAGCTTAATGGCACGCACGTGTCATCCTTTTGTTGTTCAATACTGACCTCTTCAACATTTGGCAAGGCCTCCAACTGATCAAGTAATTGACCTAAATCGGTTTGCGCGCCAACCTCAAGTTCTAGTGTCATATCAACACTCCGTTCTTGAGGGTCGGTTAGCGTGCTTGAGCGCGTGAGATTAATATCAAAATCAGTGAGTGTGGCCATGACATCACGCAATAGCCCTTTGCGATCAAAGGCCAGTATGTGGAGTGTCATTAGGTACAGATCATTGGTATCGGTTTGGTGTGACCAGCGCACCTCAATGAGCCGTTGCTGTTCTTGTGGGTTGAGATTAAGGATATTGGCGCAATCTACGCGATGAATGGTCACGCCACGACCGCGAGTGACATAGCCGGTGATTTGATCATTTGGTGTTGGCTGGCAGCAAGGGGCAAGCTGGGTACGCAGTTGCGGCGCGCCAACCACAAACGGCATCGGCACATCGTTCATTTGCACAGGGGACTTATGCGAAGGCGCAAGCTTTTTCAACAAAGGGCGCAGCCATTTTTGTAACGCGTGAATTAACTGACGCTCATTAATTACCCCTTTGCCTAGGGCTTCGTAAAAATCTTTTTCGCTTTTTAAATCAAAAGCCTGCACAATTTGTTTAATGTCAATTTGACGCGCATTAAGCCGCTTGATTTCGCGTTGATAGAGCTGTTCACCCGCTTGAATATTGGTATCGCGATTACATTTGTTAAACCAATGTTTAATTTTAGTGCGGGCACGACTGGTGCGTAAATAACCGAGATTGGGGTTAAGCCATTTGCGATTGGGTTGGCCATTTTTAATCGAAAGAATTTCAACTTTATCCCCGGTTTTTAGCGGCTGGGTGAGGGGGATAATTTTGCCATTGAGTTTAGCACCGCGACAGCTATGCCCCAATTCGGTATGAATAGCGTAGGCAAAATCAAGCGCAGTGGCACCTTTTGGCAGCGCCATAATTTGATTTGTCGGGGTTAGGACATAAATAGTTTGTGTTTGCAGTTCGGTACTGATTTCATTGAATACGTCGGCGTCAGTGCGGGTTTCGAGCAACTGACGCATCGCTTGAATACTGGCCTCTAAATTGGCATCGTAGCCTTTACCGCCTTCTTTATATTTCCAATGGGCGGCAATACCTTGTTCGGCGTGCTGGTGCATTTCATGCGTGCGGATTTGTATTTCGACCGTTTTGCCTTGCGGGCCGATAATGACGGTATGAATCGATTGGTAGCCGTTTTCTTTTGGTGTGGTGATATAGTCGTCAAACTCTTCACGAATAAAATTCCATTGGCTATGGACTAAACTCAAGGCGCGATAACAATCACTGACACTATCAACATAAATTCGTACCGCACGCAGATCAAAAAGCTCATCCATCGATACGTGCTTTTTCGACATTTTCTTCCAAATGCTGTAAATGTGCTTTGGCCGACCGGAAACTTGAGCCGCCAAGCCTTCATCATGAAGCAGGGCTTGCAGTTGAGCAATAATTTGCTGAATATAAGCTTCGCGTTCTTTGCGCTTATCTGCCAGTTGTTGTGCAATGTCTTTGTATATTTGTGGTTGAAGATAGCGAAACGCCAAATCCTCCAGTTCCCATTTCAACTGCGCAATCCCTAAACGATTGGCAAGCGGGGCAAAAATCAACTGGGTTTCAGCGGCTACCTGATGTTGGCTTTGTTCATCTTCGCGTTTTAGATGGCGTAAGCGCGCAACGCGATAGCCGAGCTTAATCACCATAATGCGAATATCGGCCGTCATAGCTAATAGCATTTGGCGCAGGCGCTCGGTTTGGATTTCATCGCTATGGGTGTGAACATCAAACTTTTTAAACTGGTTTAGGCGTCGCGTCCCTTCGACCAACTTTGCAATATTTTTATCAAAACGCTCCTCAAGTTGTGCAATCGAATAGAACGGATTTAAGTTTAAATCGCTAAGCAGTGTGGCGATGTAGGTTTGATCGTCCAAATTTAAGCCGACTAACACTTCCATTGCTTCAATGCTGGAAACCAAGCGCTGATTAGGTAAGCATTGCGCCTCTAATGCAAGTTGGCACGCGTCAATCAACCTAGCAGAAAAACTATCAGGATCGCGTTTAGGAAACAGTCGTTGAGCGAGGTTTAATGCCGTGGTCATGCGTCAATTTTCATCCGAAAAACAGTGCGACCTATCCTATCAGATTTTGATGCAATACGGCGAATTAGCAGGCCTGCTAAAGGATAAAAAACACGCTATTTGCGCAATTACATCCGTCTACTTAGTGTTTGCGATAGCCACGAATACGAAAATCACACGTCAGTTGAACAAGGGAAGTGGCGAGGGCGTGTTTTTGTTGCGGGTTACATTTCCAAGCAAATGGGGTCATCTCTATAAGGTTACGCGTACTGTGAGTATCAGCTAGGTGTACTGGATAGGTTAGGCGTTGCTCGGATACTAGATCAAAGCCGCTCAAAGTTGATGAACGCGTGGTGTGTAATCTTGGTTGAGTATAAATGGCCTGTTTAAGTTCAATTAAATGATCAGCGGCCGGTTCAACGCTTAAGAAATAACCACCTGGTTTTAATACACGCTGGATTTCCTCCAGTTTTGAAGGCGCAAAGATACGCGTCATTAAATCCATGCTCGCCGATATAAACGGTAAGTCATAAGCACTGGCGACACAAAATCGAACCTCGGGCGCATGTTTGGCCGCATAGCGTATCGCAACCTTGGCAATATCCAAGCCATAGGCGCCATGCCCACCTAAGGTTTGGGCGATGGCTGCGGTGTAATATCCCTCACCGCAGCCTATGTCCAACCAGTTGGATATGGATGCTGAAAAAGGGGAGAGCTGAGTACAAAGCACATTAACTAACGGTTGGTAGTAGCCTGCTTGTAAAAAAGCACGCCGCGCCTGCATCATGTCGTGATTGTCGCCCGGCTGTTTTGAACGTTTGTGTTGCACCGGAAGTAAATTAACATAACCTTCTTTAGCGACATCAAAGTGATGATTGGATGAGCATTGCCAGCTACGCCCCTGTAAAATCAGGGTTTGATGACACAGAGGGCAGCGGTACATAGTTCTTATTCGCTACGTTGTGTTACTTCAAGCAAGTGATAACCAAACTGTGTTTTAACTGGGCCTTGTACGGTGTTCACTGGCGCACTAAACACAACCTTATCAAACTCCGCTACCATCATACCCGGGCCAAACTCGCCCAAGTCACCACCCTGTGCACCGGATGGACAATTGGAGTAAGTTTTAGCCATATCGGCAAAGTCGGCACCTTGTTCAATTTTTTGTTTAATTTCCAGACACTGCGCTTCTGTATCTACCAGTAAATGACGGGCTGAGGCACGTTTTGCCATGACTTAGATTCCTTATTGTTGTTACCTTTTCACTTATTGTTGGGTTTTACAACACAAGAGAAATGGCTGAATTAAAAAACGCACATACTAACCGAAAATAAAGCAAACACCAAATCCAACGCATAAAAAAGGCGAGCTATGCTCGCCTCAGAACAAAACGCATCTAACCTAGAAACGATAGGTCACTTGGGCTTGTAAAATCGGCATAAAATCGACTTTAGCCACTTCCTTACGTAACTTACGTTCTTCTTCACGTAATGCGCTTTGGAAAGCCGGGTCGTTGCTTACATCAATGGCACCATTGTTATAGCTGCCGGTTGCATTGAGGTTCGTCTTTGCCGCACCGGTAAAAACTGCACCCATTTCGATCATCGCGCCCCAGCCTTTTGTTGGGCTATGCCCCCAGCCTAAACTCAAGCTTGGTGCATTATTCCACGCTAAGTCGCCCTTCATATTGACATTAACGCCAGTAAAGTTGGTGTCGCCGACTTTCACGCTACCGCTGGCATTGCCATTGGCTTCTAATTTGTAGGCATTAAACGCATAACCGGCCGACAAGAAGAAATGGCCTTCAAATGGATGGAAATTCAGCGCTAAACGGTTAATACCGCCTTCTTTATTGGTCACTTTGAACTTCACGTCATTAACACTGGCAGTTTCTGAAAAATTCATACCGGTAGATAATGAGCCACGCACTTGAAACATGGGATTAATCGCATAATTTAGTTCAACGGTTGGCCCCGAAAAAAGACCATAGCCTGCGCCAACGCCCAGACCATTCACCGCGTGTACTTGGTTAGCGCTTAGACCAAAGGTTATGGCTGAGATTACAAGCGTTTTCTTAATTAGTTGCTTCATCAACGACTCCTTAAATTAAGCGGGCGGCACTTGTTTGTTTACTTATTGCAAACTAAGTGATACAGCCCAAGGTAAATTTAGAAAAAAACTGCGAAAATTATCCTTTTTTGACTAGCACAAGTCAATATTAGTTTCGCGTATTTCGCCCGATTTAACACTGGATTTTTTAACCCCAACTGGTAGAATCGCAAAACTTGGTTGTAATGATTACGAGAAACTTCTATGGACACTGGTGCTGAGCAGAGTCTGCTAAATCAAATCTTGGCGCATTTAGCCGATGCGGTGTATTTAATTGACCCAGACAGTTCGCAAATCGTTTGGTGCAATCGTGCTGCCTATGAAGACTTAGGTTATAGCCAAGAAGAAGTGCTTAATCATTCGGTCCTGAGTTTGCAAAAAGATGTCCAAGGCCTACCGCAATGGTCAGAAATACGTGAAGTAATTCTAGCTAACCCGGTCTTTACCTTTGTGGGGCGTCACAATTTAAAACACGGCGGCGATATTGCCGTGGAGGTCAATACCACCCATTTCACTTATAATCAGTGCACCTATTTTCTCTCCGTGGCGCGCGACATTACCAAACGCATTGCTTTTGAACGTGAGATGAACGCACGCAATCAGAGTATTTGGTTTGCGCTTAACGAAGCATCTGATGGCATTTGGGAGTGGGAGTTAGCCAGCGATTATGTGTTTTTTAGTCCGCAACTGAAAAAAATGCTCGGCTATGGCCCTGATGAAATGAGGCCACACGTTAAAACTTGGCTAGATAATGTGCACCCCGACGATTTAGCGCGAGTGCAACAGATTTTACAAGCCCATCTTCAAGGCAAGCGCAGCACTTATCAAGCCGAATATCGCTTGCGAAATCGCAATGGACATTACCTTTGGGTACATGATAAAGGCAAGGTCTGTCAGCGTAACGAGCAGGGCGCCCCCACGCATGTTGTCGGTATGGTGCAAAATATCACTGATTATAAAAAACTGCAGCAGCAGTTAGAAAAACTCGCCGCCAACGATGTATTAACAGGCCTGCCAAACCGCCGCCATGCGTACCATATTATTAATCAGCATATTGAGCAAGCACACCAGCAGCGCCGTCCTTTGTGTTTAGCGGTGGTAGATTTTGATCATTTTAAGCAAATTAATGATGTTTATGGACACCAGCAAGGCGATCGTGTGTTGCAATTTGGCGCTGGCTTAATTCAAACCCAGTTGCGTGAGGGCGATTTTGTTTTTCGCTGGGGCGGGGAAGAATTTGTTTTATTGTTTGTTGATGCAACGCTAAATCAAGCTCAATCCTACACACAAGCGTTACATCTTGCGTTTGAGCATACGGATTGGGCGGGAATGAATCTGCCGTCATTCACTTTGAGTATTGGCTTAACCTGCGTGCAACATCCTAGTCAAACCTTTGAGGATGTATTTAAGCTGGCGGACGATGCCGTGTATGCTGCCAAGCGGCAAGGGCGCAATCAAACCGTGATTTTAACGCGGCCTTAACATAAGAGCACGGCTTTGTTATAAAAAGCTGGTAAAATGCGCAGCCAAAAAAGTGGCGGTTACGTCCTACAAAGCGTATCGCGGTTTAGTCGATATGTGCAACCACAAATAAAATTAGGCCTAAAGACGTTACCTCACGACTCACTAATCGGCACGACGATTTATCCCACAAAAAATCTTATTCGGGTTAATCAAGGTGCTCACTTATATACAACAACTGATAATCAATCATCAACGGGTTCTAAACATAACAAACGAGTATGTCGTGTACTCATCGTATAACAAAGACCGAGCGTTCTCTTGTGCAGACGCTTATCATGGGGTAACCGAGGTACCCAAGTATGTTGCAAAACCATGATGCCCCGCAAAAGGCACCTATTCAACCCACACCTTTAGTAAGTCGTGCAAGTGGTGCCAGCGGCTTTGCCGTTGCGCCGATGTTGGATTGGCTCCATTGGTTTTTATTCTTCTTTTATTTCAATGGCTTGCGGTGTATTTTGTTTTTTTAAGGGTACTGTGTGGGGTTTTGTTTTGGTCTTTTGGCCTTATTTCGGGCATAAAAAAACCCGCCGAGGCGGGTTTGTTTGGTTCTAAACGAGGCGGTGTTCTTCTTGTTGTTCAACCGGTAGCGATAGAAACTCGTTAAATGCTTTGTAAAACACGCGGCCTGCGCGTTTTCTTGGTGTGCCGTCTTTTTTTATTGGCTCAGGGCCGAAAGGTTTGTTTCGGTCGTAGTCAAACCGCCAGCCTTTGTATTGGTAAACTCTTTGATAGCTTATATGCACGATGATCGCCCGATTCATTGCAGTGCTCTTTTTAGCCGGATCAGTGTGCAGTTGTCGCCGTCGGCTAGGTGTCTGTTTTCTTCTAGTGTGTCGGCGATGGCTTGCTTTAGCTTTAGGTTTTCCTTTTTAAGGTCTTTTATGACTTGCACAGCGGAGTCTATCGCAGCCCCTATTTTTTTAGGGGTTACTCCGGTGGTGAGTTCGAAGTCGCGGTAGGTTTTGTATTGTTGGGCGATGGCTTCGGCCTTTAGGGCGGCGTAGGCGATACAGTCTTCGGCGCTGTCTTGGTGATAGCGCGGGTTTGTCCATTGGCGCACGTCTTTTAAGATTTGCAGCAACAGCCAGACTTCGGATCCGGCTAGGTTGTGGCCAGTGATGGCGCTGAATGCGGTGGCGACTTTGTCGGCGCTGCGTTCTTTTTGGTCGGCGGTGTCGTATTCTTTGCCGCGCTCAGCCATGAGTTTGGCGGCTTTGGCGAGGTACATTTCAGCGGTTGGTTGGTTCATTTCAATTCCTTTGGCACCGGGTCTGGTTATGCGTGTAGTTTTTGGTGGTCGGTTTGGGCGAGGGTGATTCTTTTGTCGATATAGGCGGCTAGGTGGTCGATGGAGACCAGCCAGGGGGCTTTGTTGCTTTCGCTGAGCCGAAATGCGGGGATTGGGAGCGTGCCTTCTCTTGCGCTGCGCTTGGCGGTTTGTTCGTTCATTCCGAGGTAGTCTTGGGCTATGTCCGAGACTTTGAGAAGAGGCGTGCCGTATTTGTGAAAGAGCATGGTTTTGGTTTCTAGTGGCTCTGCGGTGTGTTTTTTTAGCCGGGCTGTTTTCATTTTTTTAGCCTCCGTTGTGGGTTTTAATTTGGGAAAAACGTTCTGACCGCCAATAATCACGGTCTGCTTTAGATTTTTTATCCATCCCACACCATTCTGCAAAAGTTAAATCACTTTCGCTTTTTTTCCATTCTTGATAACGCTGTTGACTTCGCGTTAGCTGTCTGATTTTTCCAATTTCCCCATACTCAACGTTCCAAGCAGGGTGGATGTATTCGTATTGGTTTGGTTTTTTATCATCAAAATTTACTTTTAAATGGCCCCCATGTGAACCAACAATAATCCCAGACCTACCATCGAACTTAATAACGCGCCCAATTTCAGCGGGCACATCGTAGCGTGTCTTTATGTAATCTATACTCATTTCCAACTTCCTTTAGACAACCAAGCCTGGTTATTCAAAAACTAGATGCTTATGCACAAGGTTTTTTGTGTCGGGCAACGTCTTACTAGGTATTCCGACTGCGCCATCAATCCACCCCTTGTCATCACGAAAATCATCAAACTGCTTGCCTTTTGCGTCAGTTAAAAACCGTTCGATAAACGACATATCACGCTTCATGTGCTGTAACTGTTTGCGTTTTAGAAACATCAAATGCTGAAATGCCCCCTCTTTTGTTTCAAATGCAAACCGGCTGTTTTCCTTGCTTATACGGTGGATTTTGCGTTTAGTTCGCCTTGCGTACTGGTAAGGCGTTTCGTTTTCCAGTGTAAGTGCCGGAACAAAGAAACCTCTATCATATTCAGGGATTGCAAACCAATAACATGATGTTTCGTGAATCGCCAGAAATGTGTCCGTCCAAATTTGCAAGCCGTCCTCAGTAGGGGTTAAGCTCATTTTGAAAAATACTTTATCGAACATATTCGTTACTCCTTCAGCGCCAGCCCGCAAAAGTAGCGGGCGAGCGGGGTTAGCTTGGGCGTGAGCGCGGCGTATTCAGACGGCGGTGGCGGCGGCGGCGCGGCTGTTTTTTTTGGTTTTTGGGAGGCGCGCGATATGGCCGTGTTGAGAGGGGTTTCGAGGATTCTTTGCTCTGTCCACCCCGCTGCAACACGGGAGCGGACGGTCGCTTTGTTGAGGCCTGTTTTTTTGACTAGCATGGCGATGTATTCGGGTGTGATTCGCATGGTGGTCTCCTTTATGCTACGGCGTGGTTTCGCGGGGCGTAGGCGAATTTTGGCGCGGGTTCGGTGTGTTCTATGTTTTTGAACCAGCGGGTTCCGGCGCTTTTTGGCCGGATTTTTTCGAGGATTTTGTGTCCGTGTTTTTCGGCGTGGGTTGCGCTACATACGCCAAGGTATTTTTTGCAGTCAATGATGGCGGCGATGCGGTTTTCTTTTTTGGCGATGTAGTAGGCTTCTTCAAAGGCATCGCTTAGGTCGGTGAATTTGGTTATTTCAGTCATGTCATCCTCCTTGGTAGGGTGGGGTGTTGATGTTGCCGCTTAGGTTGCGCTTATCTGTGGCTTTCCAAGCTTGGCGGACGTGGATCGTGGTGAGTACGTCTGTGAGCGCGCGGTGGGCTTTTCCTTCGACTTCTACGCCGAGGTCGCGGGCGGTGTATTCGAGTTTGTAGCGTCCGGTTCGGCTGGCGTTGAATGGCTGGGTGCGTTCGATGAAGTCGCCGTATTCGCGCATGGCGCAGATGATGCCCTCAGCGTATTGGAGCCCAAAGCCGATGAATTGGGCATCGAATGGCGCGTTCCAGATGTACACGATGCGGCCGCATAGTGCGTCGATGATGTCGTCTGCGATGTCGTCTATGGTTGGTGCGTCTTTGACCATGTCGGGTGTGATGTGTGGACGGCCATGGCTTCGGGCCATTCTGTCGCGTGTTTGGGTTTTACGAAGGTGTCGAGTAGGACGGTTCCGTTTTCTTCGACGATGGCGATTTCTAGCAGTTCTGCGCCGTCTTTAATGGATAGTCCTGTGGTTTCGGTGTCGAGATAGACGGCTGGCTTGCGGTTTTTGGTATTTTTCATGCGGCTTTTCCTTTGTTTTTGTCGAGTTCGAGCATAAAGAGTTTGATGGCGCGGTCGCCGGTGCTTTGGTTGACGTAGTTGTCGATTTCGTTGAACGCGTCGTTGAGATCGTCGGGGTCGATGCCGAGGAAGTCGCATTGTTCTTTGTGCGTTCCTTCGATGTCGTGGCGTTTGTGCCATTTTGTTTCGAGCCAAAGCTTTGCCTCGCCAGCGGTGATTTTCTTGTATGCGATGTCTTTGACGATTTGCTCTAAGACCGCTTGCCCCAGCAGGGCGTGGGCGGTTTCTTCGGTGACTTCGTGTAAGACGGTTTCGGTACTGTAGCGGAAGGCGTCAATAGCGGGCTTGTACTCGGCACGAAGCCGTGCTATTTCGCGTTCGAGGTCGCGGTAGCTGGGTTTTTGTTTTTTCATGGGCGTGTCCTTTTGAGTTTGGCCGCTGACGTTACGGTGTCCGGAGCGCGCCCAGTCTGTGGGTAACAGTCGGAGTCTGTCGCGCTCTGCGTGTGTTTTTTGGATGCCTCACCGCACGCTGGAAGCGCCGAGCCTACCGCTTTCGCGCCCACCTCGGACGTGGGTGTTTTTTTGGCTTTTTTTAATATGGCTGGTGGTGGTTTTGCGTGTGCGCCATTTGTTGAGGCGTTTTGGGTGTGCCGTCAGGGTTTAGGTTTGGGTTGTGCGCCGTGGGTGCGCGTGTGGGTGCGCCCATCGGTGCGTTGTTTTGTGCGTATGCACGGCCGGGTGAGGGTTGGTGCCCAGTGGGTGTAATCGGTTTGCAGGCTTTGTATTCGTTGTTGCCTTGTTGGTTGATAACCACTTGTATAATCAGCGGGATATTGTGCAGGGCGGTGGTGTCTTGGAAGTTGAGCACTTGCACGGCGCGGGCAATCGCTGAGAGTTCCGCCCATGCGATTTGGCTGGCTTGTTGGTTTGGGTGCCAGCAGTTTAGGTTTTGCCACACCTTTCGGCCTTTGTGCGGGCCGTCTTTTATGGTGAATTCGATGTTTAGGTGTGAGCCTTGGCCGTTTCGGTTTTCTTTGGCTTCGGTTTTGGTGATGGTGGCGGTGTACTCACCGGCTGGCATGATAGATCTGTCTAGCGGTTGGTGTTGTGTGGCGTCAAATTCGCCGTTTAGCATGACCACGGTTTAGTTCCTTTTTTGTTGATTAAGCGGGTTGAAATTGGGTTTGTACGGTGGTTTTAACGGTGCCGACAGTGATGGTTTCGATGCGCTGGATCACGATGTCGCACATTTCTTGTTTGGCGAGGGTTTCGGCCATGTTGATCGCGCCTTTAAGCGTGCCAACGCCTTCATGTAGCAGAATTGGAGCACTATCGGATTTATCGTCCATTAGCAAGTAGTATTCGTGCGTCACCTCGCCTAACTGGGGTTGCTCGGATTTGGTTTCGGCTTCGGGTTGCTGTGGATCTTCCAACTGTTCTGGTTCATCAGCTAAGCTGTGCAGTTCTAGCTCGTGGATTGAGTAGGACATGACCAAGTCGCCTTCATGCTTTTCGCCCACGACTATGCCTTCGCCTTTTAGTGTGCTGACGATTTTGGCGAGAGTGGACCTCCATCCCGGCTCATAGGTCAGTTTATCCATGATTTCAATGATGGTGTAGCTTGCGTCTGGGTTGGTTTTAAGCAGATGCAAGACCTCTTCGCGCATTTCCTTTTGACTGGGTTTTTCCATTGGGGTTTCCTTTTTGTGTTTTGATTGATAAAACACACTGTTTTATGTGTTTTATCAATCGGCCTGTTAGCAGGCCTGGTGGTTAGAAGTAGAAGATGTCGCTTGTGCCAATAATGATTAAGCTAAGCATGAAGGCGTATAGCAGCGTGGCTTTTATCTTGGCTAATGTGTCGGGTTTCATGTTGGAGCTCCAGCGCGTTGACGTATGCCATGAACTCGGCCATCGTCCAGCCGCTGACGGTGCGCTGGATAAAGGGGAGGGCTTCGGCGAAGGTTTGGTATTTGCTGACTTCGTGGCGTATGAAGTACGCCATGTAAACTTTCATGGTTAGCGCGCGAAACGTGCCGATTTCGGCGCTAAAGCTTTGCGCGGGTTTGTTTAGTGTGTTCATGCTTCCTCCGTGCTGTCGTTTAGCGGGATGTTGTGGGTTCGCACAAGGGCGTCTAAAAGGTGTGGATCCATGTGCAGAGTGACTTGGGCGTGTGCGCCGTTTTTTTCGGTTGCGTCTATCGTTAAGCAGGCGATGATTCTGCCGTTTGTGCCTTTGTGTTTGACAGCTTTTAGGCCAAGTGTGTGGGCGAATAGGGTGGCATCCATTTTTAACTACTCCGTTTATATATTTGTGTTTGTGTTGTGCTATATGGAAGCGCGTTCGGGCGGAGCGGGGTATGACAGGCCCATTAACCTAAACGCGCTTTCGTATAGCGTTTTTGGCTTTACTTGCGTTGCACCCCGAACACCTCCACGATCTAATGCGGGTTTTCGCAAGCCTCGATCGTTTCTCCGGTGTACCAGTCTGGCTGGCTTGGTTTGCAGTTTACTAAAAGGTAAGGTTTGAGTCAAGCGAAAACTTACTAAAGGGTTAATCATTTTTCTTTTGGCAATAAAAAACCCGCTCAAAGGCGGGTTAAATCGGGTTAATTTGGTTTTTTAGGGTGGGCGCGGTGCAGCGGGAAAAGTAGCGGATCGTTTTTTTAAATATCAATGACCTCGCCTGTGTCTAGGTCGATTACCTCGCCAAACACCCGGTCTAGTCGAAAGGTTCGCTCTGCTTTTGCACGGTGGCAAAATCCTTTGAAGTAGGTGTGTCCGTTCTCAGACCACATTTGATGTACGTCAACTTTTCGCTGGGAGTCACTTCCGCCAGCGTCTCTGTAGCTGAATTTATAGCGGCCTAAGATCACACTCTCGCGGCTTGCCTTTAACTCATTAATATATCCACTAAGTCCGTCGTGCTGATTGACGTAGGTAACCACAGCCAGCGAGGCGATAAACAGCGCGATTGAGAATACTTGGCTAACCTCTGGCAGCCAATGAAGCAGGCCTGCTACAGCCCAAACGCTCGCCAAGTACTTTAGCGCGCTATGCCGAAACATAAGCAGCCAGAAAAAGGCCGCCGCAAAACTAAAAAAAGTGGTAAAAACCGACAGGGCCGTATTCAGCATAAATACACTCCAAAGTTACCTAAAAACACCCTACTAAATCTTAACAAAATTGGCTGAGCGATTTTACCTGAACTGGCGAATCACCTCACGCACCACGCCGATGATCTTATAACTGCCTATTTCGATGATGGGGTATTGCGGGTTTAGGGGTTTTAGGTACTCTTTGCCCGCGTCGCGGATGTATTGCTTGAACGTGGCTTCGTCATCGCCATTTTTTGCAATCACGAAGTCGCCACAGCAATAGTCCATTTCCGGCTCAACGATTAAGATCATGCCTTGCTTAAAGTCCGGTGCCATGCTGTCGCCTTGCACGCGCAGGGCGTAGGTGTGCGCCTTGGTGTGACAGGTCGGCTGGATCCAGTCGTCTGCGTGCCCTGGCTCATACAAATCAACGGCCTCGGCGGCATGGCCGGCTTGCACCCACGAGATAATGGGCACACGCCCGCCGCGTGGGTTTAACGCGGGTTCGACATTACTCTTGGTTAGGTCAGGTAGATATAACAGGTTATAAGCGCCCGAAGCGTCATTAACCGATTGGCTGTCATGGTGCGGTTGATCCATCCAACCGCGTGGCAGCTTTAGTGCTTCCTCCGTTCTTCGGGCCAATTTTTCGCCAATGTTTTTTGGGTTGTTTGGGTTTTTTAATTGGCTGATATACGCTGTGTCAACACTCATCGCGTCAGCTACGTTTTTTTGTCCATGCTGTTCAATAAGCCTGATTAAATTTGCAAGCCTGATCTCTCTAGTATCCATAACCACCTCTTATCAATAGGGTATGAAGACTTAACCGTTTAGTAAATATCTAAATAGTTAGTTTTTTGTTGCCACAAACCTAACTTTTTAGTAAGCTACCCGCATGAAAAAGTTAAATGACATTCCAACCGCCGAACTTGCGAGGTTTCTATCTGTTACTACCGCTTTTGTGAGCAACCTAAAAGCGGGGAAGAGACCTATGCCCCCAAAAACTGCTTTGCGCATAAGTGAAACTTTTGGTATCCCGCTCTGGGAGCTGCGCCCGGACATTTATCCCGAACATCTTTTTAACAAGGACGTTTCGCGGCTTTGAGTATAGGTTACGCCGCAGATCGCATGTTTAATACGCAAATTGAAGAGGATTTTTTACGATGGACAACCTAGACCTTGACGCACTGGACTACGCCGTCCATAAAACAGTTACAAGCCGACGCGGGGCATCAAAAACCATCGCCCCGGAAATGGGCATGGGGCAAGCCGTGTTCTTGTCCAAGGCCAGCCCAAATCGCTCCGACACGCACTTTAGCCCGTCTGAGCTTCTTCACCTAATGGCCTTAACAAATGACTATAGAGCGCTTTACGAAATGGCGAACCAGCTAGGGTTCACGCTGGTGAAACGCGACGCCGCCGCAGACACATCTGTTTTCGCGGCGTTTATACACAACGCCAAAGAGCAAGGCGATGTCGCGCTGGCGATTGAAACCGCGCTGGAAGACGGGCGCATTACCCGCGACGAGTCGCAGAATATTCATGCGCGTATCAACGGCGCACGTCAAGCGCTCGACACGCTAGAGTCCGCTGTTGACAAGAGCGCCGAATAATGCGGATCTTTTATGCAGTCCTTTCTTGTAACGTTCGACGGGGGCAAGACGGCCATCGTCATCACACCGCTAAACGAGGGTGCGCTATATGACATGCTCACCAGAAAGCTTTGGCGCGTCGAATTCATTGAGCCGCTTATCGGCTCCCCCCGCCGCAAAACCCCGCACCCCTCTTAGCTTTAACGCGCGCGCGGTTGCACAGTCGTGCAACACCTCACCGATTTTGCAAAACAACACCAGAGACAGAGGGTCCCTGACTACCTTGCCTTTGTGCGGGTGCGTAGAGGCGCGGTTTTTCTCTAGGTTTTTATAAAAAAATATAGGCAACATGTTTATGAGTAAGTATATCGACATCCCATTGCTTGATCAGATGCTGGCTTTTGTACCTTCGGATACGCCGCGCGATGATTGGGTTAAGGTTTTGATGGCTATTAAGTCTGAATTTGGCGAAAACGGCTTTGACTCCGCTTTAATTTGGAGTCAATCGGCCGCGGGCTTCAAAATGGCTGATTTTAAAGCCGCATGGAAAAGCATTAAGCCATCGGGCGGCATTAGGATCGGAACATTGGTCAGCCTTGCAAAACAAAACGGTTTTAAGTTCGCACCAATGAACGATGAAGAAAAAGCACGACTTAAACTTGAGAGTGATGAGCGCGCCCGAAATCGTAAAGCGCGAGACGAAGCCGAGGCTAAGCGGATAGCTGAGCAACATGCTTTTGTACGTGAAAATGCACTAAATATTTGGAATAACGCAAACACTGAAGGTCAAAGCGATTATCTCAATCGTAAGGGCGTGAAAGGGTACGGTGTAAAGTTTTCACCGAATGGTCAGGATCTTTTTGTGCCTATGTATGACCAGATGGGTGCGCTCTGGAATATCCAAACCATCAAGCCTAACGGAGACAAGCGATTTCTGACCGGCGGTTCTAAAAGCTTTAAGATGCACATATTCCCCAGCACGATAATTGGCGACTTTATTTTGGTTGCGGAAGGCTACGCGACAGCAGCAACACTGCATGAGGCCACAGGTTTTCAAGTTGCCGTGGCATTTGACTCAGGCAATCTTTACAAGGTCGTTGAGAGCATTGTTAAAAAGCGCCCAAACATTCAGGTTTTGATTTGCGCGGATGATGATTACATCACTTTTCAAAACACCGGCAAAAACCCCGGCATTGAGTACGCCAGAAAAGCCGCGGTGGATTTTGGTTGTCACTGGTGTGCCCCTAGTTTTCCAGTGAATCGTGACGGTGAAACTGATTTTAATGATCTTGCCAACATGACCGGCGGATCTCTTCAAATCGTCAAAGAGCAAATTCTGGCCGCAATTGAAAGGAACGGAATTAAGGCTAAATCAGCAACGCGGGCGGCGGTGGCGATTGAGGGGGAAGGGGAAAGGCGCCCAACCGCTTTATCTGTTATGCCTCTCGAGGATTTAGTCGATCGCTTTATTTACATCGACGACGACACTGGCGACTACGCCTACGACACATGGACGCAAAATATCGTCAAGTTCAGCAAGATCACCAAGATGCTCCCGGCGGGGATTCGGGTTGATGACATCAAGCGCCACCCCACATGGTTAAGCCGCGCGGTTTATATCGACCAGATCGGATTTGACCCGACGGAAAAAGACACAAATATTAAATGCAACCGATGGAGCGGTTGGCCCACCAAGCCGAACCCGTCAGCGACTTATGATGACTGCGAACAGCTTGTTGGCTTGCTTGCTTACCTATGCAGCGGCGAAACAAACGCGGACGAACTCGCAAACTGGATTTTGAATTGGATCGCTTACCCGATTCAAAACCCTGGCGCAAAAATGCAGTCGGCGATCGTCATGCACGGCCCGCAGGGTACAGGTAAGTCACTTTTTTGGGAGGCCGTGGCGAAAATTTACGGCGAATACTCCATCGTTTTAAACCAAGGCGCTATTGAAGACAAATTCAACAGCGATTGGAGCGAGCGCAAGCTGTTTGTCGTCGCTGACGAAATCGTCGCGCGATCAGAGATGCACCATTTAAAAAATCAGCTCAAAGGCCTTATTACAGGCGAATGGGTGCGGATCAACCCCAAAAACGTCGCGGCTCACCAAGAACGAAACCACATGAACTTGGTTTTTTTATCAAACGAACACCAACCCATTGTGCTGGAAAACGACGACCGCCGCCACTGCGTCGTGTGGACACCTAAAAAGCTGGCAGACGTCTTTTACGAGAAAGTGAAGACCGAAATCGATAACGGCGGCATCGCCGCACTGCATCAAATGCTTTTAACTCTCGACCTTGGTGATTTTAAGCCCTGGACAAAGCCACCTATTACCAAAGCAAAACAAGACCTGATAGAAAGCAATCTTCCTTCGCCGCAACAGTTTATCAATGAGTACCTGAGTGGCGAGCTCGGCGCCCCAGTTGGACCGGTTAAAAATAGCGATTTTTATGACGCTTACCAGGCCTGGTGCAGGCGCAATGGTGAGCGCCACCCACGCCCAAAGACACAATTTATCCCCTATATCAAAAGCCTTGGCTGGTTTGTTGGGCTAAAGGACTGCTACGACAGCTATCGCAAGCTTAACAAGACCCGCACAAGGGTGACCATACCCAGCGACGAAGCTTTCGCTACTGCAAAACTCAATCAGGTCATCACGATTGAGCGCACACCCGACCTAACCGAAACCGATTGGGTCACGCACGGCGTTCTGCAATTCCAAAACGGCACCGGCACAGCCGACAACTTCGATGACGCGCGGGGTTATTAGCAATGAATATCATTAAGAGCGAACAGAAAACACACAGCGAACGGCAAAGCGAACAGGTGAGCGAACAGCTACAAGCCGCGCCACAAGCCAAAGCGAACACAACGAACGGCAAAAACCGCGCGCGCACGTGTAGAGAATTTTTTATTTTTATTGCGCGCGCAATTATTTCTCACACACGCGCGTATAAAAATAGTGTTCGTAGTGTTCGCTCCCGCTGTTTATCAGGGTTTGAGGTGTTCGCTCAGGTGTTCGCCTTGCCGTTCGCTTTTGGTTTTGGTGTTCGCTTTGTAAAAAAAGCCCTAAAAACTACGCAAAACGGAGCCGTTGCATGACAAACAACGCCAACAACACATCGCCACTGGAAACCAAAGCCGAATTCGCCCGCCGCCTTGGCGTTAATCGCTCCACCGTCACACGCGGCGTACAGCAGGGGCGCATCTTGGTAAACGGAAAAGGCCTAGTGCTAATAAACGAAAGCCTAGCGCGATGGGAGGCCACCAAAGCGGGCCGATATGACGTAGAAGCGCGTCACGCGGCGAACAGGGGGCATAAGCTTGGTTTAAGCTCGGCGGCGGGCGTTTTAGGCGCTAACACAAAAATAAGCGCGGGTGCGGCGCGTGAAACGCCCGCCGGGCTAGACGATATATCTAAGTTTAAGGCGGCTAGGATTCAATACGAAAATAATATTATGAAGATCGAGGGGGCCATTAAAAGCGGAAAGTTTTTAATGAAGGAGGACGCGTTGAAGCAAATTTTACGCAGGGCCGCCGGCTTAAAGGCCGTCATGGAAAGGCTAGTCGATAGGCTGGCGCCGCAAATAGCCGGGCAAACCAGCGCGGATTTGATTGGCGAGGTTATAAAAAAAGAACTTTTAAAAGTTAAGGAGTAAAAAGGTGGTTAAAAAAGAAATGCAAAAATTAAAAATCGAGTATTTAGAAACAGATGAGCTGATCCCGTATGAGAAAAATTCAAGAACGCACACGGAAAGCCAAATTTTAAAAATTGAGAAAAGCATAAAAGAGTTTGGGTTTATTAACCCGGTGTTGGTTGACTCATCAAACGGAATAATCGCGGGGCATTGTAGGGTCGAGGCGGCAAAAAAAGCGGGTTTGGTTTCTGTGCCGTGTATTCGGGCGGAGCACCTAACCGATGCGCAAAGGCGCGCCTATGTGATAGCTGACAACCGGCTGGCGCTTGACGCGGGTTGGGACGACGCCGTTTTATTGGACGAGATAATGAGCCTTAGCGCGGTTGGTTTTGAGCTTGGCTTGACAGGCTTTAGCGATGGCGAACTCGAAAAAATATTAGAAATAAGCGGCGATTTTAGCGGCGAGCCGGAGGGCCCCGCCCAACCGCCCGAAAACAACTACAAGGAGCAATACGGCGTGGTTGTTATATGCGACGGCGAGCGCGACCAAGAGCGCGTTTTTTCTAAGCTGCAAAAAGAGGGCTATAAGGTAAAGGTGGTGACGACATGAGAAAGATAAAAGTTGAAAGATCGTGCGAGGATTATAAAAGCTACCGGGCCGAAAGGGTTAAGAGCCTATTTAATGCAGAAACAGGGGCAAACTTCACAATAGAAGCGGAAATGGACCTAGATTTTAATTGGAACCTTGGCGTTATTGTTGGCCCAAGCGGGACGGGGAAGACAACAATCGGGTCTGCTTTTTTCGACGACGCAAAAATATATGAGCCTGACGGCTGGGGTAACGATAGGCCGATTATTGATTGTATTGACCCTGACGGGGACTTTAACGGTATAACCGCCGCACTTTCGGCTGTCGGGCTGGGGAGCGTGCCAGCGTGGTTGCGCCCTTATAGCGTGTTAAGCAATGGCGAAAAGTTTAGGGCGGATTTAGCAAAAATTATCGCAGAAAAGCCGGCGCGGGTAATTATTGATGAGTTTACGTCGGTCATCGACAGGCAGGTTGCAAAATTTGGGTCTTTAGCCTTTCAGAAAGCGTGGAAAAGAACAGGCGGCCAATGTGTGCTGCTTTCTTGCCATTACGACGTTTTAGAGTGGCTTGAGCCGTGCTGGGTTTTTGACACCCAAACCGGGAAATTTGAACGGGGGGGGCTTAGGCGGCCAAAATTTGAGCTTGAAATTCGGAAGGTCGATTCCAAAATGTGGCGAATTTTTGAGCCGCATTATTATTTAAAGCTGCCCAAAATGATCGCCGCCGAATACTACTGCGGATTTGTTGATGGCGAGCCGGTTTGCCATGTAGGAGTTTCGCCAAAGCTGGAAATTTCGGGTGTAAGGGCGAGCCGGTTGGTTGTTATGCCGGAGTGGCAGGGGGCGGGCGTCGGGATTAAATTTCTTGAGGGCGTCCTCGACATATACGTGAACGGCGAGAGCAAATACGGAAAAAGGGTTAAGGCAGCATATTTTCACACAAGCCACCCGGGCCTTTGCCATGTGCTAAGAATGAATAAAAAGTGGCGGCAGACTAGCTGCGCTTTATACGGCGGAAATAAATCAAAATCTAGTGTGTCAATCAGAAAATCAGCAGAAAAAAAGCGCCCCGGCGAAAAGAGCGTAGGTGGAGGGTCGGGGTACGGTGGCCACATGCGCGCGGTGCAGGGCTTTAAATATTATGGGAGTGCAATTTTATGAATATTTTGTTAGCAGGTCAAAAATGGTTCGGCGCGGAAGTTTACAAGACCTTAAAAGAAATAAAAGGGATAAAAGTAAGCCATATAAGCGCCCCGATTCAATACGACAAGGCCGACAGGCTTCAATTTCACGCAAACCAAGACGGGGTGCCGATTATCCCGGCCGGAACTTTAAATAAATACACCATGCCCGACGGCATTGACTTAATCGTGACGGCGCATAGCCACGATTTTATTGGCGAGGCGACAAGGTTGCGGGCAAGGTTTGGCGGTATAGGCTACCACCCGAGCCTGCTACCACTTCACAGGGGAAGGGATAGCGTCGAGTGGACAATTAGAATGGGCGACAAGGTCACCGGCGGCACCGTTTATAGGCTTTCAAATAAAACAGACGGCGGCAACATAATAAAGCAGGAGCACGTTTTCGTTGAAAAAGGGGATACCGCAAGGAACTTGTGGGAGGAAAAGTTAGGGCCTATGGGGGTTCGCCTATTGGCCGAATCGGTTAGGCAGTTTAGGGACGGGGGCTTTATAAACGGCACGCCGCAAAATGAAAAAATAGCAACATGGGAGCCGTCAATAACGAGGGAGGCGCTTTATAAGCCCGATTTGATTTTATTACCGGCCTATTGCTTAGGATAAAAAATGCAGACAAAAATGCAGTCGGCGGTGGAGTCAGGCGCAAATATTTTTATCGGCTATTTGGTGGCCGTTTTTAGCCAAATTATTATTTTTCCGTTATTCGACATTTTTGTTTCAACCGGGGAAAACCTGCTTATTGCGTTTTATTTCACCCTGATAAGTTTTGCAAGGGTGTATTTGTTACGCAGATTTTTTAACGCTAAAAAGGCTGGGAGTAATGGTTAGTTTGTCGTCTGCGCAGTTGGAAAGGGAAAAGATTAAGGCCGCACAAGCAAAATTGGCCTTTGATGAGCTGTCGAAATCGGTTGTTAATTTTGACGATTTTGGCGAAATAATTGGCGAGGTGAACGCCGCCGTTGAAAAAAGCTTGGGTTTGTTGCAGGCAAAATTTAGCCAAAGCGTGGGCCCCGGCATGGGTGAAACAGAGATACACTATAGGCTAACCGACGCATTGTACGTGTGGCTCTATGAGGTTGGCGGGGAGGTTCGCGATCTTGTTGGCGGGGATTTTGGGGCGGCCTTTGCCCGCGCGGTCAAGCCAAAAGACCTTTTAACCGTTAGTCAATGGGCGGAAAAAAACCGCGTGATTGCTACTGGCACCAACTTGCCTGGGCCGTGGCGCAACGCCAACTCACCCCACCTGACCGAAATACTCGACTGCATGAGCGAGCACAGCCCGGTTAAAGAGATCACGTTTGTCAAGTCCAGCGGCGTGGGCGGGTCGGAGGTACTTTATAACGCGATCGGCTACATCATGGACTACCAGCGCAATAAAGACGCCATTTTGGTTGTGCCAACACTCGACCTGCGCGACCGCGAATATAACCCGCGCATCGACAAAATGATCAAAGAAACCCCACGCCTTGCAGAAATAACAAGCAGTAAAAGCCGCGACACCACCAAACGTCAAGACATGATCCAATACGGCGAATTTGACGCCCGCTTAATCAAAACCGGCGCAAACTCACCCGACAGCCTGCGCGCGGCGCACGTGCCCATTGCGATGGCTGACGAGTATAGCGCGTTTCCGTGGGATATAGGCGGCGAAGGATCGGGCGATACCCTAATCAGTAACCGTTTAAAAACCTTTAGCCGTTCCAAGTTTTTAAAAATTTCCACGCCCACGCTTGATGGCACCTGTGCTATCACTCAAAGCTGGGAAAAATCCGACCAAAGCCGCCGCTTTGTGCCATGCCCGCATTGCGGACACATGCACACGCTGGAGTTTAAAAATTTCCATTGGGGCTACGCACACGAGGTTGAAACTGACAGCGAAACGGCGGGTCAAAAACAAGTAAACCAGGCCTGGTTTGTTTGCCCATCGTGTGACAGCCGCATTGACGAGCGCGACAAAAACGCGATGCTGGACCGCGGCGTTTGGATTGCCAAATACCCCAATATCAAGCACCATCGCGGCTTTCATATCAACGCCTTTTACATCAAGTTTGGTCTGGGCAAAACATGGGCCGAAATCGCGCAAAAATGGATCGACGCCCAAGGCGATACCGCCGCGCTCAAATCCTTTGTCAACACCTATCTGGGCGAAGCCTGGCGCGACGAAGTACAGCAAATCGAAGCGGGCGATCTGTTGGCGCGCGTTGAAACCTACCCGGATGAATTGCCGCCGCACATTGTTTGCGCAGGCGTGGACGTGCAAAAAGACCGCCTAGAATGCTCAATTTACGTCTTTGAAGAAACCGAAGAGGCATGGGCAATAACACACCTGATCCTCAGTGGCGACACCACATCAACCGAGGTTTGGCGCGAATTAGACGAAGAATTGTCGCATTACGCCGTGGCGGTGGCCTGCATCGACAGCGGTTACAACACCGATATGGTTCACGAATTTTGCGACAAGCGCAAATGGTGCATACCGGTTAAGGGTGTTGGCGGCATGGGTCGCCCGCTGATTGAAGACAAGCTAAAACGCACGCAGCGCCTTCGCCGCCGCCGCAAAAAAGGCCGCCCGGTCGAGCCAATCGGTACCGACCAAGCCAACAGCTTAATCTATGCGCGGCTACAGCTACCTAGGCCCGGATCAGTAGTGGTCGATAACAGCACAGGCGAAATCGTTGGCCGCGCCGCCGCACCGGGCTATATCCACTACCCGAATCAACCGGAGTTTGACGACGAGTTTTTCCAGCAACTCACCGCTGAAGCCTTGGTCACCAAAAAACGAGCAGGGCGCACAATTACCGAATGGACACAAATCCGCAAGCGTAACGAAGCCATCGACTGCTTGCGCTATGCGCTGGCGGCTTATCGCTTTAGTTTAGATACACCCGGCTTACGCACCCGCGCACGCCTAAAGCAAGCGGCCACCACGGACACAGATCAAGCCGCCACTGCCGCCGAACCCACCAAACCACGCCGCAAACTAAGAGGACGCTAACACATGAACGCCATCGCACTAGACCTAAGCCATCGCACTGAAAACCTGATTAGCCGCCTCAGCTTGCAAGCCGTGAACGCCGAACCGCGCGCAACCACCACTAGGCCTGGTGCATTAAACGCCTGCGAATGCTGCGGCATCCTCGCCCAACTCAGTCACAGCCGCTTTCGCCATGTGTTTATGATTATCGCCGGTATCGCCAACGAGCAAACCTACACCCGCCTCGCATGGGAGGTGAGCGGCTATCTCCACCAATTTGGCTGGGCGCAAAACCTCGACCAAGCCAATACGGACCAAGTGACCAAGCTGGCGCACGTTATCAATTTCGCCATCTGCCAACTGGCAGGCCAGCAAACCAAGACCGCTCGCAAAGCCGCCGCGATGGGCATCACAACACGCAGCTATAACGACACATGGCGCACCCGCGAAGACGACATCTACCGCCTGCTAATCCAGTGGGCGCACGACGCGGACTATGAAATCAACCGACTTTTGAAATAAGGGGATAAAAATGACGCCAACAGAATTGGTGTGGATTGCTCAAAACAGACCGACACCGCCATTTAAAACTAGTGGATATCAAGGTATTTGTGGGACTTGCGGCGCAAGTATTGATGGTGACGGGGTTCATATTAAGGAGATAGACAACCCCACATTTACCAATCACGCGGACTTTTTCCGCTTTGAAAGCACTCACGTTTGCAATGCTTGCGCCTCACTTTATAGCGCAGGTAAAGCCAAGCCCGGTAACTTTATCGCCACAGATCAAGGCTTTGATTACACTGTTATCAGCCTTGAGTCAGTGGTCGAAGACAAAAAACCTTGGCTACAAGTGGTCAACGACCTTAAAAGCATGCCAGCAAACACCAAGGTTTGTGGCGTACTCACGACAGATGTAAAACCACGACTTTGGCCGCGCATGCGCTTAAATACAGTCGGACAGTTTGGGCTTTACGTTCACGCCCCAGATTATGACGTGTCAACACACGTCGATTTTGATCTAACCGACCTTACCATATCAACAATGTTACAAGCTACCGGAGAGTGGCAGCTATGGCGCGAATACTACCCGGACGAATACCGCGCATGGATGGAAAGATGGCCGGATTTAAAAAAAATGAGTTAATTTTTATGTTTTTTTAAAAAAATCGCTTGCATTGTGCCTTTATTTAGGTACAATGTAACACAGGTAAGGCAATAAGTGCCGACCGATATGACTAAAACTTAAAAGGAGTCGATCATGTCAAATCTAATCACAATCCATTCAGTTAGCGGCAGAGAGATCAATGTTGATATTGATGCCCGTACAGTTGCAGTCCCATCTATAAGCTTTGTCGGGGAAATCTTTAGTATGTCATTAGCAGGCCCGGCTTTTGGCTTGATTGACAAAAACGCTCCAGGGCTGCCCGTTGGAACCACGCATTATATTGATACGTTTGCGAATGGAAAAAGAGGGTTTATAGCCCTTGACGCTAATAATGCCGGCATTATCAACGGCGCGTACAAGCAAGCAGAAATTGACCGAGAGCAAGCCCATCAGCAAATGATTGCTAAAAAATTTCCAGGCATTGCAGAAATTCAGAAGGCCATCGATGCGCGCGAAGATTATTTCGACGCGCGCGAAACGGCAATGGAAGATGAGATGAATGATGGGGTGAAGTTTCCAAAAGCGCCAGTGGTGACGGTTGAAGCTGTAAGTAATAAATATCCTTTGGCTTTTTTATATTTAAAAGCCAAAGCGCAATCTAAAGCGTCAAACATTGACAAAGCCATTGCGGGTAAAAAAGCCGTAGAAATGCTAGAGAAAGCTGAAAATCCTGAATTGATTACTGATCAAGTTAAATCAATCCTAAAGAATTGGTTGTCTGATTCAGCGGCTTGGAATTAATTAGATTAACAAGCCCCGAAATGGGGCTTAAAGGATTAAAAGATGATAGAGATAAATTTAGCACAAGCCCAAGAAAATACAGCCACTTACTACATTACCGTTGATGGTGACATCATCGAAGACAAGGTGGAAGCCAAGTATTTTGGCATAGAGGGATGCGTCACTATTGATGGATTTTATCCGGGTAGTCTTGAAGATATGAAAAAAAGCGCCCTACAACAATACAAAAATGCAAAAACGGAACTGAAAAAGCAAACCATGTACAAGCTAGGCCAGATTGCGCAACTCGTTTATGGTGACGAAGTACCAACCAATATTCTTAATCAACTTTTAATCAACCCGCTTAGCGGGCTAGGCTTAATGTCAAAACAGGGTGCATTAAAATCCGCTGATCAAGAGCAGTTAGCGGATTTAATGTCTAGTATTGATATGGGCATTATGGACGGTCTTAAAAACGTGCCATCGACTATACAGGGTAGCTTTTGGCTTGGTTACTATCACTTTGTAAAAGCAATGGAGTTAGGCAAAAAATACACAATTGGCGACCTTAAAACCATTGGACAAGCCCTGTATGGCGAGCGCTGGCAAACCGATCTATCAAATGCGCTAGGCCTATCCGATGCCCGTAGAATCAGGCAGTGGTTAGCAGGTGAGCGCTCAATACCTTTTGGAATTTGGCAAGATTTAGCAGCTATTTTAAAAACAAAGCAAATGCAAATTTCAGAAATTTTAAACAGCATTACCATCAATAAAGGCATTTCAAATGATGATTAAGACACTGATTGTTTTTGATTATGAGGTTATGGAAGAGCGTGGACACTATACTGATTTTAGAGTGACCTTTTTTAAAGAGGTCGATCTGCCGTTTGTTGTCAGGGCAGGGGATGAACTTGTCTTGTTTTCAACGCGAGAAGGAAATGGCGATTTTTATGACGGCCAGCGGTTCACTGTCGTTGATATGTGCTTTGATATTTCAACCATGGTTTCAGAGGTCAGGGTAAAGTGTAAAGCCACGCTTTCGGCGGGTGAAACCGAGGAAGGCATCGAGAACAAGTTTTTCGCAATGGGTTGGCGAAAAGCTTGAAACTAACAGACTGTTAAAATAATTTAAAAATATTTTTATTTTGTGTGTACAAATCAAAAAAGCTTTGCTATACTAAGCACAAGTCGAGATAAAAGCATCACGACCCGACCTAGCGGAACTAGGGCTCAATGGAGATAAAGAAAATGGAAAATTCAATCTTAGTAAACGATGTTAAAGCCGCATTAGAAAAGCAAGTTAGCGAAATTACAAATAATAATTACGGATTAAATTCTTTAAACGCTGTGATTGAATTTATGCTGGGGGATGATGTTGTAGATCAGCACACCCGAGGCCTAAATGAAACTAACCCTGATGACTATGATGATTTGATGTGTGAACTGCGAGATATGCAGAGATGCTTTGCTGAAAAAGCTTTCAACGACATTGAAAATCGAGTGTTTCAAACAGAATTTCAAGCAGTAGACGAATTGCTTAATGCAATTATTGAAAACAATAAAATCAATGAAGCGACTTTTTCGGATTGGCGTGACGCTGATCATGTTGCGGATGTTTACGAAAAAGAGTTGTCATTAGACGAGTCTGGTGAATTAGATCGTGCTTTAAATTTCTTGAAAAATCACGAGAAAAAACATGGAACGGAAAAGGCCAATCCGCTTGGGCTCGCCATGCAGGATCTAAGCTCAAACTATGGTCAAGACAACCTAAGCGCCGCTTTCTCTTAACAACTAGCCACTCATATTGAGTGGCTTTTAGGTGAAAACTATGGAAATGTGTGATGAAGATAAACGCGGCGCTCCGCAAGGCAATCAAAACGCCACTAAAGATGACCCCGCCACAAGCCGGATACAACTGCGGGTTACGCCCGATACAAAGGCGCGATGGGTAAAGTCTGCGCAAGCGTCAGAACTTAAAAAGCTAACGCCCTGGATTGTGAATCAGCTCAACAAAGCGGCTGAAAAGGACAGCACCAAGTCGGCGGAAGGGTTGGTGTATAAAACGCTTTGCGTGATTGACTTAATAAAAACCTACCCAAAAACCAAGCAGGAACTTTCGGAAATAACCGGTGAGTGTCAGCGGCAGATCATTCGTCGCTTAAACGCGGCTAAAGAGTTTGGCGCTGAAATCGAGTGCATTAAAGACGAAGCACAGCAAGGCCAAACCGGCGGAACGCCTTGCTATTACAAAGTGACGAATTACGCGCAAATTAAACCTGCATTTGAGACTTGGCTCGCAATCGAAAAAGCGAGATTTGACGGTGAAAAACCGCTTTTAGCGCGATAGAAAAATAACCGCTTGACACAACCTCCTAAAAAACGTATGATTTTTCTATCATTGGAAAACTATACGTTTTTCAGCGTCAATCCTTTTAAAGCCCGGACGGTTTAACCCTTCGGGCTTTTTTATTGGTCGAATTTTAGTTTTTTCATGTGTTAAATCCTCAAGTCCTAAAGACTTTTGCCCGCCAAGCTTGCTTGTTCGCGGGCTTTTTTATTTCAAGGGGTTGATATGTCGCGCGAATGGATTTTAGAGCGCTTTTGCGACTGTGAGCAAATGGGCGTGTTTGGCCGATTATTGCGCGATGGCGTACAGATCGCTTACAGTGTTGAGCAAACTTGGCGCGACAACCAACCCTTTACAAGCTGTGTTCCATCTGGCCGATATGAGGTAGTGCCTTATGAGTCGAAGAAGTACGGCAAGACGGTGGCGCTTAAAAATCTTGCGCTTGATGTTGGCGTATTTAAGGGCGAAGCGAAACGCTACGCTTGCCTAATCCACCCGGCAAACCGCGCTACCGAATTACAAGGCTGTGTCGCCTTTGGCGAAAAGCTCACCATGCTTGGCCGCGATTGGGCGGTTGCATCCAGCCTTGGAATTACACAAGACATCATCAAGCAGCTACAGCCCGGCGACACACTCACGATTATTTGGAAAGATCACCCATGATGACACCGGAAGAAAAATCAATTATCCGCATGCGCTTTCGTGTTGCGGCGTTTGCTTTTTTAACCAGCGGCTTATTGATGGCGTTTGTGTTGGCGTGGTTTGATAAAGACGTGACCGCGTTCGGCGTGGTCATGGGCGGGTTAGTGCTACCGATGACCGGATTACTGGTTGCCGACTATGCGACAACCCCAAAATGACACATCTACTCTTTAGTGCCGCCGCCGTCTTTTTAGCTGGATTATTGTCATGGGCTACCGCATACGACTACGGCAAGTCCAAACAAAAAGCTGAGTGCATGCAGGGCTTACACTCTTTGCAGACAGCCATTAACAAGCTTAATACCGAAGCGGTTGAGTTGGCCGAAAAGCAAAAGAACAGCTACCGCATCGCGCTGGAATTGCGCGATAACGACTATCGCCGAATTGATGGCGAACTAAATACCACTTTAGACCAAATCGAGGCGCTAAAACATGCGAGTCAAGACGATTGTGTTAATAGTCGCATCCCTGACGATTTTAAGTAGTTGCTGTAAGCCAAAAACCGAATACGTTGAGCGGATTATCCACATCAAACCGGATTACCCCGAGCTGGAAAGAATCCAGCCAACGGAATACCCACAACCAGGCCTGGTTGTTTGGGGTGATTACAAAAGATACAAAGCGCTTTGCGAAGCGCAGATTGACAAATGCAACGCCGATAAATCGGCCTTAATTGAACCGTTAAAGGGCAAATAATGAGCGATTTAGAGCCGCGCGTGAGATTGCTGGAGCGCACCCATGAAGAAAGCAACGGCACTTTGAAAGCCCTGCAAGCTGACTTTCACCGCACCACCCGAACGCTGGAAAAAATTGAACAAACGCTGGAAAAATTCGCACAAGTATTTCACCGCTTTGACATGGTTGAATCCTCAATAAAGCGCGCTCACACGCGTATTGATTCAATTGAACTGAAAGCCAACACCACTTCCAGCGATTTTTATTCTTGCAAGGCCGCCAAACTGGATAAGACCGACTTAAAAGCGATTGATGCCAAACTAGACAATGTTATTACCGAAGTCAGCACAATTAAGATCGCGCAAGCAAGCGAGAAAACAAAGTCCGATTGGGTTGGGCGTTTGGTTTGGGCTTTAGTTAGTGGCTTTATCGCGGCCGGCTTTGTTTACATGCAAACAAAAGGGTAAACCATGGCTTACACACAACAAGACCTCGACACGCTTGAAAAAGCCATTGCAAAGGGTGTGCTTAGTGTGCGCATGGGTGATAAAACCGTGCAATACCGCTCCATTGCCGAACTGCAAGCTGCCCACAGCATGATTAAAAAACAGCTAAACAAATCACAACGCCGCCGTGCGTTTGTCGCACGCACCAGTAAGGGTATTTAAATGCGCAAATTGATTGTCAGCCCTCAATACTCCAATATTTTGGACTTAAGCGGCAAGCCGCTTGCGCGCGGCTACGAAGCCGCCAGCCAATCCAAACGCTTGCAGGGGTTTGATGCCAGTGAAGTATCGCCCACCGAAGCCGATGCCAGCGATTTAGCGATTATGCGCAACCGCGCACGGGGCATGGTGCGCAACACCGCCTTTGCCAGCCGCGCGATTGGCACAGATACTGATAACGAAATCGGCACCGGCATTATGCCGCGCTCCAAGGCACCAAGCGCAGACCTGCGCACGGCGCTAAACGAACTATGGGACGATTGGGCAAACCAAGCTGATGCCGACGGCATTTTGTGCGCCTACGGCCTGCAATACAATGCCAGTCGCGCGCGTAAAGAGTCGGGCGAGGTGTTTATTCGCATTCGCCCGCGTAGATTGTCGGATGGCCTGATTGTGCCGATCCAGTTTCAATTGATCGAAGCTGATTTTTGCCCCGCCGATTTAACCGAAAAACGCCCAAACGGCAACGAAATTAAATCCGGCATTGAGTTTAACGCCGTTGGTCGCCGTGTTGCGTACTGGTTTTTTCGTCAACACCCCGCCGACGGTGGTAGCCGCCTCGACATGGTGCGCGTCGCGGCAGATCAGATTATTCACCATTTTATTCCTACGCGCCCCGGCCAAATTCGTGGCCGCCCGATTGGTACATCGGCCTTTGTTAAGGCGCACTTTTATGACAAATACGACGATGCCGAACTGGTGCGCAAAGAAACCCGCGCCCACTTCACCGGCGTGATCCGTCGCGCTGAGTACGAAGAAGACGATTATTTATATGACCCATTCACCGGAAAGCCGATTGACGGCGACGGCGTAGGGGATTTAAGCGTCCAGCCCGGCATGTTCCCCAGCTTGTTACCGGGTGAGGATGTCAACTTGTTTAATTCCGACACCGCGACAGATGACACTTTTGCACACCGTCAGCTTTTGGCGATTGCCGCCGCGTACGATGTGCCGTATGAGCAGATGACCGGCGATTTCAGCAAGATAAACGACCGCGTTTGGCGTGCGATTGTCAATCAATATCGCCGCGGGGTAGAGGTTAAGCAAGACCTGTTTGTGATTCAACAAGTCGTGCGCGTCATGTGGGCCAAGTTTGTTGATGCCGCTGTGCTTTCGGGCGCAGTAGTGATTAGTGATTTCGCCGACAACCAGCGTCAGTATCATCGCGCCGCGTATCAAACCCACGCTTGGCCGTATGTGCATCCGCTCCAAGATTTGCAAGCACTCAAGCTGGCGAAAGAAGAAGGCTTTGAATCACGTCAAGCGATTATTGCCCGCCGTGGACGTACAGTTGAAGAAGTGGATCAAGAGCGAAAAGAAGACCAAGATCGCGAAATAGAGTTGGGTATTCGCCGAGCAGACCAACCGCTACAGCCGTTTATCGAAACGGACTAACCAAATAACCCGCTTCGGCGGGTTTTTTATTCCTCATTTCTCAAGCTGTCCAAAGGAGTTTTCACTATGGCAGACAATGCACCAGGCCTGCTTGCGCGACTATTTAAGCGCAAACCGACCTCAAACTTGCTGGCCGAATTACATAGTCGCGCTATTAATCGCCCGCTGTTAATTGATTCTGATTTGGGCGCAAGCCTGATTCGCGGCTATTTATCCGCACCGCAAGCGTTCGCGCGCATCGATGGCGAATACCAAGGCGCGACCACCAAGCAGGGTGAATTAGCGGTAATCGACATTAGCGGGCCGCTAGTCAGTCGCGCGGTCACGGGGCCAAGCGGCACCGGTCCACTCAGCTACGAAGACATTCGCGGCGAGTTTGACGAAGCGATGGATGACGACGACGTGAGCGCGATTGTTTTACGCCTTGATTCGCCCGGTGGCGAAGCGGCGCAGATGTTCGATTTATCTGACCACATTTACCATGCGCGCGGCAAAAAACCGATTATCGCCATGATTGATGATGCCGCCTATTCTGCCGCGTTCGGCATGGCAACGGCCGCAGATCAAATTTGGATTACCCGCACCGGTGGCGTTGGCTCGGTGGGGGTTGTGGCGTTTCACCTCGATCAAAGCGAAATGAATAGCAAAATTGGCGTTAAGGTCGAATACATTCACGCGGGCGACCGCAAGATTGACCTTAACCCGCACAACCCGTTATCTGATGCCGCGCGTGCGCGCATGCAAGCGGAAGTGGATCGCTTATACGGCTTATTTGTCAGCACTGTGGCGCGTAATTTGGGCTTAACAACCGAGCAAGTTATCGCCACTCAGGCGATGACCTACCATGGCGAAAAAGCCATTGAAACGGGCTTTGCTCACAAGCTTGGCACATTCAACGACCTAGTTGAAGCCCTAAGCCTCGGCACGTTAGACACGACCAAGCCAGAGATTACCGCCAGCGAAGAACCTAACCCGATTTTGGCACAAGAAGACGAACCGGGTGATGGCGAAGACGCACCTAACCCAGCACAACCGGCGGACAAAGTTTCTGCCAGCCAATCAGATGAGCCGCCTCAACCGCCGGCGGAAAATCCAACGCCAATCGCGGCCAGCCCAACCACCGATGACACCAAGCTAACTGACCCGCAAAAAGCCGAGATTCGCGCCGTTTGCAAAGCGGCAGGGCTGGCGGATGTCGCGGACGATTACATTCAAGCGGGCACTAGCCCAACCCAAGTTCGAGCGGACTTGATGAACCTACTCACCACCGGCGATGTAGAAATTCAAACCGCTCAGCGCGTTACTGTCAGCCGCACCGGCGAAGCAGAACAAACCAAGCCTGTGGAGGACGTTTACGCCCGCCGCAAACAGCACACTAAAAACCATCTAAGAGGTAACTAAGATGAAAACTGAAGCATTTCGCCCTGGCGAGTTTGTACTGAGTGAAGGCAACGGCCAAATCTCACGCGAAAACATCACCATTGCCGCCGGTGCCGCCCTAGAAGCTGGCACTATTTTAGCCAAATTGACCGCAACAGGTCACTACGTCGCGTTTGACCCGGTCGCCGCCGAACCTGCAACCGGTTCTGAAATTGCCGCCGGGGTGCTTTACGCCCGCGCCGACGCTACAACCGCCGCTGTCAAAGCCGTCGGCATTGTTCGCCATGCCGAAGTTAAGCGCTCCGCGTTGACAGGTTTGGCAGGCGATGCCGAAGACGATTTGGCGCAGTTGGACATTTACGTCCGCGACTAATACTTAATCAGCAAAGAGGTTACTACCATGCCAGAGATTACACTTGATATTTTTAACGACGACGCATTCAGCTTGTCAAACCTGACTGCCGCCGTAAACGAAACAGACCACCTGCCAGGCCGCCTTGGCGAACTTGGGTTGTTCGAAGAAGACGGCGTGACTACCACGACGATCCAAATCGAAAAAAAGGGCGACAACCTTGCCTTGGTTGGCAATCAGCCACGCGGCGGCATCGGCCAAACGACCGCCGCAAACAAACGCGGCCTTGTGCCGGTGAACTTAACGCATTTACCGCAAAACGACTACATCCTCGCCGACAAAGTGCAAAATATGCGCGCGTTCGGCAAGGCATCCGTTGTGCAAACGGTCATGGCCGAAGTCAAATCACGCATGGATCAAATGGCGCGTAGCAACGACGCGACCATTGAATTTCAGCGCATTGGTGCAGTAAAAGGCTTGATTGTTGATGCAGACGGCACAACACCGATCCTTAACACATTCCAACTGCTTAGCGTCAACCAGCAAACCGAAGCCATGGCATTATCGACCGCGACCACCGACGTTTTAATCAAGGTGCTATTAGCTAAGCGCAAAGCAGAAAAAGCCTTAGGCGGACAGCGCGTTCTAAGCTGGCGTGTCATGTGCGGTGCAGGCTTTTTTGATGCCTTGATTTCGCATCCGAAAGTAAAAGTTGCCTACGAACGCTGGCAAGAAGGCGCGTTTTTGCGCAATGACGTACGCGATGGCTTTGTATTCGCGGGCGTGATTTGGGAAGAATATGTTGGCTCAGTTGGTGGCGTGGATTTCATCGGCGCAGACGAAGCCTACTTAATCCCTGAGGGTGTGCCGGGTATGTTCATCACCCGCTTCGGCCCAGCGGACTACATGGAAACCGTCAACACACGCGGCTTGCCGTACTACGCGAAAATGGAGCGCATGAAGATGGATAAAGGCATGGAAATCGAATTCCAGTCTAACCCAATCAGCTTGTGTACCCGTCCGCGCGCGGTTGTCAAGCTCACCAAGGCTTAATCAGCCAAGCCTTACTCTTGCGCATTGGTGACAGTGCGCAGGGTTAAGTCTAAACCCCAACTGCCGAGACGATATGGAAACTATCACATTAAATAACCAGGCCTGGTCATTGGTATCAGCGGTTGACTGTACTTATCAAGTGATCAGTAGCGAACCCGCTTATATGTCAATTAGCGCGACCGAACCCAGTCAGTCGCAAGGCTTTGTCGTCGTCCCGCTTGTGCCAAACTATTTTGCGGCACTCAATGGGCGTTCGCTTTGGATGCGCGCCGTGCGTGATTCGGCGAGCGTGTACATGGAGCATAGCGCATGAACATAGGCTTCGATAATCGCCCGCACACAAGCGCAGGCGGATCCGGCGAAACCATCCCTGAAATTGCCAGCTTTGAACTTTTACCTGATCCGGCGAGTAACTCAAATAAAAAATACCTTGTTTTAAACCCGACCGGCACATGGCTACTTGGCACAAAACATAAAGCCGGACTATACCGCTCCGACGGTGTCGAGTGGTTGTACATGGGGTCGCGCGTTGTTATCGACGACACCGAGGCCTCGACCGAAAAAACCTATTCGAGCGCGAAAATAGCCCAACTCGCCTCCGGAGCGGCGGGTGCGTCATTGAGTGCGCCCATCACCGCGTTAGTCGGCGCAGGATCAATCGCGGCGGGGGACACGCTAGACGCAGGTACGGATTTCGAGGGGTTTGTGCGCCGCTTAGTGCTTAAAACGTTTTACCCCACTTTCGCAAATCCAAGCGCGACGCTAAACGTAAATCTTGGCGCAAACGTAGAGGCGGGGACGATAGCAACTATCACGCTATCGGTCGCGTTTAACCTTGGTCAAATTCGCGGCGCGGTTGTCGGCGGATTGTGGAATGACACCGCTATCCAAGCCCCGCGTGCGGGTGCGGCCACGGCCTACACAATAGACGGCACAGCAAACGGCACCAACAACAGCCTAAACCGCGCAGACTATCAAGTGATAGACGGCGCAAACACCTGGTCGGCCTCGGTCGAGTACGGCGAAGGAGCGCAACCGCTGGACTCCGACGGCCAGCCGTTTGGCTCACCGCTGGCGGCGGGTACGATTGCCGCGAATCGCACGATTCAAGGTCGGCGCAACGCCTTTTTTGGCACCTCCAGCGTCACCGCTACACCCTACAGCCACAGCGCACAAATCCGCGACATGGCGGGCAAACTACTCAACCCCGCCAACGGTTCGGCGTTTACGCTTGCGATCCCGGCGGGGGCAACGTTAGTCTGCTTTGCCTACCCCGCAACCCTGCGCGACGTGTCCAGCGTGACCTACGTCGAAGGCTTAGGCGCGCAAGTAAAAGGCGTGTTTGATAAAACCAGCGTGCAAGTCGCAGGCGCAAACGGCTATGCACCGATTGAATACAAAGTGTTTAGTTTCGTTCCCGCCGAACCCTTTAGCCAAGCCGCGACCTACCAAGTGAGTATTTAATATGAGCGAAATGCTGTTTCCGTTGCGCATTAAGCGGCAATTTGCCGGGGCGCTAGACCCCGACATGACTTTCGAAACCGACGCGCAACTGCAAAGCTACTTAAACAGCCCGGTTCGTTACGCTGGTCAAATCGCAACCTGTCAAGCCCACGAGGGCGCGCTATTTATTCTGTCGAACGATTTGAGCGCATGGCTACCTGTCAGCGGATCGGGCGGCGGCGGAGCGGTGAATATTATCGCCGCTGAAACCCCACCCAATCCGACCACCGCCCCGTTGTGGTTTAACACGCTGGATGGCGGCATGTATTACGCGTATGACGACGGCCAAAGCGTGCAATACGTGTCGATTGGTGGCGGCGGTTCAAGCGGCGGCGGCGGGGAAGGCGCAACGGTTTTTGTACAAGAGTCCGAACCGCTTGTCGCGGCGGCGGGGTCGATTTGGTTTAACCCGACCACCAAACAAGTCAAGTTTTACACCACCGAATTTAACGCCGTCACCACCGACGGCGGTCATTTTTAAAAGGAGACAAAAATGGCAGACCTCATCAAAATCAAACGCAGCGCCACTACAGCGACCCCGCCGACCCTTGCCCCCGGCGAACTGGCCTATTCCGAACAGTCAGGCCTGCTATTTTACGGCCGCATTTCAGATGGCGCACCGATTGCCATTGGCGGCAAGGCGTTAAAAGATAAGCTAGACAACCTCAGCGCGTCCGACCTATCCGACTTCGCCGCCGCCGTTGAAGCGGTTATCGAAAATGCCGTGCTATCGGATCTCGCCGATGTGGACATCACCGGCCTGTCCGACGGTCAAGTTTTAGTCTGGGACGCGGCCAACACAAAGTGGCAAGCGGCAGCCATTCCGGGCGGCGGGGCCACCACCTTTCTAGGCTTAAACGACACCCCGGCGGCCTACACCGGCGCGGCGGGATTTTTTGTGCGCGTCAATGCGGCGGGGAATGGTTTAGAGTACGTAGAGGGCATCGACGGGGGCGCGTTTTAAATGAGTGACATCATCCGTTTTAAACGCTCATCTGTGGCGGGTAAAGTGCCGCTTGCGGCGGATTTAACGGACGGCGAACTCGCGCTTAATACCGCTGATAAAAAGATTTTTGGCAAGGACGCACAAGGCAATGTGGTCGAGTACGGCGGTGGCGGCGGGGCGGGATTGACACCCGAAAAAGAAGCCGAACTCAAAAACCGCTATCACCATACAGGCACACAGCCGATCGAGTCAATAGCAGGCCTGGTCGCGCAACTGGCGGCGAAAGCGGACATCAATACGGTTTATGCCGCCCCGATTCAAAGCGCGTACACCGTGCGAGAGCGGGGGATGGCCGCTGGCGAAAGCGTCGTGTACCCTTTAGCCAATCCACAAGTCAGCTTCGGCTTCTTGGCGTTCGCCATGCGCCGCATCGACAATCCGCCGCCGCTGGTGCTTGCGCCTGACGCGCTGGGAATTGGTTCGGGGCGGTTTGAGTAGATCGGAAG
>JAVETW010000070.1:0-12256 GCA_034005865.1 Thiomicrospira sp. | reverse complement strand
GGCCACAACCTCGTTATTTACGGTACCTTGCAACAAGAAAAAGCTTAGATTATATTGGTTGGGGCGCTTGTACGCCCCGATATGTAGCTGAATTAAACGATGTCGCCATCGGTTTTTTATTGTCTATGCCCTCGTTTGTCGAAACTTGGCGTAGTTCGGCTTGTTTGAGCGCATTTGATTTCGCGCGTATTTGAAATGTTAAGCGCGCGACATCTTCAAAGATTTTTACAAAATGAACATTCAAATCTTGCTTTAGATAATCGGGTAACTCGTTGTAGTCTTTTCGATTGTCTTCCGGCAAAATAACCTCTTTGATTCCGATGCGTTTTGCGGCAATCACTTTTTCTCGAATCCCGCCTACTGGCAGAACTTGGCCGGTTAAACTCAGTTCGCCTGTCATGGCCAGCGGGGTTTTCACTGCTTCTCCACGTGCTAGCGATAATAAGGCAGTGGCCATCGTAATACCGGCACTTGGGCCGTCTTTGGGTGTGGCGCCATCGGGTACGTGTAAGTGGACAAAGGCCTCGTCGAAAAATTTCGGGTCGGCTTTGTATTTGTCAAGATTGGCGGTGATATAGCTATAGGCAATGCCGGCGGATTCTTGCATGACTTCGCCAAGTTGGCCTGAGAGCTTAAAGCCGCGATTGAGGGTGTGTACTCGACTGGCTTCAATATTGAGCGTGGCTCCGCCTAGCGCTGTCCAAGCTAATCCGGTTACGGTGCCGATTTGTTGTTGAGGCTTTTCTGGTGTAAAACGTGGCTGTCCCAAATAGGTTTCTAGGTCGGTGACATGAAGGCGAGCTTCTTGTATCTCTCCCGTTACAAATTTAAACGCAAGTTTGCGAATTAGTTTGGCAAGTAGTTTTTTTAAATTACGTACCCCAGCTTCGCGTGCATAGCCTTCAATAACTTGGCGGATGGCGGCGGGCGTGATTTGTACCTGTTGACGTGTCAGGCCTGCTTCTTTGAGTAAGTCAGGCCACAGATGATGCTTGGCAATTTGAACCTTTTCTTCAGTGATATAACCCGATAGTCGAATCACTTCCATGCGGTCGAGTAATGGCGCAGGAATGGTGTCGAGTTGGTTGGCGGTGCAGATAAATAAGGCTTTGGATAGATCAAATCTCAGATCGAGGTAGTGATCCATAAAGCTTTCATTTTGTTCAGGGTCAAGCACTTCGAGTAATGCGGATGCGGGATCTCCTTGGTAAGAGGCGCCAATTTTGTCTACTTCGTCAAGCATAATCACCGGATTGGCGGTTTCGCAATCTTTTAATGCTTGCACAAATTTACCTGGCATAGCGCCGATATAGGTACGGCGGTGGCCTTTAATTTCGGCTTCATCGCGCATTCCGCCAACAGAAAAGCGATAAAACTTGCGCCCCAGCGTATCGGCGATGGAGCGTCCAATCGAGGTTTTGCCGACACCGGGTGGGCCGACTAAACAAATAATGGAACCCGCTACTTCACCTTTAAGTGCGCCGACAGCAAGAAATTCCAGAATGCGATCTTTGACATCGTCAAGTCCGTCATGGCCTTTGTCAAGAATTTTACGCGCTCGCTTTAGGTCTAGTTTGTCCGTACTGACTTTGCCCCAGGGGAGTTGTGTCATCCAGTCTAGCCAGTTGCGTGAAACATTGTATTCCGGCGCTTGTGGATCAAGTACGGCGAGTTTTCGTAGTTCTTCTTCGGCTTTTTTTTGTGCTTCTTCGCTAAGTGCGAGTGTGCCAATTCGTTGTTCAAAGAGTTCAAGGTCGGCACTGCGATCGTCTTTTACTAAGCCAAGTTCTTTTTGAATTTCTTTGAGTTGTTGGCGTAAGAAAAACTCGCGCTGTTGTTCGCTGAGATTTTCTTCGACGCGTTCACGAATATTAAATTGCAGTTTGGTGACTTCAATTTCATGTTTAAACAATGCCAATACTTTTTCTAGGCGCTCCATTAAGTCGAGCGTTTCTAGTACGTCTTGTAGTTGCTCGGCATCAGCGGTAGTAATAGCGGCTGCGAAGTCGGCGAGATGTTCCGGGTCCTCGGGTTTGTAACGGTTTAGGAAGTAGCGTAGTTCTTCGCTGTATAGAGGGTTGAGCGGTAAAAGTTCACGAAATGCGTTCATAATCGCCAAACCGTAAGCTTTGTATTCTTTTGCTGTGGCGGTGCGAATATCTTGTGGATAGCTGACTTGGGCTTGATAGGGCGCACTTTCGTTGAGCCAGCCTTCTATTTTAAAGCGGCGAATGCCTTCAGCAACCAGCTGAATATGGTTGTCGCGAATTTTGGGCTCGTGAATACGAATCAATGTACCGATTTGGTGGAATTCGTCGGGTAGTGCTTTGTGGTGCTCTTCGTTTTTGACATAAATCACACCAACGTATTTTGCACCGGAGTTCATAATGGCTTCAATCGTTTCCAGCCACATACTTTTGTTGAGGATGACCGGTAAGGTTTGTCCTGGAAAAAAAGGTCTTTCCCGGATAGGAATAAGGAATAGGTCTGGGGGCAGATTGGCTTGTTTTTGAGGAACAATCGGATTAAGGTGCGCCTCATAGGAGAGGTTGGCTGCCTCGCTGGCAGCATCTGCCACGGCGTTGTCGATAGCGCTTTGATCAACGTCTGTGCTTGTATCGTTGGTGTGCGATGATTCGTTTAGGTCTAATTCTGTTTCGCTCATAATCCGCTTCGTTTCGTATTGTTATGGAATTACGGTATCATATGCGGGTTTGATAATGCAGTTTCAAGGGGCAGGGATGCAAAACATAAAAATTGGCTTTGTCACCGTATCAGATCGTGCTAGTCAGGGGGTCTATGAGGATTTGGGCGGGCCGGCGATGCAGGCTTGGATAAAACAGGCGTTAAGTTGTGAATGGCAAGCGGTGGCGCGTTTAATTCCCGATGACCAACGGATGATTGAGCAAACCTTGATCGAGTTAGCGGATGATGAAGGGTGTTGTTTGATTTTAACCACCGGTGGTACGGGGCCTGCAAAACGTGATGTGACACCGGAAGCGACGGCGGCGGTGTGCGATAAAATTCTTGATGGCTTTGCTGAGCAAATGCGTGCGGTGTCTTTGCAGGTTGTACCAACGGCGATTTTGTCTCGCCAGATAGCCGGTACGCGAGGTGCGTGTCTTGTTATCAATTTACCTGGTAAACCCTCCGCGATTGGCGAGTGTTTGCAAGCGGTGTTCCCCGCTGTGCCCTATTGCATTGATTTGATTGATGGGCCATTTTTACAAACCAACGACAGCGTGGTGAGAGCGTTTCGCCCCAAGCACGCTAAACAGAAGGCGTAAGCAAATGATGAAGGGCGTAAGTTACCAACCAGAGGGGTTGGAAAGTTTAGAGGACTTTATCCGTTGGGGCGGGAGTTTATTTGAAAAAGCAGGCTTGGTATTTGGTCATGGAACAGATAATGCTTTTGATGAGGCTAAACTGTTGGTGTTGTATGCGCTACACGTTCCTTGGGCTTGGGGGGAAACCTACCGGCAAGCGCGGTTGACGTTGGCTGAGCGCCAGCAGGTTACTGATTTATTTCGTCAGCGTATCGAAACACGCAAGCCCGCAGCGTATTTAATTGGTGAGGCGGCGTTTGCTGGGTTACGCTTTTATGTCAACGAGTCTACGCTGGTGCCACGTTCTCCGATTGCGGAATTGATTGCGCAGGGCTTTAGGCCTTGGGTTGAGCCGGAGCGGGTTGAGCGAGTATTGGATTTGTGTACCGGTAGCGGGTGTATCGGTATTGACGACGCTCTTCCGATCTCGAATGCAACGGTGGATTTAGTGGATATTTCAGCTGAGGCCTTAGCTGTGGCGCAGCGCAATATTGAGCGCTATGAGTTGCAGGGGGTTGCGCGCGTCGTGCAGTCGGATTTGTTCTCGGCATTGCAAGGTGAGAAATACGATTTGATTGTTTCTAATCCGCCGTATGTGGACGAAATCGAAATGGGGGCCTTGGCGCCGGAGTTTCAGGCTGAGCCAGTTTTAGGGTTGGCAGCTGGTCATGATGGGCTTGATTTGGTTCGAAAAATACTGGCAAAGGCGGCTAATTATTTAACGGAAGATGGCGTGTTGATTGTTGAGGTTGGCGTGTCGCGTTATTATTTGGAGCAGGCGTATCCAGAATTGCCGTTTTATTGGTTTGAGTTTGAGCAGGGAGGCGAAGGCGTGTTTGCTATTAATCGCAATGAACTGGATTTGTTCCAGACTATTTTGGATCAGCGCGCGGACGCTTAGCGTAAGGAGTCTGGCATGAAAAAATGGCTTTTCGGCTTCCTGTGGATGCTTTCAATGGCAGCGTATGCCGATGGCCCTCTGATAGATTTGGCGGCGGAGATTAATCCTGAGTTGGCTAAAGAAGCTGAGCCGAGTACGCCAGAAGCGGAAAAGCAGGATGAGGCTAAGGATGCTAAACCACCACCGACGCAGGAGGTGAGCGCACCGCCGGTTGAAACACCGCCAGCTAAATGGGGTTATTTACCGGAAGTGGCTCCGCATTTATGGGCTAAGCTGGATTCGCGTTATAGTTTGTGTGATGAAGGAAAATCGCAGTCGCCGATTGACCTGCGCGAAAATGAAGCGGTGTTGACGCGCGGAATGCCGGGCTTGGATGTGGCTTATCGGGAAGTGCCGCTGCGTTTGATACTGAGCGATCACGGTTTAAGAGGGGAATACCCTTTAGGAAGCTATATTCGTTTGGGTGAGCAGCGCTATGAGTTTACTCATTACACTTTGCATACTCCGAGTGAACATCATTTGGACGGGTTTGCTTATCCGATGGAAATTCAACTCCATCATCGTGATGGCGATGGTCATCAGGTAGTGTTGAGTGTTATTGTCCAAGAAGGTAAGGCGAATCCACATTTGACAACCTTGTTGCAAAATATTCCGCAGCAACGCGATAAGTTACAGGTTTTTGAACAGGTAAACTTTAATCCGGTGCGCTTTTTACCGCAGAATAAACGCTTTTATCGCTACATTGGTTCGATGACGACACCGCCTTGTCGTGAAGGGGTGATTTGGTTGGTTTTTCAGCAGCCGATTGATGCTTCAGTTTCGCAACTGGTTCAATTTCAGCAATTAATGGGAGAAAATGTTCGCCCTTTGCAACCTTTAAACGGACGGCTGCCATTGAAGTCTTGGCTTGACGCTTCCGGTTCGGCACCACCTCAAAATGGGGTGGGTTATTACTTTGATTACTAGCCTGTTTTGCGCGCGCAGTTGTTGTGTGTAAAGGGCGTTTTATAGATTGAATATAGGCAAATAGCATTATGGCGGGCAATACATTAGGTCAGGTTTTTCGCGTCACCACCTTTGGCGAAAGTCATGGGGTGGCATTGGGTTGCATTATTGATGGCTGTCCACCAGGCCTGGCGCTGACTGAACAAGATATACAAATTGAGTTGGATCGTCGTAAACCCGGCACGTCAAAATTCACCACGGCGCGGCGTGAACCGGATCAGGTCAAGATTTTGTCGGGTGTGTTTGAGGGCGTGACCACCGGTACGCCGATTGGATTGTTGATTGAAAATACCGATCAACGTTCGCAAGACTATTCAAAAATTGCCGAAACTTTCCGTCCGGCGCACGCCGATTACACCTATTTGCAAAAATACGGTGTGCGTGATTATCGTGGCGGCGGTCGGTCGTCGGCGCGTGAAACCGCGATGCGTGTGGCGGCGGGAGCGATTGCGAAGAAATATTTGCGTGAGCGTTTAGGCGTGGACGTGCGCGGTTATTTATCGCAGCTCGGGCCGATTAAAGTAGAGCAGGTAGATTGGTCGATTATCGACGACAATCCGTTTTTCTGCCCGGATGCCGATAAAGTGGCGCAAATGGAAGCCTATATGACCGAGTTGAAAAAAACCGGCGATTCGATTGGCGCAAAAATTACGCTGGTGGCGAGTAATGTGCCGGTGGGATTGGGCGAACCGGTATTTGATCGTTTGGACGCGGATTTAGCCCATGCTTTAATGAGCATTAATGCGGTTAAAGGTGTTGAAATCGGTGATGGCTTTGCGGTGGTGAATCAAAAAGGCACGGAACACCGTGATGAAATGACACCGGATCAAGGGTTTTTATCGAATCACGCCGGCGGGATTTTGGGCGGGATTTCAACCGGACAAGACATTGTGGCGCATATTGCGTTGAAGCCGACCTCCAGCGTGACCATTCCCGGTCGCAGTATTAACCGCGAAGGCGAAGCGGTGGAGATGATTACCAAAGGTCGGCATGATCCGTGTGTCGGTATTCGTGCCACCCCGATTGCGGAAGCGCAAATGGCCATTGTGTTATTGGATCATTTTATGCGCCAGCGCGCACAAAATAGCGATGTGATTCCGCCGGTGATGGATTTAGCGAAAATTGTCAAACCCTGATAGCGTTATCCTTTCTGAAAACGCGCGTATTCCGTTCGCGCGTTTGTCGAGTTACTACTTCTTTTATTTCACCTTGTTTGGCAGTTTATTACCGTTTTTCGGTTTGTATATGCAATCGTTGGATTTCAGCGCGTTGCAAATCGGCCAAGTGATGGCGGTCTTGATTGGCACAAAAATCGTCGCGCCGTATTTTTGGGGTTGGTTGGCCGACCATTCCGGTCATATTGTGCGTTGGGTGCGAGTCTGTATCGGAGTCGCTACGCTGGCGTCAGTGGGTTTATTGTACAGCGAGAGTTTTTGGGGCTTATTGACGGTCGTCGGCTTGTTTAGTTTTTTTTGGCACGGCGGGCTGCCATTATTTGAGGCTTATACCTTTAGTCAGTTAGGTCAACAAAAAGCGCGTTATGGTCAGGTGCGCTTATGGGGTTCGATTGGGTTTATCGCCGCCGTGTTATTGATTGGCCAGGTGTTAGAACAATGGGGTATTGAATGGTTGCCTTGGCTGGTGATCGGTTTGTTTTTTGTGCTATGGCTTACAACTTGGTTGGCGCAAGATAGAATTAGCAGGCCTGCTAATTTGAGCAGTGCCCGATTTTCAGCGGTGTTACGTTCGCCGGTGGTTTGGTCATTGTTATTGGTGGCGTTTTTAGGCCAGTTTTCGCACGGCACCTATTACAACTTTTTTTCGATTGATTTAGTGGCGAACGGTTACAGCAAAACCACGATTGCTTGGTTGTGGGCGTTGGGTGTGGCGGCGGAAATTTTGGTGTTTTTCTGGATGGTGAAGTTATTCCACTGTTGTTCGGTGCGGGCGTTAATTTTGACTAGTTTGGTCTTAACCCTGTTGCGTTGGCAGTTAAATATTTGGGGTATCGACAGCTTGGCGATTTTGGCGTTGGCACAAATCTTACACGCCGCCAGTTTTGGGTTGTTTCATGCCGCGGCGTTGCATTTAATTGATCATTATTTTTCCGGTGCGAATCGCGGGCGGGGGCAGGCGGTGTATGCCGCCAGCAGTCAAGGTATGGGCGGCGCGCTGGGTGCGTTGGCGGCGGGTATCACTTGGACACTCGGTGGCGCGATGTTATCCTATATGGTTTCAACATTGGCGGTGGTGTTAGCGATTATCATTGCCTGGCGCTGGCTAAGACCGGTTTAGCATTTTTTTGAACCACGAAGACACGAAGTTTTTTAAGTTTAAAAAGTTTTACTTATTGTGACTTTTTGTTGGTGGCTATACTTGGGTCAAACATAGCCAGTGGCTTTTAATTAAATTGCTTTGCTTTTATCTTCGTGACTTCGTGTCTCTGTGGTTTATAAACAATAAGGAGAATAAATAATGCGGATGCTACATACCATGTTGCGAGTGGGTGATTTGCAACGTTCGATTGATTTTTACACCCAGGTATTAGGCATGACATTGTTGCGCCAAAAAGACTATCCGGCGGGGGAGTTTACCTTGGCGTTTTTGGGTTATGGCGATGAAGCCGATCATACCGTGCTGGAATTGACCTATAACTGGGGTGTCGCTGAATATGACATGGGCACGGCCTATGGTCATATTGCGATTGAGGTGCCGAATGTGTATGATGCCGCGGCAAAGGCCGAAGCCCAAGGCGCTAAAATTTTACGCCCGGCCGGACCGATGAATGCGGGGACGACGATTATTGCGTTTATTGCCGACCCGGATGGTTATCCGATTGAATTAATCGGCGCGGATCACCAACGTTCATAGGGAGAAAACATGATTATTCCGGCTCAATACCAGCAGATTACGGTTGGGTTTTTAATGGCGCTACTTATGTCGTGCATTATGTCATTGGTGATCAGTTTGATAAACCTAGGCTGGGTGGACAATATGTTTTTTATCTGGATGCAGGCTTGGTTTATGGCGTTTATTGTGGCGTTTCCGGTGATTTTAGTGGTCGGGCCTGTGGTGAGAAAACTGGTGAGTTGGATTGTAAAACATCCATAATATCGCCGGTAGCATTGAATATTGATGATTGAATTTTGATGGATAAATAATAGGAAAAACTATGTCTGCAATGTTTGAAAATGTCACGGTAGTGAAACAAGCCAATGTTTATTTTGACGGTAAAGTGACCAGCCGTACGGTGAAATTTGCTGATGGCACACGTAAGACCTTGGGGATTATGATGCCGGGTGATTATGAGTTTGGCACTGACGAAAACGAGCTGATGGAAATTATGGCCGGTGAAGTGGAGGTGTTATTGCCGGGGCAAACCGCTTGGCAGACGGTTACAGGTGGCCAGTCTTTTGAAGTACCGGCGAATGCCAAGTTTGGTATCAAAGTGAAATCGGTGACCGATTACTGCTGTTCTTATTTTTAAGGCATTGTACAAAACAGCAGGCCTGCTAGTTATAAAAGCCGCGCCAGATTAATTTGGCGCGGCTTTTTATTTTAGTCTGTTTGTTGCGCGGCATCTTTGGCCGCTTGTTTGCGACGTTTTTCGAGTTTAAACATAAACATAATGCCCAGCTTGATCACCACTAACACGATAAAAGCCACCAGCGCTATCGTACCGATATGTTCAATCCACATGGTTTAACTCTCCCGCATAACAAAGGCTTCAGCGGCGGCGAGATTGTCAATCGTCGCACACAAGTTGCGTAAACGACCATCTTCGATACCAAAAATTAAGCCGTGAATTTCTAAATGTTGCCCTTGTTCCCAGGCTTTACGCACGGCGGGGATGTGACACACATTACGCACTTGTTCAATGACGTTGATTTCACATAAACGATCCACTTGTTTTTGTGGTTCGAGTGCGGCCATTTCTTCAGCCGCACGTTGGTAATATTTACGAATCGGGCGTAACCAGTGTTCGATCATATCGGGGTTGTCGCCTTCTATTGCGGCTTTGACACCGCCGCAACCATAGTGGCCAGTGACTATGATGTGTTTCACTTTTAGCACTTCCACCGCATATTGCACCACGGTAAGGCAGTTCATATCGCTGGAGTTGACCATATTGGCGACGTTGCGATGCACAAACACTTCACCGGGCATTAATCCCATAATTTCATTTGCCGGAACACGGCTATCGGAGCAACCGATCCAAAAATATTCGGGTTTTTGTTGTTTGGCGAGCTTTTTAAAAAAGTCGGGGTCTTCTGCTGTGATGTGTTCAATCCAGCGTTGATTGTTTTCAAACAATGGATCAAGCGAGTGGTCGTTACATGAGCATTTTGTGCACATTTCAATTCTCCCTGATTAGAATTGACGCGCATTATCCCATAGAAACACAAAATTGTCCGATAAAGGGGCACTGAAAATCCTAACGAGTTGTAATACTCGGTATGACAAAAATTTATGCTATGCGGCGGGTTATCCGCACTTTTGGTAGCGATTTGTTGCAAAATAGGCTTTTAATTTACTCTAAGGGGTCGGTGTGAATCAATTTGAGGCGTTTATTGATTTGCTTAAAGCTTTGATTCGTCAACCGAGTGTTGTCGGCGCAGAACATTCATTTTTTCGCGTGCTGCAACGCGAGCTAGAGGAGCGCGGTGCAAAAGTCACTTGGTATGAAGGTTTATTGGTCGCGCAGGGTGTGCAACCACATTCGGCGATGTTTTCAGCGCATATTGATCGCCATGGTTTGATTTGTACTGGGCCGAATGAATTTCAATATGCGGCGTTTGTATCCGGTCATCGCTCCGATTTATTGGGAAATGCGGTCAGTGAAGAGTTGATGCAAAAAATCAGTGAGCGTTTTGAGGCCACGCCGGTGATGGCATATGAGCCTTGGTCGGGAGCCTATCGTGGTTCGGGCGTGATTAAAAAAACCTATATTTGTGAATTCCGTAATAACTTGATTTTTGAAGTTGAGGGCTTGGAACATTTGGTGGCGGGCACGCCGGTGGCGTTTCGTGATGGTCTGAAGGTCGAGGGTAATTTACTTAAGGGTCAGCTCGATAATGTTTTAACGGCCGCGTTATTGGTACATATGTTTAGTTTGGGTTATCAAGGCACGGCGTTTTTTACTGCGCAAGAAGAGTCGGGTAGCAGTTGGCGTTATTTGTTGGAATGGTTTCGGCGTTTTGGTGGGTCGACTAATCAGTTAATTGTGGTGGATACGAGTCCGTATCCGGATAGACTGGCAGCGGATGTGCAACAAGTGGTGTTGCGTAAAAAGGATGCGCATGCACATTATAATGCGCAAACAACACAGAGTTTAAGTGAGCTGTGTCAGTGTTTGGGAATTAGCTACAGTTTTAAGGATGCGTTTGTGGAGGCACAAAATGCGCTGTTGGCACAAAAAGGCTTGCCGCCAAAATCCTTGGGCAGTACCGAGATGGGGCGAATTACCTTAGCCTCGAATGGCTTTGTGCATGGCACGACATTGCAAATTCCAACCACCGGTTATCACACGATGCAGGAGACCGCGTCAATCCAGTCTTGCGAGGCATTCTTGCATTTATTGACGCATTTGGCGGAAATAAACCAGGCCTAGTGTTAATAACCAGGCCTGCTTAAGCGATGTATGCGCTGGGTTAAGGTAAAACAAAACCGATGGTTTGTTGTACGTCACGTAAGGTTTTTTGTGCCTGTTCACGCGCGCGGTCGGCTCCCAGCTTTAATATCTCACGCAGATAACTTTCGTCATCTCGCAACTGGTAAAAACGTTGTTGTAAAGGCGCGAGGTAGTCGGCCACTAATTCACCCAATTCGACTTTGAGATGGCCGTACATTTTGCCCTCAAAATGGCTGATGACTTGTTCCATCGGCCAACCGCTAATCACCGCATAAATCGTTAATAGATTCGATACGCCGGGTTTGTTTTCTACGTCATATTCGATTACATCGCCCGAATCCGTAACGGCTTTTTTAAACTTTTTGATAATCGTTTTAGGGTCGTCCAACAGTGCAATAAAGTTGTTTTTGTTGTCATCAGATTTTGACATTTTGCTGGTCGGGTCTTGCAAGCTCATAATGCGCCCGCCTGCTGTTGCCGGGGCGATAAAGGGTTCGGGGATTTTAAAAATATCACGTTGATATTTGTTGTTAAAGCGTGTAGCGATGTCGCGTGCAAGCTCTAAATGCTGTTTTTGATCCGCCCCCACTGGCACAAGCTCAGTTTGGTATAGCAAAATATCTGCCGCCATTAAAACCGGGTAATCAAATAAGCCGACGTTGATGTTGTGTTCGTGCTTTTGCGCTTTGTCTTTAAATTGGGTCATGCGACCGAGTTCACCCATGTAGCTGTAGCAATTTAAGATCCAAGCCAGTTCGGCGTGTTCTGGCACGTGTGATTGAATAAATACCGTGCTTTTATTTGGGTCGATACCCGAGGCTAAATACAAAGCGACAAAATCTAAACTCCGTTTGGCGAGAGCCTGCGGGTCTTGTTCGACGGTAATGGCGTGCATATTGACCAGTGAAAACAAGCAGTTGTAATCATCTTGTAGTTTGACCCAGTTTTTGATTGAGCCGATGTAGTTGCCAATCATCAAGTCGCCGGAGGGTTGAATGCCGCTAAATAGAATGGGTTTGTTCATGGGGAGATCCCTACAATCTAAAAGCGGCTATTTTAGCGCAATTTGTATTCAATCGGCACGGAGAGTGTCCATTCGCGGCGATTGATTTGTTCTGGAAAGGGTTTAAAGTGATGTTTCATTTTTTCGCTGAAAATACTCATCGCGGCTTCGTCAAGCAACGTGCGTCCTGAGCTGTCGATGAGATGAACGCGGACAATATCGCCATTCGCCAAAAGGGTAAATTCTATCGTGACGCGCCCTTGCCAATTTCGTCTTTGTGCCATGCGAGGGTAGGTGTCTTGGGCGTGGCGCATTAACGTGGCGAATAGTTCGCCACGGTAGCGTTTCTCTGCTTGTTCAATATCGCTTTGGAGATCGGAAGAGCGTCG
>JAVETW010000120.1:0-3051 GCA_034005865.1 Thiomicrospira sp. | reverse complement strand
CACCCTCTTGGCAAGCGCAAACCCAGAGGCAAGATACGCGGCTTTCTTGGTGACAAAATCAGCACGTTTGAGTTCGTCCCTTGAAAGCAACACCATATTCCCCAAGCGGTCGTGAACATCCGTGGCACCCTCCCCGAAATACTCATGCCACCCTTGCTCCGGATGGTAGGGGCAAATATGCTCCAGCGTTGTTTGTTCATCATCGACTTGATGCCCCAAATGTTTTTCAATCTCCGCCAACAAAAATCGAATTTTTTTAGGCGTTTGACGGCTGGGCATACGATGAAACTCAAAGGCATTTTTAAACGACTCATCACTGGGATAGAGCCGCCCAAAAAGTTCTCGATCATTTTTAACATGACTGGCACGCGCATAAGTGCCATCAAACACTTTCATCGCCATTTGGTTGTAAACCGACTCCTGCTCATTGGGCGAAAGATGACAAATAACGTTATAGCGCACCGAAAGCACATAAAGAATCCGTGTAAGTTTTACAAACTCCTGCGGGCTGAACCGCTCAAAAGCCACCATCAGCACCACCAAGGGTTGGCGGATATTGAAAAGACTTAATCCGCTCAAATAGTGCACCGCTTCCCGATATTCATGGGATTGCTCAACCAACCAGCCATCACGCGGATTGAGTAAGGCGGCATAAATGGGCGCAAACCTATCCAAGGACTCTAAATAAGCCAAACCTTGCTCAGAGGTTTTGAGTTCTTTTTTAATCGAAGAAAACAGCTTCTTTTTGGTCGAAAGCTTATGCTGAAAATTGTGGTGATAACGCACAAAATCGGTAAAACTCGTCTCACCTAAATTGGCGACAATACCCGACCAACGCTCATCCAATTCATTAATCTGCTCATCTTGTACCAAATCACTTTGCGCTACCACTGAGAAAATATAGTTTTTAAGCAAATCCGGTGTTGATAACTGCACGCCACGTGCATTCAAGGTTTCAAACACCTTATAGGCATTGACATCATCTTCCACCACAATTTTGGTGAACATCATGCCACGCGCAATATCAAACAACCTCTGCGCAATCGCTTCACCGCTTTTACCCAAGTCTTGCGCCGCAAAAAATTGAAACGCATCGCGAATCAGCTTATTTGTCTTCGCCATATTGCGATTATTCGCCGGCTTAAAATCCGCGCACAGCTTTTTAAAATAAGCCGCATTATTGCGATTAAGTGTTAGCTTACTGGTCACACTCAAGGTCACCGGATGTTTAAAACCAATGTACTTCTCTTGGTTGACTTTGATCCGCTCTTGATTCATCTGTGCATCCTGTCCAGCAAGCACCAGTTGCTCCAATTTGTGCAATGCCGCCAACACAATCAAGGACAAGGTAATAAGGCGCTGCTGGCCGTCAATCACCTCAAAAACACCAGCCTCTTTGCGCTGCAAAACCAAATAGCCCATGTAATGGTATTTTTCATCCGATAAACCAGCAATGTCCGCCCAAAGCTCTTCCCACTGCTCAATATCCCAGGAATAATCACGCTGAAACGGTGGAATCAAATAACGCACACCGTTACCAATCAGCTCCTCAAAGCTGGCATTAGAAGGCTCCATCGCCATAAATTTTGCATCAGCCATCTGTCATTTCCTTTTATCCATTGTGCGCTATGGCGGAAGTTATTCGAAAATTTTGGATAACTGAGCTTTCTTCCAACTCACTATCCTCAAACACTTTCTTTAAATGATAACTTACAGTTCTAACATCCACCCCATACAGCGCCGCCATCATTTTTTGCGACATCCAAATCGTTTCATCGGCATACAAGGTTTCAACGCCCTGCTCACCGTTCGCCGCCACAAAGGTTAAATACTCGGCGGCAGAAGACCGAATCATCGCCGTGTTCGTTTTTTCCGTCACCGATTACACTCCTTTTGCACAAAAATACTGCTGTTTAGGGCTATTGGGTTTAGCTCCCCAGCTTGCGGGGTAGCTTGCGGGGTCGCAATGAATTGTTGGAACAACGCCTGCTCATCCAAAGCCGACAAACGCCCCAACTGCTCGCTAATCGAAGCGATCAGATTCAGGGTTTTAGCAGTAAGGATGAATGGGGTTTGATAGGTCATCTAAATTCAACCAAATATTGTTTTATTTTTGACAAGACTTCATTTTCTTTTGCACCTAGGCTAACTAAATTTGTTTTCTCAATCACTTGGAAGAGAAGATCTAGTATCGATATAGTCAAATCATTAATCTCGTGCATGGTGAGAGTCAAAGATTTAGGTGCAAAGTGTACTAAATCATTGCGAAGCTCCTGCAGGCGCTTAATTGCCGACTCATGCTTGTTACTTTCTGCTAACGGCTGAGAATCAATATAGTGGCAAGTCCACTCAGGGGATTTCAATCGCTTGTAATAGTTTGTTATGACATCAACTTGGGTTGCAGAGCAACCACCTTCTTCACCTTTTTTAAATGCTATTTCCTTTTCAAATTGATCACGATGAAAGGCTCCAAGTGTTGACCCCATACTCGTTAAGGCATTGAGCATAATGGCCTCAAGAGAACCGTGTAAACCTAAAATCAATGGCTTCAAGTTTTCCGGGTATTCATTTAAAGGATTCACTTTAATGGCAGATAATGAAGACTCAAGCATCTTTAGCGAAGCCATCAAATTAGACGACTCATCATACGTTATCAACTGTTCAGCCATATCACTCACCTAAATACTCAGTACATCTTCAATGCCGGTTTGTTTTAGGCGTTGGATGGCGTTGGTTTTGGTGATGTCATCGGTGAAGCTGGTGTCGCGGAAGACGACGCGCAGCACGGGGTTTTCGGGTGTGCTGAGGTTGGCGATGGCTTGGACGGTTTCGAGGGTGATATTTTCATCAAAGCAGGCGACCAGTGAATTGTGAGCGACTGACCAGGCCTGGTAGGTTTTGCCATTGGTGTTGATGTCGATTTTTTGAATCGGTAAGGTTAAAGGCAAGCCGTATTTAATTAGCACTTCGTAGAGCAAGTCTTCGGCGGTGCGGTCGGGTAGGATATTGTCCACCGCATCGAGTAGATCGGTTTCGAGGGTATCGAGATTC
>JAVETW010000119.1:0-3048 GCA_034005865.1 Thiomicrospira sp. | reverse complement strand
AACAGATCGGAAAATGAATTATGTCAAGTGATGTGCGAATAGACGTTTTAACGGACGCGATAAAACAGCTCCCCAGGGGCGAGATTAAAGACGCTCTGGCGGATGATCTAAAATTTGCACAGGATATCAACGGTACGACAGACCCAGCGTTACGCGGCATCAAGCGGCTTGTTATCTCAGGCATCCGGCGCGAGTTGCTCACGCATGAACGGATTGCCGAGGCCGTGACGCTTGCAGTGGCGGCGCAGGCGGCAAAGTGCAGCAGCGTTTTTAGCCGTTATTCGGCCAAGGAAGTCAGCAACATACGGGCAACAAATCAGAATATTAAGAAACAGATTTTTAATGCTCTCGTAGAGAATATGCGAATATTGATAATCACCATCGGGTTAGTGATAGCATTACTTGGCATCTCGGCAATCGTTACACGGCAAATCAACGAGACTGGAACTTTTATAGAAACGGCATCAAAGGCGATGAAAGACAGATGAAAGTGAAACACATAGTTCTGGCACTATTTCTAACACTTGTTTCGGGGTGTGCGACTTACATGGTGCGTTTTAATCCCTCGGGGTACGGCGAGTGGTATCCCGCAGTACAAGCGGATATATCAGGAATGGCATGGAACAGCACGTACACAAAAGATGACTCACCATGCTTGTATTTTTTAGGGTACACTTTTTTAGTGTTGGACATGCCCGTTTCAGCAATAACCGACACTGTTTTTCTTCCCGTGGATATTGGAGTGATGATTTACAAACAACAAACAACGTCAAAAGTGATTAAACAACAAAAATGAGGGATAAATTATGAGTGATATAATTATCAAGTTACTGTCAACTGATGCGGTAATCGCGTTGATAATCGGCGCATTTGTAACTTATATTGTAAAATGGCTCGCAAAAGATGGCGAAAAATTTAAGCAGTACGAGGGCTATGCAATTACGGCCATTAAGGCCGCCGAAAGTCTAATTCCAGACGATACAAAAAACCGCGGCGCGGCAAAACTCGACTTTGCTCTGCGCACTTTTTTGAGCAAATACGAACGCGCAACCGGCACCGCGCCGGATAGTGCAACCGCGGCAAAAATCGAATCATGGATAACCGAAATTCACACTGCGCTTGAAGAATCCGGCGCATTCAACAAGGTGATTGAATTATGATTTACTACCGAAAATTGGACGAGGTGCGCAAGTGGGGCCGACTGCGATACCTGATTGAGCGGCTATGTGATGGCAAAATCGCCACGATCAAACCGAGCTGGGTAAAGAGCTATGGTTTGCAGGAAGAGCAAGGGCCGTTGTACATGGCAGCCAGCCGGACAAAAGAGATCCGCCTGGACGGCTTAGATTGGCAAAACAAAAAAGAGGAAGAAACATTATGAACGAACAACAGGTTGAACAAAAGATGCAAGAGAAGGGGCTCACGGCCCCCCGGCTAACCCCCGACGGGATTGATGCAAAAATCAAAACGGTAACCTACACGAACCTCCCAAGCGGCAAATGTGTGATATGTGAGCTGACGCTTGCTAACGGTTTCTCCGTGCGTGGAGAATCGGCCTGTGTATCTCCTGCCAACTTTGACCAAGAGATTGGCAACGCACTCGCATTTAAAAACGCGCGTGAAAAAATATGGCAACTTGAAGGGTACCTGTTACAAGAACAGTGTCCGGTAAAAGAGGAAGCACGATGAAAAAATTATCAATTATGACAATGGCAACGGCACTCATGGCCCTTGCGTGTGTGAGCGGGTGTGTAAGCGCCAAAGCATTCACTAAGGTAAAAAACCCTGACGGCACCCAAACAGAATCCAGCGCCGCAGTGTGGGGTTGGGGTGACAAAGCGTCACAACTGGCCGCTGAGGGCCTCTTTGCTGACGGTACTGTAGAGGACTTAGGAGCTGGCTTCAAGACCACCTCGGCCTCCCAGGAGTCCACCGGAATCGCACAGACCCTCACAGCTCTGACACAACTAATGCAGGCAGCAGCAGCGGCTAAAGCCCCGGTAGCGCTCGCAGCTCCGGTTGCGGCCAGGTCAATCTCAATTGCACCAGGCGAAACCTGCCCTACTTGCGGGCATTGCGATGAGTGCGCACCTCCGACTAGTGGCAGATAAACAATTTCCTTCCCACGGTGGGATTGGATTAAAGAAAGGTTGGGACTAAATATGAAGAAATGCATTATACTGGTTATGCTCACGATGGGCATGATGAACAATGTAATGGGCAAGGAGCCTGTTGCACGTATTACTGACGGGTTAGTGGTGATCGCACCTGGCAAAACCAATGCCGTTAATACTGCGTGGTTGAACATAGGGGAAGACAAAGTCGTAGTCACCCCCAATGGTAATATGAAGGTTGGTGTTGGGATTGTAAGGGATTTTTTGTATACCGCTAAAGGTGGTATTTCTGGAGCATCCATTACGCTTTCAGCTTATGACGCAGGGGTCAAGCGGACTCTTTATTCCGCTAGCTCTATTACGAATGCAGGGACTGGCAGTTTCAGTATGACTAACACGGTCTACAGTGGTCGCATTATGGTTGAGATTACACAGGAATCTTATACCAATGCCCCCAACACTTGGACTTGGGCTGTTATTGCTGAGTGACGGAAAGGCAGCCCATCAGTCGGGCGGGCAGTTTAGCGACACCCGTTCGGCTGTTACCTTTGACATGTTTTTTAAAAAGAGTTAAGTGAGGTTGGATATGACATTTCAGGACGCGATTGCGGATGCCAGATCAGAGCTTGGCGACACCTATGAGGGTAGCCACGCATACGCAGATTCAGACATGATCAGATACGCCGTAGATGGTGTGCGTGAGGCTTGGCGTCTTCGTCCCTCACTTAGGTATGATGTTTCAACCGGACGCTTGTACGATGCCGAAAAGGTGATTACTGGCGATAGCGGGCAGCTGTATATTGAGATACCTTTGCCTGATAACGTTCAGAGTGCTATATCATGTTTCATTGTGTATTCTTGCTTGTTGCGCGACGTGACAGACGAGAGTAACGCCCAAGCTGCTGCGACAGCGAGAGACCGCTTTGACCAGATT
>JAVETW010000014.1:0-49749 GCA_034005865.1 Thiomicrospira sp. | reverse complement strand
TTCCGATCTAGCGAGTCGTCCAATTCGACCTTTACCAACTCGTGCTTACCGGTCATCACCACTTTAACCAAGCCGCCACCGGCTTCACCGATGACTTCCATTTGAGCGATTTCTTGTTGCGCTTTTTCCATGTTTTTTTGCATTTCTTGCGCTTGTTTCATTAAATTACCTAAACCCGCTTTTCCACCAAACATATTGCTTCCTCTTACTGTCAAATTAATTAATTCGTTTATACACGCTCAAACCATTTCTAGCGGTTTAATCGTCTGCTCGAGCAGTGTCATGCCCCATTGTTGTTGCATGGTTTGCACCTTTTCATCCGCTAAAATCGCCTCGCGCGCCAGCGCTTGTTGCTGCTGCAACGCCTGCGCCTCTTGGCGATGAAGGGTAAAAAACACCCCATCATAATCAACATAATGAATCATAAAGTGTTCACCAAAACACCGGCGTGCTGCCTGCAATAACCGTTGCTGCGCCACCTCAGTTTTGGCCGCTTGTTGCGCAGGATCGACGCTCAACCACCAGGCCTGCTGATTAACACGACACAACATAACATTGCGCGCTAAGGCCAACGCCATGCCATCCGCGTCGATTTGCTGCACAAACGCCTGCCATTGGCGCAGCGAGGCCTCACCCTCCAGAGCTTCACTAACATCTGCAGGGGTGGGCGAGGTGCTTAGCGGCACACCCTCAGTTAGCGAACTACTCGCCGCTAAACTCGTGTGGTCTTGATCAAATTGATCTTGAACAACCTCATCTTGATCCACTTCTGGCCATGGCGCACTCTGCATAAGCGCTGCGCTTGGCTGAACATCCTCGCTCGGCGACGTCGCCGCTAAAACTGGCGCACTCATCTGTGTGGAACGTAGCGTATCCTCAACCATGTCTGGCGCGAGCGTCGGACGCAGCGGCAATGCCGCAGCGGCTGAAGGCGTGCTCGTTTGAACCTCAGCAGGCGCAATCCGTTGTTGCATACGCGACATCAAACTCGGGAAGTCAGTCGGCTTCGCTGGCGCCGATGCGGAAGGTGAAACGGCAGGCGCAACATCAGCAGGTGCAACCCTCTGACGCGATGGCGGGGCACTGTCGCGCAACGTCTGCTTAATCGTTGCCGCCGCCGCAGCCACAGGTTTGCCCCTGAACGCGTCGCTTGGCGCGCTTGGCGAACCCAAAGCGGCCATCTGCGGTTTAAAAGCAAGCATACGTAATAACGCCATTTCAAAGCCAATGCGCACATCGGGCGCCAGCTTCATGTCTTGCTGCGCCAATAAACCGATTTGATACAGCAACTGTACCCGCTCAACCGATAACGTTTGCGCCAACTCAATCACTTGCGCCTGCGCAATGGCACCCTCTTCGCTTACCTCACCCAATACCTGCTGCATACTCAGTTGATGCAAGCCTTCAAGCAGTTGGTTGAGCAGCGCGACATAATCCACACCAAGCGATGACAAGCGTTGCAACAACTGGCGAATGTCGGCGGCACTGTCGTTTGCCAAGGCTTGTAAAATCGCTAAAACCTGACCTTGATCGACTAAACCGAGCATCGTTTGCACCGGTTCAAAACGTAGCTTGCCGCCACAATAAGCAATCGCCTGATCCAACAAACTCAGCGCGTCACGTGCCGAACCATCTGCCCCTTTAGCAATCAAGGCTAAGGCAGTCGGCTCAAAATCAATGCCTTCTGCCTGTAAAATCTGGCTTAAGTGTTGTTGAATTTGTACGCGCGTTAAACGCAATAGATTGAACTGCAAACAACGCGATAAAACCGTTATCGGCAGTTTATGTGGATCGGTCGTAGCAAGGAGAAATTTGACGTGCTCAGGCGGCTCCTCCAGCGTTTTAAGCAAGGCGTTAAAGCTGCTTTTTGACAACATATGCACTTCGTCAATCAGATACACCTTAAAGCGACCTTGAGTCGGCGCATACTGTACGTTATCGAGTATTTCGCGCGTATCTTCTACTTTTGTTCGCGAAGCCGCATCCACCTCTATCAAGTCAACAAAACGCCCCTGATCAACCGACTGACACACCGAGCACACACCACAGGGCGTGGCGCTAATACCTTGTTCGCAATTGAGTGCCTTGGCAAAAATACGCGCAATCGTGGTTTTCCCCACGCCGCGTGTGCCGGTAAACAGGTACGCATGATGTAGGCGTTGCTGATCCAACGCATTACTTAACGCTTGCATCACATGGGTTTGCCCAACCAATTCGGCAAATTTTTTCGGTCGCCATTTACGTGCTAAAACGGTATAACTCATAAGAGATTGCCTGAAAAAATAGGGATTATTTTAACGTGGTTTACAAACACGGTGCAGAAAATTTGGGAGGTGGCAGCACTATCCGCCGGGTCTCGGCGCACGCATCAGAAGGTACCGTTGCTTCCTTCCGGACCTGGCGGGGTTCCCAACTTAGCGTCGCGAGAGGACGGACAGCACTACCATAATGAAAAACGCCTCGTAAAACGAAACGAGGCGCTATTGTAACAAACAAGGGCTAGAAATTCAGCCCAACGGCAGATTATTTGTCGATTTTAATCGGCTCAAGCTTCCAAATATCGCGATTATATTCTTGCATCGTCCGATCGGTAGAGAAAATGCCACTGCGCGCACTATTGAGAATACTCATCGACGTCCAGCGCTCTTTATCTTGATACGCTTGTGCGACGGCTTCTTGTGCATTGACATAACTGCGAAAATCGGCCAGCGTCATCCACTGGTCGTGCGGACTCTTAATAGAGGCTAAAATCGGATCAAAAATCCCATCCTCAAACTGACTAAAATGCCCCACTTCAAGTAAATACAAGACGGCGCGTAAATCAGCATCCTCATCGATATAGTATTGCGGATTATAATGCCCCAACATCGACTGCACTTCTTCGGTACGCAAACCGAACAGGAAGAAGTTTTCTTCACCAACCGCCTCGCGGATTTCCACATTCGCCCCATCTAACGTGCCGATGGTTACCGCGCCATTCATCATAAACTTCATATTACCGGTACCGGAGGCCTCTTTACCGGCGGTTGAAATTTGCTCCGACAAATCGGTTCCCGGACAAATAATTTCCATCGCCGACACGCGATAATTCGGTATAAACACCACCTTTAGCAAATCACCAACATCTGGGTCGTTATTCACCACTTGCGCGACATTATTAATTAGCTTAATAATGTTTTTCGCCATCGCATATCCCGGCGCCGCTTTACCACCGAAAATCACTACGCGGTTCGTCCAGTTTTCCGTATCGCCGCGCTTAATGCGCGCGTAAAGATGAATAACATGAAGCGCATTAAGTAATTGACGCTTGTATTCGTGAATCCGCTTAACTTGCACATCAAACAACGCAGTTGGCTGCGCAACCACACCGGTTTCACGCTCAATCAATTGCGCTAAGCGTTGCTTGTTTTGTAGCTTCACATCAGCCCAGCGTGCGCGGAAAACCGCATCATCTAAATGGGCTTCCAAACCTTGAAGCTCGCTAAGCTGGGTAATCCATTTTTCACCTAGCGTTTCATTAAGCAACTGACGCAAGCCTGGGTTCGCGCTCCCCATCCAACGACGCTGGGTTACCCCATTGGTTTTATTGTTAAACTTATGCGGCCATAATTGGTAAAAGTCGCGGAACAAACCATCTTTTAATAATTGCGAGTGCAACGCGGCGACCCCATTCACTGAGAAACTGCCGACAATCGCTAAATACGCCATACGCACCATCCCCCCATCAACAATCGCCAAGCGGTGCTGACGTTCGATATCGCCTGGCCATTTCAATGCCACCTGACGTAAGAAACGACGGTTAATTTCCTCGATAATTTCCAGCGGTCGCGGCAATAACCGACGCATTAAATCCACTGGCCATTGCTCCAAAGCTTCCGGCAACAACGTGTGATTGGTATAAGCCATCGTACTCGAAACAATCGCCCAAGCCGGTTCCCACCCCATATGACACTCGTCTAACAAAATACGCATTAACTCCGCTACCGCCAAGCTCGGGTGTGTATCATTGAGTTGAAATACATTCGATTGGGCAAAATGAGTCATATCGTTATTATGGTGCTTACGCCATTGCCCAACCACATCTTGTAAACTCGCTGAGACCAAGAAATATTGCTGACGCAAGCGCAGCTCTTTACCATTCTCGCTTGAATCGTTCGGATACAGCACCATGGTAATATTTTCAGCTTCGTTCTTAGCCGAAACAGCTTCGAAATAAGAACCGGCATTAAACTCGCACAGCTTAAACTCTTCCGCCGCCGTCGCATCCCACAAACGCAACGTATTCACCGTATTGTTTTTATACCCCGGAATCGGTACATCAAACGGCACGGCATGAATTTCCTGCGCATCTTCCCAATGCACAATCAGCAGGCCTGTATGCGGATCGGTAAACGGTCGCGTATAACCGCCAAACTTAACAATGCGCGTATACTCATTACGCTGTACTTCCCAAGGATAAAAGCCAAACCCCAGCCAGTGATCCGGCTCTTCAACTTGGAATCCATTTTGAATATGCTGCTTAAACATACCGTATTCATAACGCAAACCATAGCCGACCACGGGTAATTGCAACGTTGCGCAACTATCCATAAAGCACGCGGCCAAACGCCCCAAGCCACCATTACCTAAGCCGGCGTCCACTTCCGTATCTTCGACTTCTTCTAACGCCAACCCCAAATCATGGAGGGCGTTTTCTGCAGCGGCTTCGATGCCTAAGTTAAGCATATTGTTACTAAGCGAACGTCCAATCAAAAACTCCATCGACAAATAATAGGCTCGCTTTTTCGCTTGGTCACGATAACTGGTCCACGTCGCTTTCCAACTCGACATTAATCGATCGCGTACAATAAACGACAAAGCGCGCAACTTATATTCATTATCCGAGGTCAGTTCGCGACCCATGGTGTGGCATAAATAATGTAAGAAATCGTCGGTTAAGCCCTGCTCACTATTGCCTAAACGTGAATGAACGCGCTCAAGCGCGGCGTTTACTTTTTCTTGGTCCAGCATTTAAATCTCCTTCGCATACAATTTGACATACGCCTTGGCGCTATTGATCCAACCAAAGCTTTGTTGCATCCCCGTTTTTTGAATCTGTTGCCAACTGCGTGGCTTTTTATACACACAAATCGCGCGTTCTATTGCCGACTTTAACGCCTGCGCGTCCGGCTCATAAAATACAAAACCGGTGGCGGTTTTATCCGCCAGCGTGATATCGGTTGTATCCACAACGGTATCAATCAAACCACCGGTGTGATGCACGATAGGCGGCGTACCATACGCTAAACTATACATTTGATTTAAACCGCAAGGCTCAAAACGCGACGGCATTAAGAACATATCTGCGCCAGCTTCAACTTGATGCGCCAACGACTCCGAATAACCGATATGCACAAACACGCGTTGCGGGTAGTGTTGCGCTAACTGAAGCAACGCGTGTTCATAATGCCCATGCCCGCTGCCGACAAACACAAAGCTGACATCCTGCTCGGCTAATAAGGAAGGCACAATCGACAACACCCAATCCATTCCTTTTTGCTCGACTAAACGCCCAACAAACCCAATTAGCGGCGTATTTAAACGCAACTGGGGATCGGTGTCACCCAACAAGGTAAGCAACATTTCTTTATTGCGTTTTTTCGCACTTACACGCCCAGATTTAACTGAATAGTTATGTGAGATATACTGATCTTTCTGCGGCGACCAATGTGCCTCATCAATCCCATTCAAAATACCGACTAAACGCCCCTGTTCCGCACGCTTGCGCAAAATACCTTCAAAGCCGTATGCCAACGCGGGCTGACAAATTTCTTTCGCATAAGACGGGCTTACTGTGGTGACCCAATCGGCCATCGCAATGCCGGCTTTTAGCATCGATAACGAGCCATAAAACTCAACCCCTTCAGGATTCCACCACTCCCAAGGCAACCACAACGCATCAAACAGCATTTTGGGGAAATAACCCGCATACGCCATGTTATGCACCGTAAATAAAGTTCGCGGACGTTGTGCTTCACGGGTTAATAACGCCGGAACTAAACCGGTTTGCCAATCATTAGCATGAACCACATCCGCCTTCCATTTCAAACCAACCCGATCCATGGCGATTTCCACCACTGCCTTAGCAAAGCAACCAAAGCGCTCACCGTTATCCCACCAATCCTGGCCTTCCGGCGAGAGATACGGATTACCCGGACGATTAAACAGCTCAGGGATGTCAACCAACAAGACGCCAACACCCAATTCTGGCACTTTCACCTTCAACAAACGCGCTTTCAACATACGTCCGGCCGCACCCACTTCGAACTGCGACACAACACTGACTTTCGTCACCTTATCTAAAATCGCTTGATAAGCCGGTAATACCAGCTTCACTTTGTGGCCCAACTGCGCTATCTGCGCCGGTAAACTCCCACTGACATCCGCCAAACCACCTGTTTTAATTAACGGATAAGCTTCCGAGGTGGCAAATAAAACTTTCATACTTTCTTCCACTGATTAAAAATGTGTAACCCAAACAGCTAAACGAGCTCACCAATGCGTTTCAAAACGATAAAGCCCAACGGCGGCAATACCAATTCCGCTGAAACCGGACGACTCATCCAAGGCCAATCCTGTGTACTCACCTCGCCTTGATTACCCAAATTACTGCCACCGTAGAGTGACGAATCCGAATTAACGATTTCCTGATAACGTCCCGATTCGGGCAACCCAACGCGATAGCCATAACGCGGCACCGGGGTAAAGTTAAAAATACACACCAGCGATTCATGGGCGGATTTACGCTCAAAACTCATAATAGAATGCACAAAATCATGGCAATCAATCCACTCAAAACCATCTTGACTAAAGTCACGCTCATACAATGCTGCTTGCTGCTGATACAAGTGATTCACATCTCGCACCAATAATTGCACTCCACGATGATTCGGTTCATTACACAGATGCCACGGCAAACTTTGTGCTTCGCTCCACTCGGTCCAAGGCGCAAATTCACAGCCCATAAATAACAACTTTTTACCCGGGTGCAACAACTGATAACCAAGTAACAAACGCACATTCGCCATTTTTTGCCAATCATCACCGGGCATCTTATTCGCCAAAGAACCCTTCATATGTACCACTTCATCATGCGATAACGGCAAAACAAAGTTCTCACTGTAAGCATAAATCTGACTAAAGGTGAGTTGATTGTGATGGTAAGGTCGATACACACAGTCTTTTTCAAAAAAGTCTAAGGTGTCGTTCATCCACCCCATATTCCATTTCATCGAAAAACCTAATCCGCCCATCCAAGTCGGACGCGACACCATCGGCCAAGAAGTCGACTCCTCCGCCATCACTACCACACCCGGGTGCTGCCCATGTACTTCAGTATTGAGCTGCTGCAAAAACGCAATCGCTTCAAGATTTTCGCGCCCGCCATGCACATTCGCAATCCACTCGCCGGGCTTGCGGGAGTAATCCAAATACAACATAGAGGCTACCGCATCCACGCGCAAACCGTCTAAATGGAACTCATTAATCCAATACAACGCATTGGCAATTAAAAAATTGCGCACTTCGTTGCGGCCAAAATTGAAGATATACGTTCCCCAATCTTGATGCTCCCCCAAACGCGGGTCTTCATGTTCGTACAAAGCGCTGCCATCAAAGCGCGCTAACGCAAAGTTATCCTTTGGAAAATGCGCTGGAACCCAATCTAAAAACACACCAATGTTATGCTGATGACAATAATCCACAAAATAACGGAAATCATCGGGCGTACCAAAGCGACTGGTCGGTGCATAATAACCAGTGGTTTGATAGCCCCACGAACCATCGAACGGGTGCTCGGTAATCGGCAAAAGTTCAATGTGGGTGTACCCCATCCACGTCACATACTCGACCAACTTATGCGCCAACTCACGGTAATTTAAAAATCCGCCGTCATCCGCTCTTTGCCAAGAGCCAAGATGCACCTCATAAATATTCATCGGTAAACGTGCCCAGTTATCTTGCGCACGCAACGATAACCAGGGTTGATCTTGCCATTCATAAGTAGAATGAAAAACCTCCGAGGCCGTATCGGGTCGTTTTTGTACCAACTTCGCATAAGGATCGGTTTTAGTAAACACCGCCCCCGTTGTGGCGTTACGAATTTCGAATTTGTAATAATCACCGGGATGTAAGCCCGGAATAAATAACTCCCATACACCGGAGCCGCCGCGCGAACGCATCGGATGACGCAAACCATGCCAACCGTTAAAATCGCCGACCACCGATACGCGCTCCGCTGTCGGCGCCCAAACAGCAAACCTCACGCCACTCACACCGTCAATCTCAGTGAAGTGTGCGCCCAAATGCTCATAAATGCGCCAATGCTGGCCTTCTGCAAACAAATGTAAATCCAGCTCGCCTAATAGCGGCTCAAATGAATAGGGCGAAACGGCCCTATGTTGACGACCGTCACCTTCCGTCCAAGTCAGCGTGTAATGCTTAGCTAAACCGCGATATTCGGCTTCGGTTAAATCTGCACAAAATAATGCACCGTCGTCGTGGCGCTGCATAGGATAGGTATCCGCCAACGTAACAGTCTGCGCCGTCGGCAACCAAGCACGCACCTGCCAGCCTTTATCAATCGGGTGTGCGCCTAAAACCTGAAACGGGTCGTGCAAACGCCCTTGCGCCAAACGTTCAACTAATAAACTCAAAATATCCATTCACTTCTCTACTTTTTTAAGGCCGTTAAGGCGTTGGGTTTGGCTGACCCAATAAAAAATTTTGTCATCCAATTCAGATGCAACGTCCTGCCAATCGAACTGCCAACCCCAGTTATTTCCAACCGTTCCCGGAATATTCATTCGGTGTTCCGAACCTAAACCCAGCCAATCTTGCATCGGCACAATCACGCGTTCTGCAACCGATTGCAAGCCGGTGACAATCAGCGGCCAAGGCATCGGTCCGGCGGCCTGATGAAGCTGACTCAACACCCAAGATTGCGTATCGGGGGCGAGTTCTTTAAACCAGCCAACGGTGGTGTCGTTATCGTGAGTGCCGGTATAGACTACCGAATTTTCTACCAGTTCATGCGGCGCATGCGGATTATCCGGCAAACCGCTAAAACCAAACTGCAAAACCGACATTCCAGGTAAATTAAATGCCTGCTTCAACGCTACCACCTCTGGCGTAATAATTCCCAAATCCTCCGCAACCAACGGCAGAGGATTAAAACGGGCTTGCAAATGACTAAGCAAGGCTTCACCTGGGCTTTTTATCCATTCGCCATTCATGGCGGTAGGTTCGCTTGCCTTAATATACCAGCTGGCCTGCAATCCGCGAAAATGGTCGATGCGCAACAGATCAAACTGACTAAGTGCAGCCTCCACGCGATGCGTCCACCATGCAAAATTATCAGCCTGCATCCTCTCCCAGTTATAGTGCGGATTGCCCCAGCGCTGGCCAGTCGCAGAAAAATAATCTGGTGGCACTCCAGTAACAAAAGTAGGCTGCAAATGTTCATCAAGCAAAAACTGTTCAGGATTTGCCCACACATCGACACTATCGTAAGCAACAAAAATTGGCATATCACCAAACATTTGAATCCCTTTAGCATTGGCATCACGCTTGAGGGTTTGCCATAAATGCTGCAAGTAATACTGCTGTTTTTTTACTTCGCGCAGGGCACTGTCGTGTGTTTTAGCAAATTCGGCTAATGCCGCTGCATCCCGATAACGATAGACCTCCGGCCAAGTTGACCAGGTTTGGTGATGGAATTGGTGACGCAACGTCATAAACAACGCATAATCTTCCAGCCAATGCGGCGGCGATTTTAAATAACGTGCAAAGGCTTTTTCATCGACTTGCTTTTGCCAGCCTTTAGGCAATAAGCGCGGGTTCATCGCAAACGCCGAAACGCTTTGATAGGGTGATAAATCATCATGCGGCGCCGTTAATGGCAACACCTGCCAAACAGATAATCCGGCGCGCTGCATCCAATCTAAAAACAACCAGGCTTGGTAATCGAGCACACCACTTGGCAACGAGGTAGGATGCAACAGCACCCCGGCAGAACGACTCATATTTCCCCCTTAACGAGACGCCACGGGGTCGCCGCGGCGTACAACACTGTTAATTACGACGCATCGTACCGGCGTTTTCCATAAAACCGCCTCCACGAGAAATCGGTTGTGACAAGACTTGTGGAATGGTTTCACCCAAAAGCACATAGAGTTTTTCTAAATGACGACGATATAGCTCATCAAAATCACGCACACTATCGGCCGGGTTGTAATCACCAAACCACCAGAACCAATCCGACCCCTCGCAAATTGCTAATTGCTCGGTAGCCAACTGACGCTGTTTAGCGGTTAATTTTCCTGATGCGATAACGCGATCATAAACTTGTTTTGCTTCGACTAATAAATCCCAACCGCGATTTTTTTCGTTATCGCCAATCCAAGTTGAAAACGAACCATACACCCAGCTACCCGCTTTTAACACACTTAGCGGACGCGCCTTTACCCCCTGGACCAAAGCTGCGCTAAACGTCGTCATTTCGATTTTTTTGTGGTGCGCTAAACGCTCATATAGCGCAGTTAAAAAGTGATAGGCGTTTTCAGGATAGTATTCCCACGCATTTTCACCGTCTAGTATCACACTGACAACGTGCTCCTCTACCTTATCACCCAAAAAATTAGCGATATTTTCCATGTGATGCGCAAAATCATTCGCCGCATCAACCGGATTCCAATCCTTGTACTGAAATCCGATCATATCCGACAGACCATCATCGCGGAAAAACAGCGCACAGTTAGAATGCTCCAGCTTTAAAGGCGAATACAACGCACGTTTAGACGCGACATCATGATGATTCATATGCGAGGCTTCGCAGGCATGACGCCACACGCCCTCACCCGACGCGGTCCATTTAAAACCGAACTCATCGAGCAACTTCACCGCCGCCATACTCACTGCACCCTCGGACAACCATACTCCTTGCGGCTTACAACCAAAATGCTTGGCATAGACATCTACACCATGATGCAAATGCCACTTCGCACGCGCCTCACCATCAGGATAGCTGGGGTAACTGGGCGCAGGTGCGTGAGGCAACGCATCGCGCATAGAGGTAAAGTCAATCAATAACGGGACAATCGGATGACCATAGGGTGTCATCGAAATTTCGATTTGGTTACGCTCCATCAAGCGCCGATAGCGCGGAATAATCTGGACTGTTGCCTCGGCCATAACCTCGACCAGCAAGCGCTGATCTTGAGCGTCAAAATTACGCCCTTTTTCGATTAATACCTGAATGCGCTTATCCTGCTTACGTACACTCACGCCCATCCACGCTAGGTGATACCACATCAATAAATCGACAAAGTATTGCGGGGTGAGGTAAGTCAGCATTAAATCATTAGTGGTCGTATCCGGCGTCGAAGGGCGCACCATATTGACTAAATGACGAAACAACGGCCACGGATCAATCATGGTCGGTGCAAACGCACGCTGACACGCCATGACAATTTGTTGACGTCCCTCTAAATCGCTTGGAATAGCTTGCGCACCAGCAACCAGATTTAACAACTGATCCTGCATCGGCTTGCCTTGTGTCAACCAAGTCTGCATCTGCGCGGCGTAATCATCCAACTGCTCCAACAACACTGGCGCAAAATTAACCACCACGCGTGCTTCCGGGTTAGCCTCCAAATAAGCCACCATATCGGTGTAATCTTTCATCGCGTGCAAATAAACCCACGGCAATCGATAGTGTCCATCTAAGCCGTCACGATAATGCGGTTGGTGCATGTGCCAACATAACACCACCTTGATTTTTTTTGTTTGCTCCACTTAAACTTACACCCTCTTTTTCGCCCGCCCTGACCAAACAGAGCTCAGGCTTGCTTTAACGCGTAAAATGTACGCTCTGACCTAACATATCGGGCGTGACCAACACTAACCCGTTTTCATCAACATAAAACCGTTTCGCATCTTCTTCACGATTTTCGCCAATGACCGTTCCCGGCGGAATTGAACAACCCTTATCGATAATCGTATTTTGAATGCGGCAATTACGCCCAACCTCAACCCGAGGCAATAACACCGAATCCTTAATCAAGCTATAACTGTGAATAAAACAACCGCTGGAAATGACCGAACGCTTCACACGCGCACCCGACAAGATACACCCAGCCGACACCATCGAATCGATCGCTTCGCCGCGACGTCCTTCATCATCAAACGCAAATTTTGCCGGGGGCATCTGCGCCTGATAGGTCCAAATCGGCCAATCTCGATTGTATAAGTTCAACTCCGGCGTAATCGAACACAAGTCTAAACTCGCACGCCAATAAGATTCCAGCGTACCGACATCACGCCAGTAAACCGGCTGCCCTTGCTCATCCACAAACGGATACGCACGCACATTCCAATCATCAATAATCGACGGAATAATATCCTTACCAAAGTCGTTAGACGAATGAGGGTTATCGTGATCCTCAATCAACTTTTGAAATAAAAATTCAGTTGAAAAAATATAAATCCCCATCGATGCCAACGCTTTATCCGGCTTACCCGGCATCGCCTCTGGCTCTTTAGGTTTTTCGGTAAACTTAGTAATTTTAAAGCTTTCATCCACCGACATCACACCAAACCCCGTCGCCTCCATGCGCGGCACCTCGATACAGCCGATAGTCACATCCGCGCCGGAGGCAGCGTGTTCAACCAACATCTTGCTGTAGTCCATCGAATAAATGTGATCCCCGCCCAACACCATGACATATTCCGGCGTATGACGGCGCAAAATATCGAGATTCTGATACAACGCATCCGCCGTACCTTTATACCATTCCTTATCAACACGTTGCTGCGCGGGTAATAGCTCAACAAACTCCCCCACTTCATAACGCATAAAACTCCACGCTCTTTGTACGTGGCGAATAAGTGAATGCGCCTTATACTGAGTCAGAACACCGATTTTGCGAATACCGGAATTAACACAATTAGAAAGCACGAAATCGATAATCCGATACTTGCCACCAAACGGCACGGCAGGCTTAGCGCGCCAACGCGTTAAATCCTTGAGACGACTCCCCTCACCACCAGCCAATACTAATGCCAAGGTCTTTCGTGTTAATTCGGTCGCCGACTTTGTTTCCGTGTAATTCTTCATAACCATCCTCTTCTGTTGTTATTGATACCACTAAGCCTATAGGCGAGCGCTCTGCAGCCTATAGGCTTTAAATATTGGTCATTTCTTGGGCGCGCAGCATCGCCCCTTTTAGCCCTAAAAGCTCATCCTTTACTAAGTAAATCGGCATGGAAGCAACCAGCTTATGCATCCGTCCTTTATCATGCAAGGCCTGTAAAAAAGTACCATCGCGCATCCAACCCTCTATCTTACTCGCAATTCCCCCAGCAATATAGACCCCAGCACGTGCTGGCCATAACAAAGCGACATTGCCGATATATGCCCCATAAATACGCACAAAGGTGTTCAAAGCGCGCCGCGCCGCCTCATCACCCTGTTCGGCAAGCGGCTGAATCATAGGCGGCGCCAACCAGGCCTGCTGATTATCGCGCGGCAAATCTGCAAAATAGGCATACAACATCGCCAACCCCGCCCCGCAAAGCAGCCGCTCATAAGACACGTGTGACCAAAATGACCAACACCACTGCAAAATCGCCTGCTGCTCACTATCTATTGGCGCAAAATCCATATGGCCACCTTCGCCCGGTTGCGGCAAAAATCGCCCACCACACTGCACCACGGGCGCAACGCCCAAACCAGTGCCAGCTCCCACCACCAAGCGATTCCCGCGCGCATCAAACTCACCTTGATGCAGCACAATCAACTCATCCTGAGCCAAAGCGTCAATACCCAGCGCCGCCGCCTGAAAATCATTGAGTAACTCTACCCGTTCAATATGACACAGGGATTGCAATTCATTCGCATCCACTCGCCAAGGTAAGTTGGTTAAATCCGCAACCCGCCCTGCTACTGGACCGGCCAAACCAAAACACGCCGCCGCAATCATCCCAAGTTGATTATCTTGGCGAAACCGCAAAATCATCTCAGCCAAGCCGCTAAAATCACTACTGACATACTTATGCTGCCATACGCGCGCGGTTGTTGTATCAAAGGCCTGCAACCAAGTTTTTGTTCCACCGATATCCCCTGCTAAAACCAGCATAACGCTCCTTTCGTTTCCCATGTCCACCAATGTGGTTTGGCCAGCGCTTTAAAGCGGCTTGATTAGCCTAGTTTAGCGGCTAGGCACACTATCAGCGGCGCGCGTTGCAACTTCCGCTCGAGTGCAGCGTGCACCTTCAATCGAATATAGCAAGTATCTTTAGCGTGAGCCTGCGCGATTAAACAAGGAACACTAGCTAAAATGTAAATCTAAGCCTTCACACAATATATGACTAATCAACGCATGAGCTTCTTGAATACGTGCCGTTTGTGTCGAATCCACCTGAAAACACAAATCCGCCTCAGCCGATAACGCGCTATGCGCGCGCCCCGTTAGTGCCACACAAAACACTCCCATCGCTTTCGCTTGCTGCTGAGCCTTAACAACATTCGCGCTATTACCTGAGGTCGATAAACACATCAACACATCGCCCGGACGCGCCAATGCCTCCACCTGACGAGCAAAAACGGTTTCGAATTCATAGTCATTGCTATGTGCGGTTAAGATAGAACTATCCGTAGTAAGGGCAATCGATGCCAAAGGACGGCGGTTTTTCACATAGCGTACCATCAACTCCGCCGCCATATGCTGGGCATCGGCCGCACTCCCGCCGTTGCCACACCACAACACCTTTGCGCCCTGGGTTAAACACGCAACCACCTGCTCAATTAACTGATTAAGCTTATCTTGCTGACTAAAAACAGAATCAATCGCGCGCTGATGCGCCTGTTGCAACGAACGATAATCAAGCATCGGCCCGCTCCGCTTGTGCAATTCGCTCGACAATTTGACTGGTAGAAAACCCATCCCAAAACGACAAAACTTCCACTTGACCGCCTTTTTCCCACACGCAACGCGAACCAGCAATTTGCTCAGGACGATAATCGCCACCTTTCACTAAAACATCCGGTTGCAACTTACAAATTAATCGCTCCGGCGTATCCTCACTAAACGGCACCACCCAATCAACACAGCTTAACGCCGCCAACAACTCCATACGACTGGCCAAAGGCACAATCGGACGTGTGTCACCTTTTAGTGCGCGAACCGACTCATCACTATTTACCGCCACAATCAAACGCTCACCGAGCTTCGCCGCCTCATTCAAATAACGCACATGACCGCTATGCAAAATATCAAAGCAGCCATTGGTAAATACGACTTTTTCGCCCTGGGTTTGCGCCGCCTGCACCAACGCCAACAACTCATCTTCACTCGGTGCCACATACCCTTTATGGCGCATCGCCGACTGTAAATAATTATCCAATTCTGCTTTTGTCACGCTAGAAGTGCCAACTTTGCGCACCACAATACTAGCGGCGGCATTTGCCAAATGTGCTGCATTTTGCCAACTTAATCCAGCCGCTTTAGCCGTCGCCAAAGTGGCCATCACCGTATCACCTGCGCCAGTGACATCAAACACCTCTTGCGCTTGCGACTTAAGTAAATACGGTTTAGTTTCGCGCCCAATCAACGCCATACCATGCTCGCTACGCGTTACCAACAGCGCCTGCAAATCTAAATCGCTAATCAGGCTCGCCGCTTTCGCCAACAACTGCTCGGTATCCTCACAAACACCTACAATTAACTCAAACTCCCCCTGATTGGGCTTAATCAAGGTCGCGCCGCGATAACGACTAAAGTCTTGACCCTTAGGATCAATCAACACCGCCACGTTCGCCCTGCGTGCCGCGGCAATAATCGGTTCGACAAACTGCAATGCGCCCTTAGCATAATCCGACAGCACCAGCACATCATAATCCACCAATTTTTGCACCACCAACTCAGACAAGGCGCGCGCCGCCTGCTCACTCACCGGATTTTCAAAATCCATCCGAATTAATTGCTGATGGTGACTTAACACACGCAACTTACAAATCGTACCGCTGGCACAATATACCCAATCTCGACGAACACCGGCTTGCTGCAAAACCGCGTCTAATTGCTGACCTGAGGTATCCTCACCAATAATGCCCAGCAAATGCACCTGCGCCCCTAGCGCCGCCGCATTTAGCGCCACATTCGCCGCGCCGCCAGCGCGTAACTCGTTGGCCGACACCTTTACAACCGGCACAGGCGCTTCTGGCGAGATACGTCCAGCCTTCCCCGTCCAGTACTGATCCAGCATAACATCACCCACAACCAGCAATCTGGCTTGCGAAAAATCATGTATTTTCAATTCTTTAAAAATCCTTAGTAAAAACAATACAGCAGGCTATAATGGCTGACACCGCACCTGCCGCACTCCTAAGCCGCGCGGCGTTATCTACACAAAGTTTAGCAGGATTTATTCTAATGAAAACCCGTTTCATCAGTTTATTATTAAGCGCCCCGTTTATCGGTTTAAGCCTCCCAGCGCACAGCGCCAGTCAAGACACAGACCACACCCTGTCCCAACTTGCTATTGGCGGCGCCTTGCTTAGCTGGCTTCATGCCTATCTAAGCAACGACCAAGCGCTGCGCTATGCTATCGATCTCGACCCCCACCAACATCGACTGGGCACCAGCTACGGCCATTTTAGCGCCGACAGTCACTACACCGGGTTGTACTACGCCAAACCAAGTCAACAAGCGCTTATTTCACAAGATTATTTTGACTTAAACGCCCATTGGGAAGTTGATTTAGCCTACTGGCAAAGCCGCTTAACACAACCGAAAAGCAAGGACGGCTACACTTTTAGTGTCACGCCGGTACTGAGTTATCGTTTAACCCGTGTGGCCTTAACGCCCTACTTAGAAACCGGCATCGGCTTGGCTTATATTTCCAACAGCACCATGGAAAACATCGACAAGTCTACCAACTTTCAATTCACAGAAATTCTTGGCGTGGGTGTTCAACTGGCCGATTGGCGCTTAGGCTATCGTTATCGCCACATCTCAAATGCCGGTATCAGCCTGCCAAATAACGCAACCGACATCCACAGCGTACATCTGTCTTACCAATTTTAACAACCTTTGCACAAATCAAGGCTTGGGCTAGAATAAGCATCCACTGATGCGCTTACAAAAAGGACTACTATGACACGTCAAAACCACTTGGACATTGCCAAACAAGTGTTTGAGATAGAAGCACAAGCGATTGATAACCTCGTCATGCTGCTCGACGAGCAATTCGAACTGGCGGTAGATGCCATTTTGCAATCCACTGGGCGCGTCGTAGTCTGCGGCATGGGTAAATCTGGGCTGATCGGTAAAAAAATCGTTGCCACCCTTGCCAGCACCGGCACCCCCTGCTTTTTTATGCACCCAGGTGAAGCGTTTCACGGCGATCTTGGCATGGTTTCAAAAGACGATGTATTTGTTGCCCTATCCAATTCCGGCGAAACCGAGGAAGTGATTCGATTATTGCCGTTTTTAAAAGACAATGGCAATGTCATTGTCGCGCTCACCGGTCGCCCCGATTCGACCTTGGCGAAAAACGCCGACCACCACCTTAATATCGCCGTACCGAAGGAGGCCTGCCCATTACAACTGGCCCCCACCTCCTCCACCACCGCCACCCTCGTAATGGGGGACGCATTGGCCATTGCGCTGATGCAAGCGCGTAATTTTAAACCACAAGACTTTGCACGCTTCCACCCCGGTGGTAGCTTAGGGCGCAAACTGCTCACCAAAGTCAAACACCAAATGCGCAACCAATTACCGATTGTCAGTGCGAACGCACCGATGAAAGAAGTGATCCACACCATGAGCGATGGGCGCCTTGGTTTATGTATTGTCGGTGAAGGCGAAGGCATTATTACCGATGGTGACTTACGTCGTCATTTAGACACCAACCCGGCTGAACTCATGAACCTACGCGCGCGCGATATTATGACCCCTAAACCCAAAAGCATTCAGGCCGACGCCAAACTCTGCGACGCCGAGGAGATGATGAACAAACTCAAAATCACCTCGCTGCTGGTTGAAGAGGCTGGTCAACTGGTCGGGGTGATTCAAATTTACGATTTAAATAATTAGCAGGCCTGCTAATGACCCTTTGGCTTTATCGGCTCATATTGATTGTACTGTTTCCGGTTTTTGTTTATTCCGCATGGAAACGCTGCCGCAAAAGCCGCGCCTTTCAACCAGCGATTCGCGCCTGTTTTAAAGCGCGTTTTGGCTTAAACCCCAACGCATTTCAAACCGGCGGCATTTGGATTCATGCCGTATCCGTGGGTGAAACGCGCTCCATATTTCCCTTGCTCAGCGCCCTGCACGCGCGATTTCCTGACCTTCCCTTAACCGTTACCAGCGGCTCGACACAAGGCGCCCTGCAAGCGCTAAAATTCAGCCCGGTTCCCATTCAACATCAAATGATACCGTATGATTTTCCGTTTGCCGTCAATCGCTTTTTGCGCCAAATCCAACCACGTTTAGTGATTATGATCGAAACCGAAATCTGGCCCAATCTATACCAAGCCTGTCATCGGCAACAAATTCCACTGGTACTCGCCAACGCCCGGCTAAAACAGCGCTCGTTTGAAGCCTATCAAAAATGGGGCGGCAAACTGCTCACGCAAGCGCTTAATCAAACGGCATGGATTGGCGCGCAATTTGAGATAGACCGTGAACATTTCTTACGCCTTGGTGCCGCCCCTGAGCGTTTATTAACGCTAGGTAATCTAAAGTTCGACCTCGCTATCCCCGCCGATTTAAGCCAACAAGCGCAACGTTGGCGCGCCCAATTCTCGCTGCAACAGCGTTTTATCTGGGTGGCCGCCAGCACGCACGAAGGCGAAGAAACTCAAATGCTACAAGCGCACCAACGTCTGCTGCAACAGCGCCCCGATGCATTACTGATTTTAGTACCGCGTCATGCCGATCGCTTTGAGCGCGTCGCTCAAATAGTAAAACAGCACCCATTCACCTTCAGTCGGCGTAGCAATAAACAATCTATCGATCAGCAGACCCGCGTGTATTTGGCCGACACCATCGGCGAATTAATGCTCTGGTTTGCCGCTTCTGATGTCGCGTTTATTGGTGGTTCGTTAGTCGAATTCGGCGGCCACAATATTCTCGAACCCGCCGCCTTAGCCAAACCGGTGATTTCTGGGATTCACCACCAAAACCTGCAAGCACTCTATGACAGTTTTAAACAGCAGCAGGCGATTACACTCGTTGGCGATGTCCAACAGCTTGCCGAGCAGCTCATTGCTTTCAGTCAGTCCGATGCCTTATGTGAACAAAAAGGCGTGCAAGCCTTTCACTGTTTTGAGCAACAGACCGGCGCACTAGCACGAACCCTATCTCACCTCACCCCCCTCATTAGCAGGCCTGCTAATAACCAACAGGCACATAAAGCGTCCTGATTAAGTTAAAAAGCACCTTTAGCCTTAGCTAAATCGAAGAGCTTCGAGCCGTATTTTCAACATTTAACGCTGTGTAGTCCAAGAAAAAGCCCGTTAGACTAGGGGCAGTTGACCATTCATTATTTGAACCACAGAGACACGACGGCACGACGTTTTTAATTATTAAGTCACTGATTTTAAAGATATTTAATTGTATCAATCGTTTTGACTGAACAATAATCTTATTCAAACATTCACTAAAACTTGACTTATCAATCAGTTACATTGAAATCTCAACAAACCCTGAGAATATTCGCCGCTTTGTGTGATGCTTGAGCAAGCATGGTAACAACAAAGCCCTGACTTCAACACTTTGGCGGCGTGAGAAAAAGCGGCAGGTAATCATTACAAACGTGATGATTACCTGCCGTATTGATATAACAATCCGCTGTTAATGCTCGCGCGTGGCAACAAATTTTAAATTAGGCCAACGTTCTTCGGTGAGTTGTAAATTCACCCGCGTCGGCGCGATATACACCAACTGATCGGCCGCATCCAGCGCCACGTTTTCGGTGACCTTGGCTTTGAATTTATCAATTTCTGCTTTGTCGCCGATAATCCAGCGCGCCGTCGCCACGTTGACCGGCTCAAATAAACAACTCACGTTATATTCATCGATTAACCGTTGCGCGACCACTTCAAACTGCAAAATTCCGACCGCCCCCAGAATCAAATCGTTATTATTCAACGGTCGATACAGCTGGGTGGCACCTTCTTCCGCTAATTGGGTTAACCCTTTTTGTAAGGCTTTCATTTTCATCGGGTCTTTTAAACGGGCGCGGCGGAACAGCTCCGGCGCAAAGTTAGGAATACCGGTGAACTTCAATTCTTCGCCTTCACTAAACGTATCACCGATTTTAATCGTGCCGTGGTTATGTAAGCCGATAATATCGCCCGGATAGGCTTCTTCCGCATGTTCACGTTTGTTGGCTAAAAATGTAATCGCTTTTGAAACCCGCACTTCTTTGCCAATGCGTACATGTTTGAGTTTTTTACCCGCTTCGTATTTACCCGATACAATTCGCATAAACGCCACACGGTCACGATGCGCCGGGTCCATATTGGCTTGAATTTTAAACACAAATCCGGTGAGTTTTTCTTCTGCCGCATCAACGAAACGGGTTTCGGTTTCACGCCCTTTTGGTGGCGGTGCATACTGCTCAAAACCGTCTAACAATTCTTGCAAACCAAAGTTGTTCACCGCTGAACCGAAAAACACCGGCGTCAGTTTACCGGCCAAAAATGCGTCTAACTCAAATGGGTGACTCGCACCTTGTACCAGTTCAATTTCATCACGTAACTCTTGTGCTTGCCCGCCCAATAACTGATCTAAACGCGGATTATCCAGCCCTTGAATCAACTTACCTTCATCGGCGCGTTGACGATCGGCTTGGGCAAACAAACGCACCGTATCGTTATAGATATGGTAAATACCTTTAAAACGTTTACCCATACCAATCGGCCAAGTCATCGGTGCGCATTTTATTTTTAACACCTCTTCAACTTCATCCAACAACTCAATCGGCTCTTTACCTTCACGGTCAAGTTTATTAATAAACGTTAAAATCGGTGTATCACGCAACCGACACACTTCCATTAATTTAATGGTACGGTCTTCTACGCCTTTTGCCACGTCGATAACCATTAACGCCGAATCCACCGCGGTTAATACACGATAGGTATCCTCAGAAAAGTCTTCGTGCCCCGGTGTATCTAACAGGTTAATCATCACGTCTTTATACGGAAACTGCATCACCGATGAAGCCACCGAAATACCACGTTCTTGCTCCATTTTCATCCAGTCGGAGGTGGCGCCGCGATCGGTCTTACGACTTTTAACCGCACCGGCCAACTGAATCGCACCACCGTATAACAACAGTTTTTCGGTAACGGTGGTTTTACCCGCATCGGGATGCGAAATAATCGCAAAGGTACGACGACGATTTTTTTCTAAAATCAATGACATGCTATTTATAAATCCTGTTATCGCTGTTTATTAGTCTTGGCTTTTACGTTTGGCTTCGGCTTCTAAAAACGCGCGTTGTAATTCGGCTTCTTGTTCTTCAGTGCTTACCCCGACTTTTACTGCTGGCATTAAATCCTGTTTCGATACACCCAGCGTCAAAGCCACGCTGCTCGCGATATACACCGATGAATAAGTACCTACAACCACGCCAACCATTAACGCAGCGGCAAAGCCATGAATAATTTCGCCGCCCAAGAAAAACAACGCCACTAAAACGACTAAGGTCGTCAATGAAGTCATAATGGTACGTGACAACATTTCATTTAGAGCCAAATTCGTTAGCTCAACCGGAGTACCGTCGCGTACGGTGCGAAAAAGTTCACGTACCCGGTCAAATACCACAATCGTATCGTTAATTGAATAACCGATAATCGCTAATAATGCGGCAATTACGGTTAAATCAAACTGCATTTGAGTCCAAGCAAATACACCCACCGTAATCACCACATCGTGAACCAAAGCGACAATCGCGCCTAATGAAAAACGGAATTCAAAACGTAGTGCAACATAAATCAAAATACCGATTAACGCATATAACACCGCTAATGCACCGTCATTGGTTAACTCTTCGCCGACTTGCGGACCCACAAACTCAACTCGACGTAAATTAATGGTTTCGGATGTCGCACTTTGCAACACTTCGACAACTTGATTGCTTAAAGTCGCGGAAGCCATGCCTTCGCGTGGCGCGATTCGAATCAACACATCTTGTGATGAACCAAAATGTTGTACTTGTGCTTCTGCATAACCTGCCTCAGTGAGTGTATTACGCACTTGAGCCAGATCAGCCGCACTTGGATACGACAACTCAATAATCGTACCGCCGGTAAAATCGACGCCGAGATTCAAACCCTTATACCAAAGCCCAACCAATGAACCGATGATTAACACCAACGATAACAACATCGCCGGTGTACGCATCGCCATAAAATTGATTTTGCCCATATCCGCCGTTGTAGCGGTTTGTGTTGTAGTATTTTGTGCCATGCCAGCCTCCTAAATAGACAGTTTTTCGACGCGTTTATTGCCATATAACCAATTGACTAACGCGCGCGTGCCTAAAATGGCGGTAAACATTGAAGTGATAATGCCGATGGCTAAGGTAATCGCAAACCCCTTAATCGGCCCGGTTCCAAAACTAAACAACAACAAAGCCGCTAATAACGTGGTGATATTAGAGTCAGCAATCGTAATAAAGGCTTTTTCATAACCGGCATGAATCGCAGTTTGAATCGAACTATTTTTAAGCTCGTCTCGAATACGCTCAAAAATAAGTACGTTGGCATCTACCGCCATACCGACGGTTAATACAATGCCGGCAATCCCCGGCAACGTTAAGGTTGCCTGCATTAAAGACAATACCGCTACAATCAGCACAAGGTTGAGACTTAAGGCTAAGTTTGCAATCATGCCAAAGGTTTTATAACGCCATGCCATTAAAATCAGCACCAAAATAAAACCGACAATCACCGACATCAAACCTTGATCAATATTGTCCTGCCCCAAGCTTGGGCCGACGGTACGCTCTTCGATAATTTCCATCGGCGCAGCCAAGGCACCGGCGCGCAACAACAGCGCAAGATTTTGCGCTTCCTGCATATTATCCAAGCCGGTAATCTGGAAGCGATTAGCAAATTGATCTCGAATCACCGCCGCGTTAATGACATCACGGGTGACAATGCGTTTTTTTACTTCTTGACCGTTTTCGATCACCGTATCAACGCGGCTTTCAATAAACACCACCGCCATGCGATTACCCACGTTCTCTTTCGTCGTCGCCAGCATCCGACGGCCACCGGCGCTGTCGAGCGTGACACTCACCTGCGAAGACCCCGCTTGCGAATCAATGCCCGATTGCGCGTTTATCACGCTATCGCCACTGACAATTACACTACGCTGCAGTAAAATCGGTCGCCCATCGCGGAAGTAATACAGTTGTGATTGCCCCGGCGCAACACCCGTTCTGGCGGCACGTTCAGCATCACCACGTTCGTCCACCAAACGGAATTCTAAGGTCGCGGTTGCGCCAAGAATTTCTTTTGCACGCGCGGTATCTTGCACCCCGGGTAACTGCACCACAATGCGGCGTTCACCTTGTTGCTGAATCACCGGCTCGGCGACACCTAACTCGTTAATACGGTTACGCAAAGTGGTAATGTTTTGTTGCAAGGCAAATTTTTTCGTTTCCGCAATCACACTGGGTGCTAAACGTAACTCAACCACCGCTTGATTTAAGTACTCGGTGGAACGCACTTCTAAATCACGACCGTATTCATCGTTTAATTTAGCTTGTGCCGCATCACGCGACTCAGCATCACGAAAGCTAACACGCAATACATCTTGCTCATAGTCAACGCTTTGATAACGAATGCGCGCATCACGTAACAGATTACGAATTTCATCGTTATAACGGCGATACGCGCCCTCAACGGCGGCATCCATATCGACGTCCATTAAGAAATGGACCCCGCCGCGCAAGTCTAGCCCTAAATACATCGGCTGACCGCCAAGCGAACGTAACCAGTTAGGTGTCGCCGGGGCTAGATTGAGTGCCACCACGGCTTGACGACCAAATAATTGACGTAGCGCATCATTGGCTTTTAACTGAGTTTCGACATCATTAAAACGCAATAAATAATTTTGTCCGTCAAAAGCTAAGCTTTTAGGACCCACCCCTTGCGCTAATAAGGTTTGTTCGATGGAGGCGGTGGTTTGATTATCAAACTGACCGGGTTTTAAAGGTGAAATCTGGACAGCCGGATCGTCACCAAAAAGATTGGGCATAGCATAGGTTAGCCCTAGCACGACGACGACTATAAGAAGTAAATACTTCCAAGCCGGAAAACGATTTGAAATAACCTGACGTTGCGATTCAAACATACTTTGAGCCTTTTAACTGGGCATTCTTAAATAAGACTTAAAATGAAAAAGGGGCATTCGCCCCCCTTTAGATATGGCCAAACCTTAGTTTTGTTTATCGGTTTCGACCGGTTCAGCCGACTCCGGTTCTTCTTTTTTAGCCGGTTCGTTTCTAACATTACCTTTTAACGTGCCTTTTGGTAATAAACGCGCGATGTTTTGACGATCCACCTTTACCACCACATTTGGTGCAATTTCTAAATCCAAAAACGCCTCATCAAGTTCACGTACTTTGCCGCCAATGCCGCCATAGGTAATCACCTCATCCCCTTTTGCCAACTCACTGACTAATTTACGATGTTCTTTTACTTTCTTTTGTTGCGGACGAATTAATAAAAAGTAGAAAATCACAAATAATAAAATTAACGGAATTAAGCCTTCCCAACCGGCTCCGCCACTTGCTGCCGCACCTTCCGCCATTGCATCACTAATAAAAAAACTCATGGTTACGCCTCCTAAGATCAAAAAAATGTGTCGCGGTATTTTGGCACAAGCCGATTTAAAAATCAGCTTTTTTAAGCTTCGTTCACCACAGAGACACAAAGGCACGAAGCTTTTAAAGCCCTCTCCCTTTATGGGACAGGGCGAAATGGGCCGTTTAGTAAGTTAGATTAGCAACGCGTAATCCAACAATCCCAGCCACTTTTACCTATGTCGGATGACAACTAAATATCCGTTCTATACTTTAAAAACCTTGTGTCTCTGGGGTTCAAATCCTACAACGCCGGCACATCCAAGCCACGCGCGGCGTAAAACTCGGCGACAAACGCATCCAGTCGGTTTTCGCTAATCGCCGAGCGCAAACCACGCATCAATGTTTGATAATAATGCAGATTATGAATGGTGTTTAAGCGCGCGCCTTGAATTTCGCCGCACTTGTCCAAGTGATGCAAGTACGCGCGCGAATAATGCTTACAGGTGTAGCAATCGCATTGTTCATCAATCGGTAGCAAGCTGGTTTTATGCACCGCATTGCGAATTTTCACCACGCCGTTATGGGTGAATAAAAAGCCATTACGTGCATTACGCGTCGGAATCACACAATCAAACATATCAATGCCGCGACGCACCGCTTCCACAATATCTTCCGGCTTGCCTACGCCCATTAAATAACGCGGTTTGTCTTTTGGCAATAACGGCTCAGTGGCATCTAACACCCGTGTCATGTCTTCTTTCGGCTCACCGACCGACAAACCACCAATCGCATAACCATCAAAGCCGATTTGCTGCAATTTTTCGGCGGATTCTCGGCGTAAGTCCTCATACATCCCGCCTTGCACAATGCCAAACAACGCCGAAGGGTTATCGCCGTGCGCCTCTTTGGAACGTTGCGCCCAACGTAGTGACAACCGCATCGACACGTCCGCTTCCAAATGGGTTGCCGGATAGGGGGTACATTCGTCAAAAATCATCACAATATCAGAGCCCAAGTCACGCTGAATTTGCATCGACTCTTCTGGCCCCATAAAGATTTTCGAGCCATTTACCGGATTGGCGAAGGTCACGCCCTGTTCAGTAATCTTACGCATTTTACCCAAACTAAACACCTGAAAGCCGCCGGAGTCGGTTAGAATCGGCCCTTGCCATTGCATAAAACCATGCAAATCACCGTGCAATTTAATTACCTCGGTACCGGGGCGAATCGCCAAATGAAAGGTATTGCCTAAAATAATGTGCGCACCGGTAGCCTGCAATTCTTCCGGGGTCATGCCTTTCACCGAACCATAGGTTCCCACCGGCATAAACGCAGGCGTTTCGACCACGCCGCGGGCAAACTTTAATCGCCCGCGACGCGCGCGCCCATCTTGATTATCTAATTCAAATTCCATCTGTTTTTTTCCATTTTTAACCACTGAGGCACGAAAGCTTTAAAAGCCCTCTCCCTAAGGGATAGGGTTGGGAGAAGGTGAAAAAGCACTGTTAAAAACAATCCTCCCGCCCGCTGGGAGGGGCGTTCACACAACCGCTGAACCTTCAAGTCTCTGCGGTTTAATGCTTCTTAAACACCAACATCGCATCGCCATAACTAAAAAAACGGTAGCGTTGTTCAACCGCATGACGATACGCCGCCATGGTTTGTTCATAGCCCGCCAAGGCACTCACCAACATAATCAACGTCGATTCGGGCAAATGAAAATTAGTGAGCAATACATCTACCTGCTTAAATTCATAACCCGGGGTGATAAAAATATCGGTATCCCCGCTATAAGCTTGCAATTCACCGCTTAACGAAGCGGTTTCTAAACAACGTACACTGGTGGTGCCGACCGCAATGACGCGCCCCCCCTTTTCTCGCGTTTGCTTAACCTGTTCTACCAAGGCTGGCTGCACCTCAATCCACTCGCTGTGCATAAGGTGTTCGCTAATATTATCCACCTGCACCGGTTTAAACGTGCCCGCGCCAACATGCAAGGTGACAAAGCCTAATTTCGCTCCTTTTGCCTGAATCGCATCCAGCATCGCTTGGTCAAAATGCAGCCCCGCTGTGGGGGCGGCCACCGCACCCGGCCGGGCGGCATACACTGTTTGATAGCGTTCTTTATCCTCATCTTTATCAGCGCGTTCAATATAGGGCGGCAACGGCATATGCCCATATTGCTCAAGCCACTCAAGCGGGGTTTTTGCCGGATCAAATTGCACTTCAAACAACGCGCCTTGACGCCCTAACACTTCAACTTCAAACGCCCGTTCAATAATAAGCTTGGCGCCCGCTTTCGGTGACTTGCTGGAACGGATATGACACAACGCCCGTTGCTGATCCAAAATACGCTCAACCAGTAATTCAACTTTACCGCCGCTGGTTTTTTCGCCAAACAACCGCGCCGGAATCACCCGCGTGTTATTGAACACCAACAAATCATGCGGTTGAATATAACCCAACAAATCGACAAACTGACGGTCACTGCATTGGCCTTGTGTATCTAACACCAGCAAACGACTTGCACGGCGTTCGGACGCCGGTTGTTGAGCAATTAACGCTTCAGGTAAATGAAAGAAAAAATCTTGGCGTTTCAACGCATCACCTATTAAACACAAAATAAGCCGCTTATTTTCGCTGATTTAGCCCCAAAGGTCACGCAACAATTTAGCAGGCCTGCTAAACGCGACTCAAACGTGAAAATGTCGCTTTCAAAAACAAAAAAGCCGACACCATCCTAAAATGGGTCGGCAAGACCAGAAAATCAAAACAAAATTACTTATAAGTTCAAAATGGTACGCGTCAATTCTTGCGAGGTTGAAATCACCTGCGCACTGGCTTGATAGGTACGTTGCGTCTGAATCATTTTCACTAACTCATTCGCCACATCCACGTTTGAATACTCCAGCGAGCCCGATTGAATGCCACCAACAATCCCTGTACCGGCAGCAGAAATCTGCACCGGCCCCGAACCAAACGATTCGGCATACATTTGTCCGCCGAGTTTTTCCAAGGCATTCAAATCGTTAAAGTTACCTAAAGCCAGCTGCGCAACCGCAATCGAACGCCCGTTTGAATAGCGTGCTTCGATAATACCATCACCATTTGTTGTTAACCCTACCAAATCACCAATTTTATAACCGTTTTGCGTGACACCCCGCATCAAGTTGTCACCGGCAAACATCGTCATTTCAGTAAAATTAACATCAATACCCACCGTGGTGGCTTGCGGATTGCCCAATGGGTCGTTCGCGCCAATAATCGGGTTATCAATCACCCATTGCATTTTAGGTTGTGAACCCACCGAGTTCCAACTGGCAGCAGGCAATGGCTCATTCGGGTTGTCTTGACCGGTCGGCGTGGAGTTTGCCCCAGCCGCTAAGGCGGCAATATTTGGCTCACGCACGTCAATCAATTTACCATTGGTATCAAAACGCAATTCGTAGATAACCCCCGCATCTGCCGAAGCGGTACCATCCGCCGGAATCGCTTCACGATGGCCTGAGGTTACCCATTGCTTACTATCTTCGTCATAACGATCCACCGTGTATTGAACCAACCAACTGGTGTATTTAATGCCAGTGCCTGTTCCATCAGTAATATAATTTCCGGTTACAGGATCTAATCCAACATCCGAGTTATCCGCCGTCACCACGTCACGCATATAGAAACTCGAATTCATGCGATGCTCGCCCCCCAAACTGTCGTGAATGGTTTTAGGGTAGGTGAAATCGGGAAAACCACCGTAGGACTCCAGTTCCGGGTTAGTCAATTTCTGAATATTCGGCAAGGTCGAAAGAGCCGAGGCGAGAGGCGTGTTACCGCCGACCGAGTTATTAATCGTGCCGGCATTCGGCGCAAACAGCTTGTCTTCGTTACGCAGGGTTTCGCCATCGAGGTTGATGTTATACGTCATCTGATCGGTGGCTTTTGGCGTTTTGTTTAAGTCCGCTAAATTTATCGAATCCAACGCGGTATCGAACACCGGATTGGTTTCAGTCGAAAGCGCTTGGTTTAGATTAAAGCCTAAAAGATTATTGCCGGACTGGTCGGTAATAAAACCGTCTTTGTCCAGTTTGAACGAACCGTTACGGGTGTAGATATTGCTATATTTGCCCGACGCATCTTCCAAGATAAAGAAACCTTCGCCATCAATCGCCATATCCAACTCTCGCCCGGTCGAGCTGATTGTGCCTTGGTTAAAGTCTTGCGTGTAGGCTTCGACGCGCACACCGTTACCCGGCGATTTTTGCGCACCAGAAAACATATCGGCAAACTCGGCACGCGACGATTTAAAACCGACCGTTTGCGAGTTAGCCAAATTATTTGAAATCACCGACAAACCTTGCGATGCCGCATTAATCCCACTTAAAGCATTTAAATCGTAAGCAGACATGATCCTATCCCCTTTCTAAAAACTAGCCGATTTCACGTACGGCGTTCATATTGACACGTTCACCGGTTGCAAGCGTCAGCATCATCGAACCATCGCTATTGACCCCAACCGAGTTTACCGCCGTACCGATAATCGTTTTAATCGGCTTAATCTCACCTTCGGCATCATAACCGTAGGCCACTAAATTATACGTACCGCTGGCCGCTTCGCCACCTTCGGTATTTAAACCATCCCAATTCAACACACTGTCACCCTTAGGTAAATCGCCAGGCCAGCTCAACTCTCTTACTACGCCGGAGGCATTACTAATCACCAGCTTCACATCGGTCAAACCTTCATCAGTATTCAAACGGATTTGACTTTCAGTACCCGCTTGATGAGTGATTTTTTCACCCTCAGCAACCACGTTTTTACCAATCAAACTGGCCGCCTGCATGACTTGTAAATTCTGGAAACCCGCCGTCATTGCCATCACTGAGGCATTGAGCTGAGTGGTCGATTCAAGCTGACTCATCTGCGTTAAGTCACTGACAAAATTGGTCGGATCCATCGGTTTAGTTGGGTCTTGATTCATCATCTGCGTTGTTAGCAGCATCAAAAACTCTTTTTGCCCCATCTCATTTTTAGGCGCAAACGCACCCGCGTTTCCGGTTTGTTGCAGGCTTTCGCTATAACTGGTTGTATTCGGAACAATGCTCATCTCACTTACCCTCTACCTAACTGAATCGTGCGCAATAAAAGCTGTTTGGATGTATTCATCACCTCGACATTGGTTTCATAGGTTTTCGATGCCGACATCATATTGGCCATCTCTTCCACCACATTCACATTCGGACGAAAGATATAACCCTCTTCATTCGCCATCGGGTGATTGGGCAAATACTCCATTTTTAACGGTGCCGGGCTCTCCACCACTTCTTTAATACGCACCCCGCCTTTGGGTTCACCGGTGAGTTGATTCATAATGGTTTGAAACACCGGCTGCTTCGAGCGATACGTTGTTTCCGCATTCGAACTAATGCTGTCCACGTTCGCCATATTCGAAGCCACCGTATTTAACCGCACGGTTTGGACGTGCATCCCGGTACCGGAAATATCCATGATATTAAACAATGACATCACTATTCTCCTTTCAACGCGCCGCTAATACTCCGAATGCGGCTGTCTATCCACTCCAATGTCGCTTGATATTGCAGCGCATTTTCGGTGAACTTCGCTTTTTCGATATGGGTTTCAACCGTGTTACCATCTAGCGCCGGTTGCGTTGGCATACGATAACGCAAATAGTCATCGGTGCTTAACTCGGCAAACCCTTCTAAATGGCGACTATTGGTACGAATCATATCAGGACGAAACCGACGATCTTCTGCGGCAGCCGCTTCATTAATCGCTTTACGAAAATCAACGTCGCGCGCCTTGTAATTAGGCGTATCTGCGTTCGCTAGGTTGTTCGCCAACACTTCAGCACGCTGCTTGCGAACCATAATCGCACGTTCGTGAATGCCAAAAATCGAATCTGACATGGTCAGCACTCCTTAATCCTTTGAATAACTTAAAGCAAAGGAAGTGCCAACTTTATTTGAAAGGGAAAACATCGCGTCGGCCTAACGCCCATGAACGGACACCTCGAATTCATCGAGGTCAATTTCTGCGCGACTGACAGCGGTCTTATTCTAGGTATGATACGCCGCCCATAGTCATAGGTTGACTAAGCCACACAGCAACAAGGAAGACCGCTTGAAGTCCCAACTGAAGGGGACTTGGCCAACTTATAAATTAGACGAACACTCAAGGTGTCCAAATCAAAATAGCAGGCCTGCTACCTCACCACGAACGCACGACATCCCCCACCTGAACCCGGCCATTTTGCGCAACCAACTCTCCCACGGCAAACTTGGGCAATATACGCTTAATCCTCAAAAAACCGCTCGGCTGCTCATCCATCCCTAAATTACGTCCTTGAAAGCGGACAGGATTGCCGTTTCGCCGATAAACGGCAAGCTGATCCCCTACCCGAATCCCCGACTCCTCCGACAAAAACAGCACATATTCATTATTGCGTACATCAATTACCTCCGTTTCCAGTAATTCACAACGCATATGTTGATAAATATTATTCACCTGCTGGTTCAAAATCGTATTAAAAACTTGGCCAGTATGGGTGGCAAAAAACGCTGCTGTGCCAAACGGACGATCACGTCCGACCCGGGCATCGCCTCTTAGCTCCAAGCCCTCGCGCTGCTGCTTAACAATACGATGCTTATTTAAATCGACAACATACCAGTCCACTTCGATATAACGCCGATTCGGCTTCACCTCTAAATCATAAAAACGGCGCAAACCATCCATCACCTCACGATTTTCACTTTGTGCCGAAGCCGAACGAATCACACTCAGCAACATAAACTGCGCACCGGTTTGATCTTGTACCGGACGTAACACCTGCGGTGATAGATTAGGCGTCACTAACTGCCCGGGCATTAAACCCTGTACATAATCAATGACCTCTAAATTCACATAACCTTTATCACGCAAACGGCGAAAAAGTTCATGCTGATACCCTGTCAGCAAACCGGCTATATCTCGCACCTCATAAGCGTTCTCAACTAGCACAGGCGCCACCACAATACGATTTTGATAATGCGTACCAAAAAAAGGTCCACACACATTTGGATCCTCCGTCAAACAGACATTCAGCTCAACCTCGTATTGCTTGGCCTCTTCATCGACATATTCATCCATAATGGCAAAACGACTGACACGGGTATGACTGCTAAAACGACTACTCGACTGGGTGAGGGCAAAGTTTTCCGTATCTTGACGCGAACTAATCGCCAAATTGCGTTGCATACTCGCCGTTTCCAACGCATTACGAATCGCCATCTGACGCGCAAATGCACGCTCAACACCCTCAATCGAAGCCATTCCCTTAGCCACCACGCACTGCGATAATACGCTGGTCGGATAACACACTAAGCCGAGCATAAACATCATTCCCAGCCAACCCAGTCTTATCATGCCGCCTATCCTTTATTATTTCGCACCCGATACAAACTCAATGCGCTTAACAATCTCATTAGCTAACTCTTCAGAATGCCATTTCGACAAAAACTTATTTGCACCGACTTTTTCAGTCAACTTATCATTAAAACCACCGCTTAACGACGAATTTAAAATCACAAACAAATCCTTTAAACGCTCATCCTTACGAATACTAGTAGTCAGCGTATACCCATCCATCTCAGGCATTTCAATATCCGAAATCACCATCAGCACCCGCTTTGACACCGGTGGCGACACGCCTTGCTCCGCTTCATCGGCCCAACGCTTGAGCAAATCCAACGCCTTTTTACCATTATTTACAATCGCATGATTAATCCCCAAACGATCCAACGTCGCCTTTAATTGAGTACGCGCCACCGTTGAATCATCTGCGCCCAAAATAAAATACCCCTGCCCCTTGGTTTTAGAGATATTATGCTCAACAAAATCCTCCGACATGGTATCAGGCATACCCGAAACTTCGGCCAACACCTTTTCCACATCCACAATTTCCACAATCGTGCCTTGAGCGCGCGTAATACCGGTTAAATAATTCACGTGCTGTAACGAATCCGGCGGTGGCAAAATATCCTCCCAACGCAGGTGGATAATACGATCCACGTCCTCCACCAAAAACCCTTGCACCGAACTATTAAACTCGGTCACAATCGTCAACGAATCACGCAACTTATCACGCGGTATCGGTGGCAAATCTAAAGCTTGCGCCAAATCAATCATCGGCATGGTTTGCCCGCGAATATCCGCCACCCCGACCACGCGCGAATCCGACTTAGGCACCGGCGAAATGTCAGGTGTACGAATCACTTCACGAACCTTAAACACATTAATACCAAACAACTGCTTGCCCTTGATATTAAACAATAACAACTCCATCCGGTTCATCCCCGCAAGCGAGGTTCGCTGATCAACACTTTTTAGAAAACTCGACATCTCAACGCCACCTTATATTACAATGTTGGTTATCTTTGCTTGACTCACCACCCCATGAGGACGGTCAAATTACCTTCTATTTTACGCCATGTACAAACTAAACAGCGCCGCCAAAATACTGCAACACTTCGCGCTTATAGCCGCCGGATTCGTTCTATTTGCAGGCCTGCTACCCAGCGCATTCAGCCAAGCTAACCAGCCATTAAACGCCATTCATCAACAGGTATTTGACCATGTAAAGCAAAACCTAGACCAACAACTGCGCGAGCCAGTGATAAATGTTCGCCCGCTGCCCGACACCCTGCAACTTCCCTACTGCCCACATCCCCTAGACATTAGTCAACGCGAAACGCAACAACGCGTCGGCCGCCTCACTGTCAGTGTAGCCTGTCCACAACCAAGCTGGCGTGTATTTATCAGCGTAGAAGTCGATGGCAAACTACCCGCCGTGATTAGCGCTAAAGGAATACTGCGTCAGGCCGTTATTATGCCTGATGATGTTGAACTCACATTACTACCAGCCAACCAACTCCGCCGCGGCACCTTAACCAATATCGACGAAGTTATTGGTAAGCGCGCGAAACGTGCTATTGGCCCCAATCGTATGATTACCGTGCAAATGCTCGACATACCCTACTGGGTAAACGAACGTGAAGAAGTCACCCTTATCACACGCGTGGCGGGATTAGAAATCAAAACCACCGGCACCGCCATGGAGAACGGCATTCATCAAGACATGATAGAAGTCAGAAATAATAACTCTAAAATTATCGTAAAAGGCATAGTTATTGCTCCAAACACAGTATGGGTGCCATAAAGCAAAAAAAACAACAATATGACGTACAAAATGACTAAAGTTTTAGAAACCTCGGCCGCTAAAACAATTAGAAAGGTTAAATTTACTGCTAAAATAGCGTAAAAATAAGGAATATCATCATGGACATCAAAAATGTACAAAGTACACTTCTGAATTCTCGATTGAATGATACGTCTCGTTATGCGGAAAAAAACACAGCACAACAGACTACAAGTGAAAGTCAAAACAGACCGCAAGCAGATCGCGTAACCTTGACCAGCACTTCATCACAAATTCGTGAATTAGAAAAACGTGCATCAAATGCCACACCAGACAACGAATCACGTATTGCGGAGCTAAAACGCTCAATTAGTGAAGGCTCATATAAAGTGAACGCCAATAGCGTGGCGGAAAAATTACTTAATATGGAAAAAATGTTTGCAAGAGTGTAGCCCAAAATCATGTCACACAAGGATGCACAACCTCTTTTGCAACAACTAGACGATGCTTTATCGCACTTTGAGCAACTGCTCTACGATGAAGCATCCGCTCTCAAGCAACCAGAACCTCAGCAGCTTATCGACCTTTCGCAACAAAAAAGCGAACTAAGTCAAAGCTTAGAACGACTGACTGAGCGTTTGCAAACCGAATTTGGTTTAGAAATCAACCGCACCAACGAACCCGCCATCAGCGCAGCATTGCAACAGAAAATACACACCTGCAACCAACTCAATCAACGCAACGGGCTAGTGATTCAAACACTCCTCAGCACCAATGCACAACTCATGAATCTCCTAGTGAGTAACTTATCCCCCAGCCTCTATAATGCCACTGGCAGCCGCACTAAAACAGAACCGCAACCTTCTACGCTGGCGAAAGCCTGAGCTATTGATTGCCCGATAGCCTATCGGTTACACTAGCCTATCGTTTTTTTAAGGGTTTAAATCATGTCAAAAGAGCAACGCTCGTTTTTCAGAATAGATGTCATGCTTCCTTGCAGCTACCGCATTCTCAGTCAAGAAGACGCGGCCAGTAAGCCCTTGCCAAGCAACCCCGACGCCAGCTATATTGAAAAATACTTTATGGATAACCTCGGTGAACTTGACGAACAAATCACACAACTCATCGGCCAAATTAATAGCCGTAGCAGTGTTTTAGCCAGCGTTTTGTCCGCCATGAACAGCAAAATCAACTTTTTATTGCAAACGATTGATGAAGATCAATTAACGCACAGCATTCCACAACGCATGGTCAACCTCAGTGCTGGTGGCATCGCCTTTGAACTGCACGAACCGGTGAAAAATAGCGACAAAGTAGACCTCCTACTTAAGCCACTGCGGGATGAGTCACCTATTTTAGTGCGCTGCAAGATTGTCAAAATTGTGCCAAAAGACAATGTAAATATCGTTGCGATGGAGTTTGAAGAAATTAGCGAAGACGATCGCCGCAAGATTGTTTATTTTATACAAACTAAAGAAATTGAAATGGCGAATAGACGCCGTGCAGAGGAAGGGCGCTAACCGCCCCTCGCATTTTATTGCGCGTGCTGCTGCTTTAATTGCACCAACTCAGCACGCACAGCCTCCAATTCCATCGCTAACGCCACCTGCTGACTGACATCTTTCTGAATACCGATATAATAAGTTAATTTCTCAACCTCATCATAAAATGGCGTTACGCTTAACTCATTCCAAAAAACCGACCCATCTTTACGATAGTTTTTTAGAATCGTTCTCACCGGTTGCTGACCATCAATCGCTTGACGAATCAAGCCTACTGCTGTTTGATCTGTATCGTCCCCCTGTAAGAAACGACAATCTTGGTACAAAATATCATCCGACTGATAACCAGTCAAACGCTCGAATGCCGGATTGACGTATACCAAAATCGTATCATCGCCCTCTTTTTCAGCCACTACAATACCATCTTGCGCTGACTCTACTAACTGCAACAATAACTCATTTCGCAAAGTAAACTTTTTCATGCCGGTTTCCATAAGCCAAGAAGGATCCATTTTACCAAGTCGTAAAAATAAAAAAACCCGCCGAAGCGGGTTTTTAAACAGATTCCTAAACAGATTAACGTTTTGAGAACTGTGGACGACGACGTGCTTTGCGTAAACCGACTTTTTTACGCTCAACACGACGTGCATCACGAGTTAATAAGCCGCGTTCACGTAACGCTGAACGGTTACCTTCTTCGTACACAACCAACGCGCGTGCGATACCGTGACGAATAGCACCAGCTTGACCGGTTGTACCACCACCAACAACGGTGATAAAAGCATCAAACTTACCAGCTGACTGGGTGGCTTCTAACGGCTGATTAATTACCATCAAATCAGTTTCACGGGCGAAATACTGGTTAATTTCACGACCATTTACTAACATTTTGCCTGAACCGGCACGCAAGAAAACACGTGCGACTGAGCTTTTACGACGACCTGTTCCGTAGTATTGTTCTGTTGCCATGAGATTCCCCTTACAACGCTAGAGTTTGTGGTTGTTGCGCCACATGCGGGTGCTCAGCACCGGCATAGACCTTCAATTTTCTGTACATATCACGGCCTAACGGACCACGAGGTAACATCCCTTTAATCGCCAACTCAAGCACACGCTCAGGCTTGGTTTCCATCATTTTTTCAAATGAGGCTGATTTTAGGTTACCTACATAACCGGTATAACGGTGATACATTTTGCTTTGACGTTTATTACCAGTTACACCGATTTTCTCAGCATTAACAATAATAATATAGTCACCACAATCAACGTGCGGGGTAAATTCAGGCTTATGCTTACCACGTAAACGCGCCGCGACTTCTGCCGCAAGACGACCTAAGGTTTGACCTTCTGCATCAACAACGTACCAGTCGCGTTTTACTTCGGCCGGCTTTGCTACAAATGTTCCCATTTCCAACATCCTAATTTTTATAAATATAATCCTAAAACCAGTGACTTGCGCCACTTCCTTACTGTTTAACGGGCAATAAGAGGGGGAAGGATTAACAAGACAAAAGATTGTAGCGGATAGCGAATCACAAATCAATGAATGCGCGCTTTATTTTTTACGGCCTTCGCTAGCTAAACCCTTCTCTATCGAAACAATGAAGCCCGTCTTTGATCTTTTTAGCCATATCATTGAGTCGTTCAAGCATGGCTTCGTTTAAACTCTCTGATTTTTTTAAGCACTCGCTTTATAATACGCCGCATGAAATTACATAACACACAACAAACTGTAGACTACGCGTCTATTCCGATGCAGTCGGTCGGCCCACTCAAATTAATTGGCGATGTCGAAGCGGACGCATTAATGGTGCCTTTGGCCACCTATGAGTCACCGCTTTGGCCTTCGGTTGCACGCGGTGCCCGCACCTGTGCTCATGCAGGTGGCATACGAGTGACGCTGATTGATGAGCGCATGACGCGCTCGATTTTATTACAAGCGCCCAGTGCCGACATCGCGCGCAACGCTTGGCAATCACTTCGGACAAGACAAGCCGAAATGCAACAAGAAATTGCTAAAACCAGTCGCTTTGCGCAACTGCTCGACTGTCATGTGCAAATTATAGGCAACTTAGTGTATCTACGTCTTGAATTTTCTACCGCAGACGCATCGGGACACAATATGGCCACGCAAGCCGCCGACACACTTTTCCCCTGGATATTGGCCCACTACCCCGACCTAAGCTATGTCAGTATTTCAGCCAACTTTTGCACCGACAAAAAAGTATCCGCCGTGAACGGCATTCTCGGTCGGGGCAAAAACGTGGTGTGCGAAGTGGTCATTCCAGCCAAATTGTGCCAACGTTTTTTAAAAACAACCCCACAAGCTTTGGTCGATTTACACATAAAAAAAGACCTGATCGGTTCGATTGTATCCGGTGGTTTACGCACCGCGAATGCGCACGTCGCCAATATGCTGCTCGCATTCTACCTAGCGACTGGACAAGATGCGGCAAATATTGTCGAAGGCTCTCAAGCTATCAACCACGCTGAAGTCTTGGCAAATGGCGATCTTTATTTCTCAACCAGTCTGCCGAATTTGATTGTCGGCAGTGTTGGCAACGGCAAGGGATTAGATTTTGTATTACATAATCTACAACAGCTTGGCTGCACCGACCCACATGCCGAACCTGGGGCCAATGCGCGCCGATTGGCCTGCATCGCCGCGGCTACCGCGCTATGCGGTGAACTCTCGCTATTAGCGGCGCAAACCAACCCGGGTGAATTAATGGCCGCGCACGTCAAATTGGAACGCGCTCACCGTGACTAAATCAACCGATATTACACAACGCAAACAAGACCACATTGACGCTCTACTACATGACGATGAAGTAGAGCGTGGTCAATCCGAATTTGATCAAATTCGACTGAGCCATCGCGCGTTACCGGAACTCGACTTCGCTACACTGCGCAGTGAAGTCGAGTTTTTAAATCACCAACTCGACTTCCCACTGCTGATTTCATCGATGACCGGGGGCGCAGCGCAAAACCTCCATCAAATCAACCAACGCCTTGCCATGGCCGCAGAAACAACCGGGGTCGCACTTGCAGTCGGTTCGCAACGTGCGATGCTCATCGACCCTGAGGCACGCAAAAGCTTCGATCTTCGACGCTACGCCCCCAGCATCCCGCTGCTGGCAAATTTCGGCGCCGTGCAATTAAACAACGGTTTCGGTATTGATCACGCGCGTCGTGCGGTTGAAATTTTACAAGCCGATGCCCTTATTTTGCATCTCAACCCTTTGCAAGAATTGATTCAACCGGAAGGGGATCGTAATTTTGCAGGCCTGGCAGATAAAATCCATCAACTCCAACAGCAGATCGCGCTACCGATTATTCTAAAAGAAGTCGGCTGTGGTTTATCGCCACAGGATATTGAACTGGGGCTACAAGCTGGTGTTCGTTACTTTGATTTAGCCGGACGTGGCGGCACATCTTGGAGCCGCATCGAAGCTCATCGCGCGCGCAACCCGCTGGGCATGACTTTTCAAGACTGGGGATTAACTACCCTTGAAGCCTTAGCGCTTGCGCGCCCTTATCAATCGCAGGCCTGCTTTATCGCCAGTGGCGGTGTACGTAATGGCATCGATATGGTGAAATCGGTTATAATGGGCGGCTACGTATGTGGGGTAGCCGCCCCGCTCTTGCGCCCCGCGCTGCATTCGGTCGAGGCGGTAACCGAAAAAATTAAGGCGTTTAAACAAGAATTTCAACTGGCGCAGTTCTTACTCGGTGCGCCGAATATCGACACGCTCTTTTTAAATGATGCGCTGATTATGCGCCCTAACAGCGGAACGAACTCAACCCTATGAAAGTTGGCATAGATCTAATCCACTTCGCTACCTCAGATTTCTATCTTGGGTTGGATGTCTTCGCAACCGAAAAAAATCAGGATTTTGATAAATACCTTATCGGTATTGGCCAAGAGAAAATGTCCATCGCCCCACCGGATGAAGATATTGTCACCCTTTCAGCGAAAGCCGCCGAGCCGATTTTAGCGCAAATGAACCGTCAAATGATTAGTGCGGTATTTTTTGCCACCGAATCGGGCGTTGACCAATCCAAATCAGCTGGCGCCTTTGTTCATAGCTTATTAGCCCTGCCAAATCGTTGCCGAGTGATTGAACTCAAGCACGCCTGCTATGCCGGAGCGGCAGCGTTACAAATGGCCGTAAATGCGGTTAAAGCCAACCCAAACGAACAGATTTTAGTCATCGCCGCCGATATCGCTCGCTACGATTTAGACACCTCAGGCGAAGCGACACAGGGTTGTGGAGCCGTCGCTATGTTGATTAAAGCCGACCCTCGCATCGTTGCCATCGAACCCGGTTCGGGCTACCACACTGAGGATGTCATGGATTTTTGGCGTCCCAACCACCGCGAAACCGCGCTCGTAGACGGTAAATATTCGACCAAAGTCTATCTCAATAGCTTAAAAGCCGCATGGCAGCACTTTACCGAAGTCAGCGGACGTAGTTTTGAAGATATTCAACAATTTTGTTATCACATCCCTTTTACCAAAATGGCGGAAAAAGCCCACAGACAACTGGTTAAACTGGCACAAGTTGAGCAGGACGAATCGGTAACACTGGCGCAAATCGCGCCTAGCCAACAATACAATCGTGTAGTCGGCAACAGCTACAGCGCCTCCTTGTTTGTCGGCTTCTGTTCCTTGCTAGATCACCAATCACACCTAGACAATCAACGCGTTGGTTTTTTTAGCTACGGTTCAGGCTGTGTGGCAGAATTTTTTACCGGCATCATCCAAACCGGTTATCAAGCCGTACTCATGACCGCTAGCCATCTGCAACAAATTCGTGAACGCACGCCACTGACTTACGCGCAATATCTTGAGCTATATCACGGTAGCGCACTCACCCAAGCCGACGTTACGCTGCCGGTTTACCATAGCGGACCTTATCGCTTAGTGGGTATCCACGAACACAAGCGGCACTACGCCAAAACCTCATGAAAACCTTATGCCGCGCACCCGCCAAACTGATTCTCAGCGGCGAACACGCGGTACTCTACGGCTGCCCTGCACTCAGTTTAGCCATCGATTTACCCACTGAATGCGACATCACTTTTCAGCCACAAAGCCCGATGCAGATTACGCTAAACCTAACCGACTATGCCTTGACGCATCACTGGTCAGCTGAACAATGGATTGCGCGCGCACTGGATATTGAGGCACGTTACCTAGCCTTTAGCCAAGACCAATTACCGATTGAACAAGTGTGCCTAAACCCGCTCGATTTGGTGATTCTTACCCTATGGCACTTTCACCAACTGCGCCCACTACAAAAAGGCCATTGGCATATTAGCATTCAATCACAAGCCTGGTCGGGTCGCGGCATGGGCAGTTCCGCCGCCGTCATTACCAGCCTGCTCAAATCGCTATTTTTTATTCACCAAATTGAACACAACGTCCACCTTCTGAGCTTGGCAAAAACCATTGAATCACGCCAACATGGTCAATCCAGCGGATTGGATCCATTGACGCTAATCGAAGGCGGTTTAATCTATTATCGCCCCGGCGAATCACCGCAGCACCTGACACCACATTATGCCCAAGCTTGGCTAATTGATACTGGCGCACCGATGAGCCGCACTGGCGAATGTGTCACCCATGTTCGCCGCCACTTCCAACATCAGCACGCTTTGTGGCGCGCGTTCGAACATTGTACGCAACGTATGTATCAAGCCTGGATAACACAGCAAAGCTCGCTGTTAAAACAAGCGATTGCCGACAACCAACAACTGCTTAGCCAAATTGGCGTTGTCCCCCATAGCGTCCAAAAAAAACTAACTCAACTTAACAGCCAAGCCGGAGGTGTCAGCAAAGTTTGTGGTGCCGGCAGTTTAGTCGGCGATCATGCCGGTGTTGCGATTGGGCTGTTTGAGCAAGACCCCACCCCCTTTTGCCAACAATGGCAATGGCGTTGTCAACGCATTCATGCCGCGCCCAAAGGAGTCGAATGTGTCGTACGCTAGTTTAAACACCTTTACCAGCGCCGCCTGCGCCAATGTGATGCTAATGGGCGAACACAGCGTTGTACACGGCTATCCGGCGCTTGTCGCAACCCTGCCGATGCAAATTCGCATTCACTGGCAAACCCGTAACGACGATAAACTAGTTATCCATTCAGCCTTAGCCGAATATGAAGCGCCAATAACAGCACTCGCCCCGCATCCAGCACTGCGTTTTGTGCTCGCGCCATTGCAACATTATGCCCCCCAGTTCGCGCACGGTTGGACACTGCGCATTGAAAGCGATTTCCCTGCGGACTGGGGACTGGGCAGTTCTGCAGCGGTACTCGCCGCCTGCATCAGTGGACTTGAACGGCTATTGCAACAAAACTGGTCTATATGGCAAAAATTCGAATTCGGTCATCAGTGCATCCTATCGATTCAAGGCCGCGGCTCGGGGGCCGACTTAGCGGCCTGCTTAGTCGGCGGCATCGTCTACTTCCACCCCCAACAGCAGCGTATCGAGCGTCTAAATCATGCTCTTGAACTGAGTTTGGTCTACGCCGGCTACAAAACGCCGACCGCCGAGGTTTTGGCTTGGGTCGCCCAAAACTGGCAAACACGCCCACAAGATCTCGCCAAACTCTATCAAAAAATGGGGGAAATCACCGAGCGCACTTATCAGGCTATCACTGAAAACCATCGCGCCGACCTCCATCAAGCCTTCGCAGATTATCAGGCCTGTTTAAATCAACTCGGGGTAACTGATCACACGCTCGAGAAACTATTACATGAACTACACCGTTATCTCCCCGCAGCAAAAATTTCCGGATCCGGCTTGGGGGATTGTCTTGTCGGCCTAGGTCACCTACCGTCATCAGCTTTTCGCGATTACTTAAACACGCATACAGTGCCATGCTCGGCGACAGCTCAACAGAAACAGGGAGCGGCGGATGAATGAGCTGATTCTCATCTTTAGCACGCCCTTCACATGGGAAGTTATCGCTGTTTTATTGGGCTTAAGTTATGTTTGGTTAGCCGCAAACGAATCGTCATGGTGCTGGCCTGCGGCATTTACCAGCACCGCGATTTACAGTGTACTGTTCTGGTTCGGTCAACTACCGATGCAAGCGTTACTCAACCTATTTTATTTAGCCATGGCCGTGTATGGTTTTTTATTATGGCACCCCGTTGGCACCTCAAAAACGCTCCTCAGCATTCAACGCTGGCCATGGCGTTATCATGCCGCACTTATCACACTCGGTATTCTGCTGACCTTTTCAATAGGGGGGTATTTAAAACTGATCGGAGGCACACAACTGCCCTATTTTGATGCCGCTATTAGTGTCTTTTCGATTTTAAATACTTTTTTAATGGCGCGAAAAGTGTTAGAAAACTGGCTGTACTGGCTGCTCATCGACGCCGCAGCCATTTTGCTGTATCTACAAACGGGATACTATGTTACCGCAATGATGTTTGGCTTGTTTTTACTCTTAGCCATATATGGCTTTATTCAATGGCGCAAAACCCTCTTCAGTCAAAGCGTAACCTCTTAAAACCGAACCGGGGCGGCCAACCAATCAGCGCAATTATGTGGGCCCAAAACCTGCAAGCGCTGAAGCAATAGGCGATAAGGCGCACGCACAGCGCTTAACTCAGGCAGTGGCGACCATTGTTGGTAAGCTTGCTTAAATAAACGTGCCTGCGCTTCATCCAACATATATTCCAAAATAATCCAGTCCAACTCCACCGGGGCCAAAACCAAGGCATCTAAATCGAGCAAGCTACTCAAACGCCCTTCTTGCATCAAAAACTGATCCCAACGCAAATCCATAATCATCGGCACGCTGGCGCGGGGTTGGATCTGCCCGGCTTGTTCAACGATCGCCTGCCAAGTGCTGTTATCGAGGCTTTCATCACAGCCTTGTTGCCATAAAAAATGCCGCAAGCGCTTGCCCCAATCGCCAAGCGGATAATAAGGCGAAAGCAATCCGCCCCAATGATTAAACGTTTGCTGGTGCAAATGTGCCAAATGCTGCGCTAAATCAACGACTAATGACGCGCTAACCTGTTCTGGCTGCGGCGTTTCGCCAGCCAAGGCCGCTACCAACAAAAAGCCATAACGTCCAGATTCGGACGCGCTAGCAGCGTGAATCGTTGGGATATCAAGCAAACACAACTGAGCAAAACGCGCCACCGTTTGCGGCATAAGCGCCGGATTGCGCGCGATGTCCACGCCAAAAAACTGCTTCATACCCCGCCAAAACGGTTGATTTGGCGCATGATGATTAAGTCGCTTTAATATTTTGGATTGCTGGGGATGGCGTAAAAACCAGACTTGGTGTGTGCTATCGTCATACAGAGCCGGATGCGGAATCGCATCTAAAAAGTCGCGCCATTCAACCGTGTTCGACGCCAAACTATCAAAACGTACCATGGTCAATCACCACAAATCGCATGATAAACGAATAAGCAGGCCTGCTGAAATACGACGCGCTTAATGTCCACGACGATGTGGATTCCAATCCTTAAGCACATATTCGGTACCACAGTACGGACACTTTGCCGTCCCGGTTTCCTCAATCGGCAAAAACACGCGAGGATGCGCGTTCCATACACTCATCTCATGGGTTGGACAATATAAAGGTAAGTCATCATAGGTGACTTCAACGCGCGTTTGCGCGCATGGGATTTGTTGGGCATTCGCAGAACTCATTCACACTCCTTAAAAACCAAGAACCGACCGCTTAGGTCGGTTCATTTTATGTTTTATTTAACCGGACTTAACCAGTTTAAATGCGGCGCAGAGCGCCCATGAACCACATCAAAATACAGGGTTTGTAAACGTTCGGTGACCGGACCGCGAGAACCTTCACCGATTGCACGACCATCCAACTCACGAATCGGTGTCACTTCTGCCGCCGTTCCGGTAAAGAAGGCCTCATCCGCAATATACACTTCATCACGCGTAATACGTTTTTCAAGCACTTGATAACCACACTCACGCGCTAACTGCATCACCGTTTTGCGCGTAATACCGTCCAATGCCGAAGATAAGTCCGGCGTATAAATCACGCCATCTTTCACCATAAAAAAGTTTTCGCCACTGCCTTCGGCGACAAAACCGTGATTATCCAACAATAACGCTTCATGACAACCATGCGAAATCGCTTCTTGCAGCGCCAGCATCGAGTTCATATACGCCCCGTTTGCCTTCGCTTTTGTCATCGTAATATTGGGGTGATGACGCGTATAGGACGAAGTCGCTACTTTGATGCCACGCGTTAGGTTTTCCTCACCCATATACGCGCCCCATTCCCAAGCGGCAATAATCACGTGGGTTTTTAAATTATCCGCACGCAACCCCATCCCTTCCGAACCGTAGTACACCATCGGACGAATATAGGCCGACTTTAAACCATTTTCACGCACAGCGGCACGTTGCGCTTCGTTCAATGTCGCTTTGTCAAAAGGCATCGGCATATTCATAATCTTAGCCGAGTTAAATAAACGATCCGTATGCGCTTCTAGCCGAAAAATCGACGTACCCTGCTGAGCATCATAAGCACGCACCCCTTCAAACACGCCCATACCATAATGTAACGTATGTGTTAATACATGGGTGTTAGCTTCACGCCAAGGCACCATTTGACCATCCATCCATATCAGGCCATCGCGATCCGACATCGTACGCATTGAACCACTCCTAAACGATTGTTTGTTGTAAATAAACACGGCAATGCGATTGCAGCCATTTAGCTCAGCAAACGATTGCGGCAAAAAATAGATCACTATTCTATCTTAATGAGTTCCCTAAAAACAGCACCCTACAGGCTAAAGCCGCATTTTCACGCCACACCGCCTAAGGCTAGCAAGGTGCGCTTAGCATCTTGTTTTTTAACAATAAAAAAATAAATCCTGCCGAAAAACCCTTGTACACACACTTTTTAGCAGGCCTGTTACATAGCTAAATCATGCTATCGACTTGAATTTAAACTCTATTCAGATAAAATCACCGTTTGTTTTTTCAAAGAGCAATCAAGTTGATTGCTCTTTTTTGTTCTACACCAATGTGTCAATATTGGTCATCAAAATACCGAATCGAGCAAACAGGCCAAAGGGATACCCATGTCCGAAACCTTAATGAATACCTATGCGCGTTTACCTATCGCATTTACCCACGGTGAAGGCGCTTATTTATATGATGAACAAGAGCGCGCCTATTTGGATGCCGTCAGCGGTATTGCGGTTTGCAGCCTAGGCCACGCGCACCCGGCCGTCGCCGAAGCCCTATGCGAACAAAGCAAGCGTTTGATTCATACCTCAAACCTATATCAAGTGCCCAACCAACAAAAACTTGCCGACGCCCTAATTCGTCTATCTGGTATGGATAAGGTCTTTTTTGGCAACTCCGGCGCAGAAGCAAACGAAGCCGCCATCAAACTTGCGCGCAAATACGCAACGCAACGCGGCATCACTAACCCTGAAATACTAGTGATGGAAAACAGCTTCCATGGCCGCACGCTGGCCACCCTATCGGCCACCGGCAACCCTAAGGTACAAGAAGGCTTTGCGCCCCTTGTCGGCGGATTTGTTCGCGTTCCATTTAACGATGTAAGAGCCATAAAAGCTGCCATCGACAGCCATCCAAACCTAGTCGCTATTTTAGTCGAACCGGTACAGGGTGAAGGGGGCGTATTTGTGCCAGCACAGGACTACTTGACACAAATTCGTCAACTTTGTGACCAACATCAACTCTTAATGATGGTCGATGAAATACAAACCGGCATCGGTCGTACCGGACGCTGGTTTGCTTATCAACATGCCGACATTTTGCCGGATGTGGTGACACTGGCTAAAGCTTTAGGCAACGGTGTTCCGATTGGCGCCTGTTTAGCACAAGGCGTGGCAGCCAACTTGTTTAGCCCAGGCAGTCACGGCACCACCTTCGGCGGCAACCCGTTGGCCTGTGCGGCTGGTTTAGCCGTATTGCACACCTTAGAGCAGCACAACTACCTTCACTTGGTTGAAACCCAAGGCGAGCAACTACTCGCCGATTTTAAACAGGCTCTCGCCAACCAAACAGGCATTGTCGATATTCGCGGCTTGGGCTATATGATTGGCATACAGCTTGATCGTCCTTGCGGCGAACTAGTCAAAATGGCGTTATCGAAAGGTCTGCTGATTAACGTAACTCGCGGCGACACCATTCGCCTTCTTCCACCGTTTGTGATGTCACAGGCACAAGCCAAGCAGTTAATCGATGGTGTCACCGCCCTGCTTTCTGACTTTTTAAACTAAAACAACTTACATGACTACTAAACATTTTTTAACCCTAAAAAGCCTAAGCCGCGATGAACTGCAAATGCTGTTGCAACGCGGCATCGAGCTAAAGGCGATGCAAAAAGCCGGGGAAATTTACCAACCTTTAAAAAATCAAACCCTTGCGATGATTTTTGAAAAGGCCTCAACACGCACACGCATTTCATTTGAAGTCGGCATGACGCAACTGGGCGGCCATGCCCTATTCCTGTCACCACGCGACACCCAACTTGGGCGTGGTGAGCCGATTGAAGACAGCGCGCGCGTAATTTCAAGCATGGTGGATGGCATTATGGTGCGCACCTTCGAGCACAGCCTGGTTGAAACCATGGCGGAATACTCCAGCGTACCGGTCATCAACGCCCTCACCGACGACTTTCACCCCTGCCAACTGCTTGCCGACATGCAAACCTACTATGAACAACGTGGGGATATTGCAGGCAAAACGGTGGTTTGGGTCGGGGATGGCAATAATATGTGTCAATCCTATATCAACGCCGCACAACTTTATGACTTCAATCTGCGCATTTCCTGTCCAAAAGGATTTGAACCACGCGCCGATTTAATGGACATGGCAAAAGATCGCGTCGAAATTATCCGCAACCCAATGGATGCCGCCGAAGGGGCGGACTTAATCGTCACCGATGTTTGGGCCAGCATGGGACAAGAAGATGAACAACGTCTGCGTAAACAAGCCTTATCCCATTATCGCGTCACCAAGGCTCTGATGGATCAAGCCAACCCAGATGCGTTATTTATGCATTGCCTACCGGCGCATCGCGGCGAAGAGGTGATGGCCGAAGTCATCGACGGACCACAAAGTGTGGTTTGGGACGAAGCCGAAAACCGACTACACGCCCAAAAAGCCCTGTTGGAATACCTCATGGCGAAATGACGCTTTCACACAAGACATCCCACATTTAAACCGGCGCACGCCGGTTTTTTATTGCGCTTATTCATAGCGGGAGAATGTTAAGCTCTATTGGCAACGCATTTTTGAACCCCAGATACACGTGAGCGTCAAACCACAGCAACCCCCACCATCCGTTAAAAACCTGATGAACCCACTCCATTAAAAACGGCTGACGCACTTAAAACGCTGAACGCTAATAACAATCCACCAGGCCTGGTAACTGTTTAAATCACTCCGCAATAAACATAGATATGGCTAATTGGTACACGTATAATCTGAGTCTAACACATCAAATATAGAGCTTAACGATGCAAGTCGTTAATTCCTCCGACATCTTACGCAAACCGGCTTTACTCAGCTCGTCCGAGATTCTGTATATCGAAGATGGACGTAAACACGTATTAAAAAGCGTGTTATTGCCGATTGATTTATACGAAACCGTTCGAGAGCAAATCGAAGCCGAATTGTATTTGCGCGAAAACGCCAAGGCGTTGGGGGCCGACGCTTATGTCGAATTTAAAGAGATTGAGTCGGTGGCAGAGGATTTAGCGAAATGATTCGACGAGACGAGATTTATTTGGTCAATTTCGGCAAGCAATATAACAGCGAATTTGGCAAAGTTCGACCGGCACTCATCATTCAAAACAACCTAGCCAATCGTGTTTTAGACAAGGTGCATTTTAAAGGTGTCACCGTCATTCCACTGACCACAAACCTAGCCGGAGGTCGATTGCGCGTTCAGATTGAGGCGCGCGATGACCTAAAACAAACCAGCGAAATTTGCATTAACGAACTCTGCACCCTTGATCTTTCGCGTATTGAGCAAGACATGGTTTTAACCCAGCTCCAACTGGACGAAATCACCGAAGTTGAACAAAAACTGCGGCAGCATTTAGCGCTCTGAATTCAGATAACTAAACCAGCAGGCCTGGTGCCGGGCAAGTTGGCTTTGCTTAAAGCTCAGTTTTTGGCTAATGGGTCGCGGAACACCTGCTCAAACATTGGCACTAAATATTTATTGCCGTATTCGCTGAGGTGGTCATCGTCGAAATACAGCGGACGGCCATTACGCGAGCCGTAACAATACTGGTCATCACATAAATAAGGCAACGGATCGAGGATTTGAACGCCACACTGTTGCGCCGCTTGGTCTTGCGCCTCCCACACCCATTTATGGCGCTCATAATATTGCTCAAGGGGCATTTTTATATCAGCATTCAAGCCAAACATTAAATTTCTAGCAAGTGTTTTAGGCACATTAACACCCATTTCAGGGAGGGGTCTGAGCAAAAAAACCGGTCTGTCTTTTTTATAAAAACAGGCCGCTTCAATGATTTTATGTTGGAATTCCTTTATAAACGCCTCATCATCACTACTAGCAGGTTCACGCTCAAAATAAATTTTAGGCTTATTTAACAGAGCGGTGTGTTCATTGGGTCCCCAAAGATACAAACTCGTTCTGTTCACAATAACGAGTGGCAAGCGATGATCCATGTTGGCTATTTCATCTTTAATCCAGTCATTAAAAAGCAAGCACATATCTTTTTTATTTTCAGGCATATTACCTGTCATGTATTTTGCGCCGAACACTGTCGGACAAGAGGTAACCCCCCAAAATTTAACCTTGTTTTTAGAAGCTTGTGCAAGCGCGCTCAGCGTTGCATAGCTATGCGAATCGCCTATTATTAAAGCACTCAACGGCTGATGACTGAGCGGATTGACCTTATCAGCCGCTTCAATACACCCCACAGGCATCCCTTCATCTCTCGCCTCGATAAAACACTCCCCTACCCGTGCATAGCGATTATTTTCCTCAGCCGCCGCGATTTCAACCGTCAGTGGCAGGCGGTTCTCAAATGCAATATTCTGAATCGCAACGGCACCAAAACCTATCTTGGTTTCGGATAATAAGTGCAATCTAGGCATGAAAAGCCAGTTGAGCTAAACTCACTGACTTTTCCCGACCAAGAGATAAGCACAATGAAATATA
>JAVETW010000118.1:0-3159 GCA_034005865.1 Thiomicrospira sp. | reverse complement strand
GTGGGTTTTTAAAACGATTTTGTTGTATCATGCACCCATTAACACTATTTTGTTGTATTTAGACCTATGAATGCATCTGATATTGCCCAATTATTAAAGCTAAGGCGTGAGCAGTTAAAACTTGAACAGAAGGACATGAGAGAGTTGATTGGCATGAGCCAACAACAATACTCCAAGGCCGAATCAAGTGGCGAGATTACCCTAAAAACCTTATTGCGGATTTTAGACGGATTGGATTTGGAATTGGCATTGATACCCAAAGAAAACGCGATTCCGATGAATGCCTTGCAAGTTAAAACGTCATTTAAAAAACGTTTAGAGGCGCTGGCCGATGACTAAGCCCCTTGAAATGGTTGAGGCATTACATATTTTTTTGCACGGTCATAGTGTAGGCGTTTTAAGTCATTACCAAGGCGGCAAGAATATTTTTACGTTCGATCCCACCTTTAGAGAGGCATCCGCCTACTTTAGCGCGCCTACGCTTTCCCTCGGCCAGAAAATGGATGACGATTTTTTTCATTCACCTTGGGTGACCAACCAACGATTGCATCCAATTTTTTCTAACTTACTGCCGGAAGGTGTCTTGCGAACCTGGATGGCACAATCATTAAAAACACACCAAGACAATGAGTTTGTGTTGCTGGCAAATGTTGGTCGAAATCTGCCCGGTGCCATAGAGGCATGGCCGATTACGCAGGGACGCATTCCAGATTTAAGATGGTTACCAAGTTGCATTTGGTAACCGTTTGGTCAGTTCGGGTTAGCAGGCCTGGTTCGGTTTTGATGCCGTGCTGTGTGGCGTTCCCAAGTTCAACTTGGGAACGAGGGTGGGCTGAGTAACACTGTTGGTTGTATAGATACGCTGGTTACCAAGTTGTACTTGGTAACCCTGTTTCGATATAAATGGGTGAGGCGATAAATGGGAAGAAGCCGATATAAAATTGCTGAAGTAAATTTACCGCATTTTGTGACTTGTACCGTGGTGAATTGGTTGCCTGTTTTTACACGCTCAGAAACCGTGAATCTCTTGTTAGACAGTCTTCGATTTCTACAGGCTGAAGGTTTAAAGGTTTATGCTTGGGTCGTATTGGAAAATCACCTGCACCTCATTGTTCAAGCCGATGATTTGCCGCAGATGATGAAGCGCTTTAAACGGCATACGGCTAAGCATTGCTTGGGTTATTTACAGCAGGTGGGTGCGAAAACCCTGCTCAAGCAATTTGAAGCATTAAAGATGCCGCACAAATCTGAATGTCATTTTCAATTTTGGCAAGAGGGTTGTCACCCAGAATGGATACAAAATGAAGCCATGATGCGGCAAAAGATGGAGTATATCCATTACAACCCCGTTAAGCGTGGTTATGTCGATTTGCCTGAACATTGGCGCTACTCCAGTGCACGCAATTTTGCAGGGCAAGCGGGTTTGTTAGACGTGCAGAGTTATTAGCGTTGGCGTTCCCAAGCCCAACTTGGGAACGCGGGGGAGAGGTATTAGGCCGCAATCCCTGAATGGCGCAATAACGCGTCAATTTGCGGTTCGCGGCCACGGAAGGCTTTAAATAAAACCATCGGGTCAACCGAACCACCAGCGGCCAAAATGGTGTTTTTAAATTTACGCCCGGTTTCCGGGTTCAAAATGCCGGTTTCTTCAAACAAACCAAACGCATCGGCCGACAAGACTTCTGCCCATTTGTAGCTGAAATAACCGGCGGCATAACCGCCGGCAAAAATGTGGCTGAAACTATGGGCAAAACGTTGGTAACTTGGCGGTTGAATGACTGCCACTTCGGCGCGCACCCGATCAATCACCGATTGCACCGATTCCGCTTTTGTCGGGTCGTATTCGGCATGTAATAAGAAGTCGAATAACGAAAACTCTAACTGACGCGCTAACATCATCGCGGTTTGGAAATGACGGCTTTGTTTGAGCGATTCAAACAAATCATTCGGTAACGACTCACCGGTGTCGATATGCGCCGAAATCAAATCCAAACCTTCACGTTCCCAGCAGAAGTTTTCCATAAACTGCGACGGCAACTCGACCGCATCCCACGGCACACCGTTGATACCGGACACTTCGAGATGTTCCATTTCGGTGAGCATGTGGTGCAGACCATGACCAAATTCATGGAATAGCGTTGTGACTTCATCGTGCGTGAGGCAAGCGGGTTTATCGCCAATCGGCGGTGTAAAGTTACAGACTAAATACGCCACCGGTGCTTGCAGTGCGCCATCGGCATGTCGCCAACGGCTGGTGACCACATCCATCCACGCGCCGCCGCGTTTGTTTTCGCGGGCATATAAATCTAAATAAAATCCGGCGATGACTTGGTTGTGTTCATTTAATAATTGATAAAAACGCACATCGTCATGCCAAATCGACACCCCGTTGACGGCTTGCGTTTTCACCCCAAACAGGGTTTCGACCAGCTTAAACAGCCCGCTTAATACCCTTTCCACCGGGAAATAAGGTTTGAGCTGTTCTTGCGACAAACTCAAGGTTTGTTGTTGCAGTTTCTCGCTGGCATAGGTCACATCCCAGGGTTGTAAATCGTCGATACCTAATTGGCTGGCGGCAAACTCACGTAACGTGCGTAATTCGCGCTCGGCTTGCGGTTTGGCTTTTTGACCCAAATCACGCAAAAACCCAATCACTTGGTCGGTCGATTCCACCATTTTGGTGGCAAGTGAACGTTCGGCATAGTTGTTAAAGCCAAGTAACACCGCTAATTCATGGCGTAATTGACGAATTTCTTCGATATTGGCGCTGTTATCAAACGCTTTGTTGTCGGCTTGGTCGGACGCACGGGTGGCATAAGCACGATACACTTCTTCGCGCAAAGCACGATGGTCGGCATGGGTCATGACGGCTAAATAACTCGGAAAATCGAGTGTTACCCGCCAGCCGTCGAGTTGTTTTTGTTGCGCATATTGCGCTAATAAACCGATGGCTGATTCAGGCAGGCCTGCTAATTCAGTGGCATCGGTGATGTGTTTCGACCAAGCTTGGGTGGACTTTAATACTTGATTACCAAACTGGCTGGTAAGCTGCGATAAACGCTGGCTGATGCGTTTGTATTGCGCTTGTTGTTCGGGCGCTAAATCAATGCCCGATAAGCGGAAATCACGCAGCGCATTATCGACCACTTTTTTCTGCGC
>JAVETW010000069.1:0-13235 GCA_034005865.1 Thiomicrospira sp. | reverse complement strand
TCTTCCGATCTGAGCCGATAATTAAACCGGTTTTGCTAAAAGTGAGTTGACCTTCGAAACCAAAAAAACGTAAAAATTCGGTCAGCGGGCCGGTGGGGTTCATCGCAATTAATAAATAAAAACCTAGCACGGTAGGCGGTAACACTAACGGCAGCGCAACCAGTGCCTCCAGCACAATTTTGCCAGAGGATTTCATTTGCGATATCCACCAAGCCAGCGGCGTGCCTAACACCAGCAGAATCACTGTGGTAATGGTCGCGATTTCAAGGGTGAGCCAAATCGGTTGTAAATTGATTTGCGTGCCGAACAGTTCAATCATGTTTGTGTCCGTTTTTGGTTATGAATCGCGAAGTCTGAAGGCTTTTATCTCCCTCTCCCTGAGGGTGAGGGTGGATTGTTGCGAACAATAAAAGCCTTTCACCCTCCCCTAACCCCTCCCATCAAGGGAGGGGAATTGAACCTTCGCGGTTAATTAAATCTTACTGCGGCAGGTTGTAACCGTAGCGTTGGATAATTTCAATTGCCTTGGGTGATTTCATATATTGCATAAACGCTTTCGCCGCCTCGTTGTTTTCGCCGCGTTTGGTGATCACCGCCCCTTGGTTGATGGGCTTGTAGTCTTTTTGCGGCACTTCCCAATATTCGCCGTTATTGTAAGCGGGGCTGGATGGATCCACCACTTGCGATTTAGCGACAAAGCCCAGTTCGGCGTTTTTGGTGACGACGTATTGGAACGCATGGGCGATACTTTCACCATTGACGATTTTTGCTTTAACCTTATCGTATAACCCCACCTTATTTAAAAACACTTCGGCTTGCGTACCATAAGGCGCGGTTTTCGGGTTAGCGATGGATAAATGGCGGAAGTTCGCGTCTTTTAAGATTGACAAGGCGTTATTAGCCACTGGCAAGGTTGGGCTATACAGCACCAATACCCCTTGCGCATAGACAAAGTAAGAATCGGCTACGCCTAGACCTTCTTCAACGGCTGTTTTGGGCGCTTTTTCATTGGCAGAAAAAAATAAGTCAAATGGTGCGCCGTTTTTGATTTGCGCAAATAACTTGCCGGTCGGGCCGAAGGAAAAACGAATGGTGTGACCGGTTTCCTTGGTAAATTCCGCGCCGATTTCTTCAATGGTTTTGGTGAAATTGGCGGCGACAGCGGCGGTGACTTCAGCGGCGTTAGCCGAGGTTGAGGCGGCAAAAGCGATAAGCAGGCCTGGTAGTAGATGTTTTAGTTTCATGGTTTCCTTCCTTTTGTTTTAAATAAAATCATAACGATACATACTTAACGCTATATCGATTGGGGTTAAAAAACCCGCGAACGGGCTGACAGATATATTCACCACAGAGACACGAAGGCACGAAGATTTATCTTTATTTATAAACTCTGTGTCTTCGTGTCTCTGTGGTTAAAAACTACTCATCCACGCCAATCAAAACGTGTGAGGCTTTGATGAGCGCGCAAATCGGTTCGCCTTCAGCGAGTTTTAATTCGTCCAAAGCGCTGTGGGTGATAATCGACGATAAGGTGTTGCCGCCTTTGAGTTCCACCACCACTTCGACATTCACCGGCCCTTCGGTAATACGGCTGACGTGGCCGCACAAAAAATTACGCGCGCTAATCAGGCCTTTGGCTTGTTGTTTCGCTAATACCACCCAGCTGGCTTTCACTAATGACCATGCGGTCACGCCGGGTTTTAAGCCCATGCGGGCGACGCTGTCGGTGGTGACGGTGGCGACTATGTGATCTTCGCCTTGCAGTTTTAATACCACTTCGGCGTTCACTTCGCCGTTTTTCACCGACTCGACCGTGCCGTAAAAACTGTTGCGTGCGCTGGTTTGCATTTTGATTCTCCGCATTAAAGGCAAAATATCGGCATCGGTGTTTTCTAATGAGGCCATCCACATCGCCTGCATCGCCGATAAGCGTTCGTGCATGGTGACAATTTGCAGGCCTGTTTGCGTTAAGGTTGCGCCGCCGCCACCTTTGCCGCCGTGTTGACGATTAACCAGCGGTTTGCCGGCAAGGTTATTCATAATTTCCACCGCATCCCACGCCGCCTTATAGGTCATGCCGACTTGTTTGGCGGCTTGCGATACGCTGCCGGTGGCTTCAATCGCCTGCAATAAATGCAAACGACGCGGGCTGATTTCGCCTTCGCCTAGATGCACATGCCAAGGGGCAAAAAATTCGGGTTGGTCAAAGTGGTTGGACACGAAAGCTACTCAAGTAAATAACGATATGCGAAATATACTTGAGGCCATGTTGCTTGTCAAGGCCGCCAGCCTCAGCGTTGACACGATTAAGAACCCTTGATCCTGCTCGGATTTGTTGAATAAGCGTTGATAACGCTTTGTTGGATTAACCTCCACCTCTTAATCGGCACTCGTTGTTTTTTGCGCCCGTAATTTACTCTTTTCGTTAAATTTGTTAGGCTTGTTTGCTGCGTACATTTCGTGCGCTGTCTTGCCTAGGCGGTTGTGTCGGCGATGGTGTGCATTTAAACACGGAGGCGTTTGCGGCACGGGGTTGCCTTTGTCGAGGATGGGCTCAATAAAGAGGAGAGAAGGTATGTCGGAAGTGATGTTGCGGGTAGAAAAAGAAAAGACGGCGGATACGATGTCGGCAAAAATCGTATACGGTTTGTATTTGGTTGGTTTAGTCATTGGGATTACGGCAGTTATCGGTTTGGTTTTGGCGTATGTCAAGCGCGGGGACGACGACACGCCGGAATGGTTAAATAGCCACTATACCTTTCAAATTCGTACCTTTTGGTATGGCTTGCTGTATCTGATTATTGGCGGTGGCCTGTCGGTGGTGTTGATTGGCTGGGTGGTGTTGCTGTTTTGGGTGGTTTGGTTGATTATCCGTTGTATTAAAGGCTTTAGCGCTTTGGATAAACAACAGGCGATTAGCGGTGGTTTTTTTGCGTTTGGTGAAGCGCGCCGCACAGTGGATATTACGCCATCGGCGTAATTGGTGCAAGGCGCGCGGGGTCTTAACTCAGCGCGCCTAGTTTCGAATTAAGACGGTGAGTTTTGTTGTTCTCGCGCTTGTTTACGCCGCGCAATTTCGTCCCAGTCAATATTGTTACACGCTTCGCATTCTTCTTTAAATACGCCCAGCCACACCAGTAACGCATGCACTTTACAGCCGACGCAGAAACCTAAAATCGCCTCCATCCACATAAAACCTAAACACACCCAAACCAGTACCAGCGGAATCCAATACGGCATATAGTTGACGTGTTCGGGAATGGCTGTGCCGAGCAGGGCGTTGAGCCAGCGCGCCACCACTTCTGGGTTAAAAAACACTAAACATACCGCGATAAAAAATGCACCGATCGACCAAGCAAAACGTTTGGGCACCAGCGGTTTCCAAACAGCGGGCTTATTTAAAGCTAAAAAGCTCGACAACCAAATCGTTGGCGATAGGCGCGATAGGTATTTCGACATCCCGGCCAGCATTTCAAACAGGCCATAAAACAGCACCCAAGTTTGTACTGTCCAGTCGAAGGTTCGACGAATCGCCTCGACTTGGTAAATAATATTGCCGTCCCAATCGACTTCATAGGTATCCACCGAGGTATTGCCATCAACAATCCAGTTGGACACAAACACGGCATCATATAGCGTAAACGCCATATAAATCGGAATCATCAATAAAATACCGGCACGGATGCGCACCGCCGTTTCATTGATATAAATCGGGGTTTCGCGTGGATCACGAAACCAGAGGTTTTTAAACACATCGACAACGGATGACATCGCGATAGCTCCTAATATTATCAATCGTTAATATTTATAGGCGTTTGGTTTTTAAAAAGCGAATAGAAATGGCTAATAGGTCGATAGAGTGGATTTAAGCAGGCCTGCTAAACGCGTAGGATAAAATATAAAGTTTTATATTTCATCAGTTTATATGCGCTGTGTGCGTTTCGCTGAGCGTGACCGATGCCTGGGTGCTAAAATATTCCTTTTTTGTGCGACAAGGACGAGCGATGACCATTCAAGTGGAATATAAAGTGTTAGACCCGCGTTTGGGTAACGAAATTGAAATGCCGCATTATGCCACTGCCGGATCGGCGGGGTTAGATTTACGCGCCTGTATTGATGCGCCTTTAACCATTGCGCCGGGCGAAACGGTGTTGATTCCAACCGGTTTGGCCATTCATTTAGATGATGCCGGTCTGGCGGCGATGATTTTGCCACGTTCGGGTTTGGGGCATAAGCATGGCTTAGTGTTGGGTAATTTGGTGGGCTTGATTGATTCGGATTATCAGGGCGAGCTGAAAGTTTCCTGTTGGAATCGCGGTCAGAATGCCTACACCATTGCGGTGGGCGAGCGTATTGCGCAGATGGTGATTGTACCGGTATTGCAGCCGGTATTTACCCGCGTGGAGGCATTTGGCGAAGCCAGTCAACGTGGCGCGGGTGGTTTTGGTCACACCGGCACGCATTAGCAGGCCTGCTAATCGGTTTTTTGGTTTTTGAACCACCGAGACACGAAGGTTTTAAAACAAACAAGTTGTTAGTTTAAAAACTTCGCGCCTCGGTGTCTTCGCGGTTCAAAACCTATGAGAAAGTGCGTCCACTCTAAAATCGACGTCTATTTTGAGTAGAGGGTTTTGGGGTCAATCAGCGGGTTGGTGAGGATTTCGACTTGATCGCCGTCAATCGCGTTATAAAAACAGTTCGAGCGACCGGTGTGACACGCCGGGCCGGTTTGATCCACCAGCAACAGTAGGGTGTCGCCGTCGCAATCCAAGCGTGCTTGTTTGAGCGTTTGAATTTGCCCCGAGGCTTCGCCTTTGCGCCAATAGGTTTGGCGAGAGCGAGACCAGTAGCACACGCGTCCGGTTTGCAAGGTTTCTTCAAGCGCGGCTAAATTCATATAGGCCAACATCAATACTTCGCCGCTGTCATATTGTTGTGCAATGGCGGGCATTAAGCCGTCGGCATCGAATTTGAGTTGTGTTTTGAGGGTGTTCCAGTCAAAACGGTCGCCTTTTTTGGCGGCTTCTAAATCTAAAAAGTTCATCTTGTCGTCACTTGCGTTTGGCTTTGGCAAAGGCTTGCGCAAAGAGGTTGTTTGTTACTTGTTTTTTCTCGCTGGCGGTGGGTTTTTTCTCGCTCACTTGCGATTTACGTCCGATTTGCAACATGGCTAACATCAGTTCGGCTGTTGCGCGAGCATCGGCTAAGGCATCGTGCGCATCCCCCGGAAACGGTTTGTTTAACACCTTTTCATAGGCAGCGGTGAGCTTGGGGGTTTTCCAAAACCAGTACATTTTTTCTGAATGCCAGCGCATTGAACCGACCAGTTCTTTGCTTAATTCGGCTACGTCCAGCCATTTGGCATAATCGAGTTCGAAATCGAGCATTTTCTTTTTCGCGCTGTTTTCCAGATACGCAAAGTCGCTTTCGGTGCTATAGGCCAAAATAATATCAGCTTCACGCAAAATGCTATGAATCTGTTCCCAGCAATGACTAAACAACGGCGCATCTTGCACCATGTCGGTGGTGATATTGTGCTTTTCATTTTCAGGAATGTCATAGCCGGGGTTAATCAGTTGGTTTAATACTTCGTTACCGTCTAAATCACAAATCGAAATTTGAATCACATCCGCTTCGGGATTGGTTGAAATATCTGTCGCTTCGATATCGAGACATAATACTCGTTTGCCTTTTAACTCCTGTTCGTGCTGTTTGAGTTTAAACAGGGCATCGTTGCGGCCTTCTTGAATCAGGTTAATGACTTCGGATTGGGTGAATTCGCTAATCAGCGCTTCAATCGCCACTTCGGCTTTGAGCATCGAACGGCGTAACGCTTCGCGCACGGTTTCGTCTTCGCTGGCGCGGGCAATAAACTCTTCGCAGGTGATTTGTTCTTCGTTAATCAATAATTGGTCAAGCGTCGCTTGCGCAATTTTTTTGCCGTTATAGTCGTATTTTTCTAAGGGCGGAATACGCAGGCCTGCACAGAGTAAGGCTTTTTCACCTTTCGCGGGTGAGGCAACCAGTTGCACGCCTTTAATGTCTAAGCCGTCAGACGCGGCGACGGCGACGATATATTCTTTAATCGGTTGGTTACGTTTATCAAACAAGATTAATTGCGCTTGGCTCATAAGATGGGATTCAGTGATTAACAAAACAGGCATTTTATCAGCCTGATTCCAATTTGTCGGGGTTTTTATTGATTCAATGTAGGGTTAGTTGGCCGTTTATTTTTGAACGATGAAGCGCGTGAAGACATGAAGCAGGCACCCATAATCGCAGTTAGTTTTTGTTGCGAACGGCTACTAGGCGCGTGAACCCGTAGCGGGGTTTATATTAGCAGGCCTGTTTGTTGGCGTGCGTAATGGGGGCGAGTTGCTGCACAAAGCGTTCGGCGACATCCGCCCAGCGATAGCTTGCAATGCTATCGGCGACATGGGGGCCACGTTGAATTTGCAGCGCCCGTTCAATCGCGGCATCGAGATTGTCGTCGAGCGCGCCATTGAGTCCGTGGGTGATAATATCGCGCGGCCCAGTCACTGGATAGGCCGCCACCGGCGTGCCGCAGGCCATGGCTTCGATATTGACTAAGCCAAAGGTATCGGTTTTGAGGGAAACACCATGACATCGGCGCTGGCATAGTATTGAGCCAGCTCAATCCCCTGTTTTACGCCTAGAAAGTGCGCGTGTGCATAACGCGCTTGCAGTTGCGCACGTGCCGGCCCGTCACCGATTACCAGCTTGGTTCCGGCTATGTTGCTGCCTAAAAACGCATCAAGATTTTTTTCTACGGCTAAGCGTCCGACATACAGCAAAATAGGTTTGGGGTAGGGTAGGTTGATGTGACGGTTCGGGTGGAAAGTGTGGTGATCGACACCGCGACTGAGGGCGCTGAGGCGTTGAAAGCCGTTTAACTGCAATTCTTCTAAAATAGTTTGCGCCGGTACAAAGGTGCGTTGGGCCGGACGATGAAAGCGGCGCAGAAGGGCGTAAGTCCATGCTGTCGGAATTGGAAGTCGTTTGGCGATATATTCGGGGTATTTAGTGTGGTAGGCGCTGGTAAACGGCCAGTTAAGCGATAATGCTAAGCGCCGTACTCGCCAGCCTAAACAGCCTTCGGTGGCGATATGTATCGCGTCTGGGCGAAAGTCGAGCAGGCGTTGTTTTAATCCCGGCGCGCGCCATACCCAATCAATCTCGCGGTAGGTTGGCAGGGCAAAGCGCGGATAGTCGCCAGGGTGAACCACTTCTACCTCCACCCCTTGCTCTCGCAGATGAGTGACGAGGTGATTTAGCGTGGTGACGACGCCATTGATTTGAGGGTGCCAAGCATCGCTGACAACTAAAAGGCGTTTAATCATCGGTACTATCCTGTGTGGTTTGGTTCCAGTGAATTAAGCGCAGTTGTCCGTGTTCGTCTTCGATAAGGGCGGTGAGTGACTCTACCCAGTCGCCGCAGTTGTAATAGGTAATCTGCTGGTCGAAAGCACGAATTTCTGCATGGTGAATATGGCCACAGACGACACCGTTAAGCCCTTTATGAGCGGCGCTTTTGGCCACGGCTTGTTCAAAGTCGCTGATAAAGTTGACGGCGCGTTTTACCTTGTGTTTAAGATAGGCGGAGAGTGACCAGTAACCAAATCCTAAGCGTCGGCGTAGCTGGTTAAACCAACGATTGATGTGCAGCATGGTTTCGTACGCCCAATCACCACACAGCGCCAGCCAGCGATGGCATTGCACCACGCCGTCGAATTGGTCGCCGTGAATCACCCAGAGTTTGCGACCATCAGCGCAGGTGTGAATGTATTCGTCGGCGAGTTGAATATTGCCAAAGCTGATGCCGGAATAGCGACGCATCATGTCATCGTGATTGCCGGTGATATACACAACTTGGGTGCCGCGCTTGGCGCGCGTTAAAATCCGACGTATGACATTGGTATGCGCTTGCGGCCAATAGACTTTTTTGCGCATCCGCCAGCCGTCGATAATATCGCCGACCAGATACAGGGTGTCGCAATCATAACGTTTGAGAAACTCGGCGAGTTCGTAGGCTTTGGCGCCCTTGGACCCGAGATGAACATCGGAAAGCCAAATAGTGCGCACTTTGTGGGTGGCGGGCGTGTCTTCATGTGGATGCAGTTCTTGCATCCACGCCGGGGCAAGGGAGGAGAGAAGGGCCGACATGGTGTGCTCGCTTTAACAAATTAAAGATAGGCTAAAGCGCGCAGATGACGGTTTGATGACGTTCGCATCAAGCCTTTATGACATAGGTGCGTCGGTGTCGGTTTGTGACCTCGCGCGGTGTTTGGTTTTGACGTGAATCGCGGCTTTCGCCATCAGCAATGCACTCACTGGCGCGGTAATGAATAAAAATAGCGTAATCAGCAGTTCGTGCAGACTGATCTGCGAACCATAAAAGCTGAAGTACAGCGCAGAGGCAACTAATATGGCGCCAACACCAATCGTTGTTGCTTTAGTCGGTCCATGCAGACGCATATAGAAATCGGGCAATTTATACAGACCGATTGAACCGATAAGGGTAAAGGTCGCGCCAATCAAAATCAGCGCCGCTAACATCCATTCGAGCATAAATCTGTCCTTTTATTCCATAATATCGCCGCGCAGCAAATATTTGCTCAGCGCAACCGTGCTAACAAATCCCATCACCGCGATTAGTAATGCGGCTTCAAAATACAAGCTGCTGTTCAGATAAATACCAAACAAAATAAGCAACGCAATCACATTAATATATAAGGTGTCGAGCGCTAGGATGCGGTCGGCTAAATCTGGGCCTTTGATTAAGCGCACTAAACTCAAGACAAGCGCAGCGCTGACCAGTGCAAAGCCGAGTATTAACGCGGTAGCTAACATGATGTAAATACCTCCATAAGCGGTTTTTCATAGCGCTGTTTAATGTCGTCGATGACTTGCTGGGGGTCTTCAACGTGCAGCGCATGAACCAACAGGCGGCGGCGATCGGCGCTTAAATCGCACGACACGGTACCAGGCGTCAGTGAAATGGTATTGGCCAGCAGGCTAATGCCAACAGATGTTTGAATATCGAGTTCTACATAAAAAAAGCCCGGTTTTAGTCTGTCGTTGCGACTCAGAATGAGCTGTGCCACCGCGAGGTTGGCTAGTAAAATGTCCCACAACACCACCGCGATAAATTTTAGCAATGTCCAAGGCGCGCGAATACAGACTTTTTCCGGCCAAAACGCCGACGTTAGCCATGGAATCAACAACGCCAAAATCAAACCGAGCACCACGTGCCCCGGTGCAAGAGTGTTGTTTAACAATAGCCAAATTGCCCATAAAACCAAGGTCAAAATTGGATGGGGAAGCCACTTTCTGCGCATTATCTTGACACTCCAGGTTTAGCGGTGGTCGAAAGCACCGCTTCAATATAGGTCGCGCTGTCATATTGTTGCAACGCCGCCATATCGGTAAACGCGGTAATCGGGTTAGCGAATATCACTAAAATCGGGCTGATGATTAGCAGGCCTGCTACCGCCATAAAGGCGGAGGAGTTCAGCGTGTCACCGGGCAATACGGCTACCGATTGGGTGCGATAAAACACCAGCGAGCCCGAACGTGCCATCGCCACAATCATCAGCAACCCGCTTACCAGTACTACCGTCAGCACTGCCGCATACCAGCTTTGATCCAGTGCGGCCTGTAAAATGAGCACCTTGCCGAAAAAACCGGACAAGGGCGGCATTCCGGTCATCGCAATCGCGCCAAACAAAAATGCCGAGCCTAACAATATGGCATTCGGCATAATCGGTGCCGACTCGAAGCGGTCATCGTGAACACCACGTCCTCGTGCAATTAAATCGGCAAGCAGGAACATCCCCCCGGCAATAAGGGTCGAGTGAATCAAGTAATACAACGTGGCACTGAGTGCCTGCGGGCTATTGACTCCAACGCCGATTAATAAGGTGGCGACCGAAGCCAAAACTAAATAGGCCACTTGTTCGCGTAATCCGCGAGCAGCCATCACGCCGAGGGCGGCTAATAACAGCGTCGCCAAACCCAAACCCAGCACCCATGGTGCGTAATAAAAAGCCAGTTCACCCGCTTGTGCGCCAAACACGGTGCCATGCACGCGAATAATGGAGTAAATGCCGACCTTCGTCATAATCGCAAACAGCGCGGCCACTGGCGCCGAGGTATTGGCATACGCAGCCGGCAACCATAGATACAGCGGAAACATCGCCGCTTTCAAACCAAATACGACCAATAACAATAGCCCCGCGGCGGCGATGACGCCCAAATCATCGGCCGGCGCTTGCGCGACTTTCGCCGCCATGTCGGCGATATTGAGCGTGCCCAATACACCGTAAAGCGTACCGACGGCGAACAAAAACAAGGTTGAGCCAATCAGGTTAATCACCACATAATGCAGGCCTGCTTTGGTGCGCAAACGTCCGCTGCCATGAAGTAACAGGCCATAAGAAGCTAGGAGTAGCACCTCAAAGAACACGAATAGGTTAAACACATCGCCGGTTAAAAACGCGCCATTAAGGCCAAACAACTGTAATTGAAACAGCACATGAAAGTGCGCGCCTTGTTGATCGATATTTTTTGCAATCGCATACCATAGTGCCGCCAACGCCAGCACCGATGTGATTAACACCATCAGCGCGGCGAATTGATCCAATACCAGCACAATACCATAGGGCGCAATCCAGTTGCCCAGCAAATATACTTGATGAACGCCGGATACTGCCACGCGCATTAGCTCTAAGCTGAGGAAAATCAGCCCTAATACGGCTAACAAGTTAAGCGAACGTTGTAAGCGCAAGCCGCCTAAGCGCGCAAACAGCAATACAAAACCGACAATTAAGGGTAAAAACACCGGCCAAGCGGTTAGGTGGCTCATGATTTTACCTCCGTAGGCTGTTCATCGCTGGGTTGGGCGAGGCCATCTACGTGGTCGTTGCCCAGTTCGCCCCGCGCCTTCAATGCCAGCACAATTAAAAACGCCGTCATGCCAAAAGCAATCACAATCGCGGTGAGTACCAGCGCTTGCGGCAAGGGGTCGCTATAACCGATGGCGGCCGCGTCAATCACCGCTGGTTGACCGATCGTTAAGCGTCCCATCACAAATAAAAACACATTTACCGCATACGCCAGCAGGGTTAATCCTAGCACCACCGCAAAAGTGCGTGCGCGCAAGGTGAGATAAACACCAACAGTGGTCATCACGCCGATGACCAACGCAATTAACCATTCCATTATCTAGACTCCTGTTGTATCGGTTGATGCGCGGCGTGGCTCAATTTGCCCAGCTGCACTAAGCTGATTACGGTTGCGCCGACAACCACTAAAAACACGCCTAAATCAAACGCAATCGCGCTGGCGACTTCAAATTTGCCGACAACTGGCCAGTTGAGGTAGGTAAAGGTGGTGGTGAGGAAGGGGTAGCCCAGCCCCATCGCGACCAAGCCGGTGGCGGTGGCAATCAACAAGCCTAATCCCATCGACCAGTGCATATCGACCTTTAAGCGCTCACTCGTCCAATAAATACCGTTCGCCAAATACTGCACAATCAATGCAACCGATGCAATTAACCCGGCGATAAAACCGCCACCGGGTAAATTGTGGCCACGCAGGAAGATAAAGACCGCCACCAACAGCATAAGCGGTAACAATAAGCGCGTGAGCGTTTGCATAATTAACGGATGGGGATCGTTTGACCACTTGAGCCCTTGGCTATTTTGGCTTGGTGCAGGCAGGTGCATCCCTTGCAATAACGCAAATACCCCCAAGCCGGCTAGGGCGAGAACGGCAATTTCGCCTAGGGTATCCGTACCACGGAAGTCCACCAAAATGACGTTCACCACATTCGTGCCGCCCCCGCCGGGCACGGCGTTGTCTATAAAAAATTGCGAAATTGGCGTAAACTCACGGCTCAGGACGGCGAGAGTCAATAGCGCAACCGCCAAACCAGCCGCCAGCGCAATAAGCCAGTCGCGGCTTAAGCGTAAGCGGTTGTGTTCGCTAGGCGTGGTTTGCGGTAAAAAATACAACGCTAGCAACATCAGCACAATCGTCACCACTTCTACCGACAGCTGAGTGAGCGCTAAATCCGGTGCAGAAAACTTAACAAAGATCAGCGACACCACTAAGCCAACGATGCCGACCAACATCAGCGATAGCAAACGTTGTTGGTGATACACCACGGTAAGAAGGCTGGCCACAATTAACGCTGCTGCTGCCAGCAGCGAAACACCGTCAATCGCTAAGAACGTCCGTTCACCTAACAGCGGCGAAGCATAGGCGCTAAAGCCCATTACACCAGCGAGCAACGACGCCACGATAACCCACGCACTTGCGTGTTGTAGCGAGCCTTTGTCAAAACCGCGCGTAATGCGTAAAGCCGTTTGTACGGTAGACATTAACAACGCGTTATACACAATGCGCGCATCCCAATGGGCTAAATAACGTTCGTGCCACACAAACAGCTTTTCGCGCATAAAATACACCGCCACGCCCAGCGCCAGCGCCAAGAAACTCATTAATAACGGTAGGTTAAAGCCATGCCAAATAGCCAGACTATAACTTGGCGGCGTCGTTTGCAGCGTGCCGGCAACGGCTACCGCTAAAATCGGTGCTACCGTGAACATCGGCACAATCCCTACCGCCAAACACACAATAACTAATATATCTACCGGAATTTTCATAAACCGAGGCGGTTCATGCGGCGTTCGTGGCAGATCAATCGGCTCGCCGTTAAAAAACACATCGTGGATAAAACGCAACGAGTAAGCGACCGAAAAAATCGCGGCGAAAGTCACCAGCGCCGGAACAGCCCATGCCCACAACGAACTTTGTGACGCGCTCAACGCTTGTTCAAAAAACATTTCTTTACTCAAAAAGCCATTGAGCAACGGCACGCCCGCCATCGCCGCCGCCGCAATCATCGCCAATACCGCCGTGTGCGGCATATACTTGAGCAAACCGTTGAGTTTGCGCATATCGCGGGTACCGGTTTCATGGTCGATAATCCCCGCAACCATAAATAACGACGCTTTAAATGTGGCGTGGTTGATGATGTGGAAAATGGCGGCAACAGCGGCAAGGTGCGTGCCAAAGCCGAACAGTAGGGTAATTAAACCTAAGTGGCTGATAGTAGAATAGGCTAATAATCCTTTTAAATCATGTTTAAACAACGCGGTATAAGCGCCGATAATCAGCGTCAACATACCTGCCGTGCCCACAATCCACGT
>JAVETW010000013.1:0-51339 GCA_034005865.1 Thiomicrospira sp. | reverse complement strand
GCACCAAAGAAAATTTTGCCTTCTTGCGCCGGGTGGTAATCGACGATTTGAATGTCTTCCAGCGTCTTGCGCAAATAGCGCACGCGGCGGTCGATTTCGCGCAATCGACGCTTGTTATATTGGTAGTCCGCATTTTCCGACCTATCGCCTAGACTCGCCGCCCACGCAACAATTTTGGTGACTTCGGGGCGTTCTTTGCGCCAAAGCTGGTCGGCTTCTTGTTGCAGTTGTTCAAATCCTTCGCGGGTGATGAGTTTTGTTTTCATGATAGGTCACAAACCAAAATTAAAAGCCGCTATTCTAACGGGCAATGCTAGGGGAATCTATGGCGCGCATCGGCTTTAGGTCCATTCAACGCGCCCATGACAGGTTTAAAGGACTCTTGTAGAATGGCGCTATTATTTTTTATAGGAACTCGCTATGAGTAAGCGCGCATCGTCTCTGCAACGCCAGGCATCACGCCATGTTATCCGTCAAGTCTCTCGCAGCCTGTGGCGTTTTTTAAAAACGCATCCCAAGCTGATTGGCGTGGCGTTGCTTATTGCGCTGGCGGTGTATGGTTATGAGGTGCAGTTTGCGCGTCCGGCGATGGCGTTTGAAGGCGTACCGAAACACCAGTCCTGGTCGGACAGTCTGACGACACGCATTATGCGTAATGAGGCCTTTATGGTCGGCTATTCGGAAACACTGGGCAATCCGTTATGGGTGAGTTACCAAGTGTTACCCAAATCAAATAATCCGGCGCGATTACCGCGCCCGGATCGGTTTAATGCCGACTGGCGTAGCGCGCGTTGCTGGCTGCTGTTGCCCTGTATCAACCACGATGATTACACCGGTTCGGGCTATGATCGCGGTCATATGGCACCGAATCACGTGATTGCCACGCGTTATGGTCAAACGGCACAGCATCAAACCTTTTTAATGACCAATATCACGCCCCAAAAACCGGATTTAAATCGTAAGGCTTGGCAGCGTTTAGAAGAAATCGCCGCCAATAATTTAGCGGATAAATACGCGCCGTTTTGGGTGGTGACCGGGCCGATTTTTGATGCCCAACCCGATTACTTACCCGGCGCAAAACGCATTGCGATTGCGCGCGCGTTTTATAAGATTTTTATTCGTCCACGTGCCGCCGGTGAACCGCCGATGGTGCTGGCGTTTATCCTGCCACAAGCGGTCAAGGGCAATGAAGACTTACGCCTGTTTTTAACCTCGGTACGTGAGATTGAACAGCAAACCGGCTTGGATTTTTTCCATCAACTCGATGACGGTGTCGAAACCTATATCGAAACCTTGATTGCCCCGGAAGAATGGGGCTTTGATCGTGCGTTGGCCACCCGTAAAGCGCGTTATGACTAGGCTTGGCCGCCGCTTCGGTTACGGATTGCTCGCCTGCGCCTTCAGCGCGACGCTTCAAGCCGGTAGCCTAACCTTCACACATGAAAACGACCTGTTCAGTAACCATGATCGTCGCTATACCAGCGGCATTCAACTGGCATGGATGCCGAAAACGCCGCCGCCCGATTGGTTGCGTTCGCTCGGCGAATCCATACCGTTATTTTCACAACAGGCGCAGTTTCGCTACGGTTATACCCTAGGTCAAGCGATGTTTACCGCATCAGATATACGACAAACCCATCCGCCGCTTGATGATCGCCCTTATGCGGGCTGGCTTTATACCGGCGTATCGATGATTGGCGAATATGAAAATAATTTAGCCATGCTGAGTGTGACATTAGGCATCGTTGGACCGGCTTCACTCGCGGCTGAATCACAAACCTGGCTGCATCAACAAATCGGCAGCGAACAACCCAAAGGCTGGGGTACGCAACTGCATAATGAACCGGGGCTTAATCTATCCTATTTCCGCAGTTGGCGCGGTTGGATTACCACCACCCTTATCGGCAACGAGTTGGATTTTACCCCTCATATCGGCGCAAGTTTAGGCAATGTATTAACCTCGGCAAAAACCGGATTTACTTGGCGTTATGGTCAAAACCTGCCCAATGATTATGGCGTGCCGCGTATTCAACCGGGCTTACCTACGGCAAGTCAGTTTTCATTATCGAAAGGCTTTGCTTGGTATCTTTTTGCTGGAGCGGAAGGGCGTGCGCTGGCGCGTAATATTTTTTTAGACGGCAATAGTTTCGGTCAAAGTCGGCGGGTGAATAAAATGCCGTTTGTCGGTGATGTGCAATTGGGTCTGGCAATACAGTGGACACAGTTCAGATTAAGCTACACGCATGTATTTCAAAGCAAGGAATATGAAACGCAAGCTCAAAACGACAGCTTTGGCGGCCTGACCTTATCATTCCAATACTAGGATCTGTTGAAGTTTCGCTGTAACTAATTGATAAATAAAACATTAGTTAATTGCCGAATAGGTTTTTTTCAGAAAAACGATTGATACAAACAAATGTCTGCAAAAATCAATGACTTAATACTTAAAAAACTTCGTGTCTTCGTGTCTCTGTGGTTCAAAAATGAATGGACAACACAGGCAATGCATGCCACGTCTTAGCGCGGCATGCATTGTTCATCTGCAGACGCTTAGAAAAACACATCCACGCCTAAGCGTACATTGCGACCGGGTTCCCAAGAAGCGATTTCGCGCCCTTGATACACCACACGCACGCTACTATGCTCCGCATAACGCGTATCAAACAGGTTGTCCACCGCCAGCGTTAAACGCAATTTGTCTTTAGCGATTTGCGGATACCACTGCATATTAATGTCGTGAACCACATACCCGGGCTTGTTCGGCTTGCCGGTCGGCACATCGGTTAATGCCTGCACCCCGGTCAAGGTATAACCCAAACTCAGGTTGGGTTGCCACTGCCATAAGGTATCGAACACCACACGGTCGCCGACCGAGGTACCGACACGTGCCGAATTGCCAGTGGTATCGCCGGGCTGACCGTCATAACCACGGAAACGGTTATGGCTATAACTCAAGCCTAATTCCAACGAACGCAAGCCCCAATGCGCACGCGCTTCAAAACCTTCGCTGGTGACATCCCGATTGGCATTATAAATGCGGTCGGTTAAGGCACTGCCTTCGCCCAAGGTAATCACGTAATCTTCGATGCGCGTGTTGTATAAAGTCAGTTCCAAGCCAGCGTGGTCACCGGCGCTAAACACATTCATATCATGCAAACGCGCGCCATACTCGATTTGTTTTGCGCGCTCCGGCTTGAGTTTGCCGTTATCGCCCAATACAAACGTCGGCGTGTATTTCGCCAACCAACCGGCTTGGTTTAAGCGCGCACCGCGCACCGATTCGCCATAACCGGCAAACAAGGTTAGCTGACGCGCGCCTTGCAACACATCCCATTCGCCGCTGATATTGGGCGAAACCGCATCACCGGAATGGTCATAGCGATTGGCGTAACTTGCCTGATAACGATCTTGACGCAGCCCAGCCGACAGACGGAACGCACCATAACTCATGCGGTTTTGCACATATAACCCGGTATTACTGCCATGCTCGGTTAAGTCCGCGCGCGTACGTTCATGGTTAATGCCCTTGTCGTAAAAATAGTCCACACCATAGGTCAACGCATGACGGACTGCGCCAGTTTGGAAGCGGCTGGTATTGCGCAAATCCATACCGTGGCTTTGCGTCAAGGCCGCATTCCAATTATTCGGCGGCGGCCCTAAGTTCGTGGTAAAACGCTGCAAGCCGGTTTCGCTACGATACATATCAAACTGCACGTCTAACCAGGCCTGCTGATTGGGCTTATACGCATAACGCAACGCTTGACGCTCATCATAAATTCGCTGGTTATCATCGCCGCGAATCGTGCCTTGATTGGTTTGCCAAGGATAATTCGCGCGCAATGGGCCACCGTCGTTTTGATTACGCTGTGCGCTCAAGCGCAAGCTATGACCATCCACGTCAAGTAAACTGGCTTTAAGCAAATAATCCTCATACGCCCCTTCCGTCGATTTCAACATTTCGCCGCCACCGGCACGCACGTTTTCGTTGGTGTTGCGACGACCATAGGCCAGTAAGCCCAGATGCTCACCCAACTGACCATACACGGACACCAAGCCGCCTTTAAGGTTACTGGCGCTTTCATACTGTCCGCCTAAACGTGCGCCAATAGTTTTGCCCGGTTGCAACAAGTCTTGCGCATCCACCGTGTCAAACACCACGCTGCCGCCCAACGCGCCAGCGCCCGCATCCGCCGAAGCCGGACCGGTATACACGCGCACCTGTTTCAAAATAAACGGGTCGATTTGCACACGACTTTGATGGTGAAACACATTCGCGCCCTGACGTGCGCCGTCAATTTTAATATTCACGTTTAAATCTTCAACGCCACGCACAAACAGTTTTTGACCATTGCGCGAGCCGGTACCGACTTGCACCGATGGACTGGTTCTAAACACATCCTGCAAATCATTCGCTTGGGTGCGCGACAAATAATCCATATCAATATCGTGCTCGAAGGTTTCGACCGCCGCGGCTTGTTCGACTTCCACCGCCGGTAAAGCGGAATGGTCATGGTGCGCCGGATGGTCGTGGGCGTGCGCCGCCGTTGCGCCCAGCGCAAACGCGGACATCAACGCCGCAGATAAAGGGTGATAACGCATAGTTTTGCTCCTGAATAATCCACACTGAGGCCTGCGCAGGCCATAACCCGGCGCAGACCGTTTTTTAACCTAATAGGCTAGGGTCTGTTGACCATTGATTTTTGAACCTCGGAGATACGAAGGCACGAAGTTTTCAATGAATGAAGTCGTTGATTTTTCAATTTATTTACCATGCCAATCGTTTTGACTGAACCAAAACCGACATACAGACTTGATTGTTTAATCAGCTACATCGACAGGCCAACAGACGTTAGAAAATCAGAACAAAAGCGGCGGTGCGCGTTGATGAAAAGGCGGATAAATCGCTGAAAACCAGCAGGCCTGCTGATCGGCAAACGACAAAATAGGGGCAAAAGAAACAACCGAGGCAACCGGATCATCTGCGCTCAACGCCGTCGGTTGCGCGGCATGATCAATCCAATCACAGACCTCGCCATGCTCATGAAACGGATGTACCGCCGCATGCACCAAGCTCATACTTTGCATCAATACAAAGAGTAAACCGGCGACCAACAGGCTGCGTGAAAAAAATCGTTTCATGAGGGCGCTTTTGCTTTTTTTAGAGACAACGGCGTATTTTAACAAACCTGGCAGATAGACGTTGAAAATCGCTTATCGATAACCGCCAGCGATTTTCAACGTCCGCTTAGGTTAGTGCATTGGCGACAATAATGAAGGATCGGCTACGAGATTACGCACCCCGTGCGCATGATCCTCTTTAAACACATTGCCCTTACACCATTCGCCGACACTGTGAATATTCACTTTAGCCACCTTGGGGCGGACGCTCCAAGACACTTGTAACGGTGAGCCCTGCTCGTTATATTTTGGCCCGGTGGTTGACCCCGCGTATTCAATCGGTTTGCCGGTATTGGTTGGAATATTTAACGCTTGGTGATAGCCGTTTTTCATGCCGATTTCGGTGAGCTTCATAAAGTCCAGCGCCTTGTCATCGTTCACCAACACAAACACCTGCCCTTCTACGCGTAACTGCGGATTCATCAGCGTGTCACTCAAACAAGTGCCCAAGGTTGGCCCCGGCGCGACTTGAGCGCTCGAATGGACATAGTGAATTTCAATGGTATCGCCAACTTGTAAGCCGCCGTGCTTGCTTGGACAGACTTCTTTATCCAATGGCTTGGCCTCTTGCGCGCTTAATTTACCATCGTATTTAAAACCGCTGTGATAACCATGGCCATCGCCATGACCGGCATAAGTAGTAAATTCGCCACCTTTATGTTCGGCATTTTTGTGAAAATGAATATCGCACAAATTCATTTGTGTATAGGGCGGTGCGGTTTCAAAAACCCGCGTATTGCTGCCCGCTTTGGCGTTTAAATCACGCGGCGCTTGCGGACCAAAGCCTTTGCCTTCGGTATTTTTTAACAGATTAGCATTTTGTTGCGCAATCACATCGTCTGCTACGGCTCCATGACCACCCGCCATCGCCGCACCGCCTTGAATCATCGACATCGATACCGCCAGTGCAATCATTGTTTTTTTCATGGTTATATTCCTTTTAAATAGAAAAGCGCTTGCTTTCAGCGCAAAATTTATCTTCACTGAATTAAAACGCTTAGTCACTATAATTCTATGAATACCCCAATAAAACTTATATTTGTTTATGCTAAACATAATGCAAGCTTATGGTTAAAAATACCCATTATTTTTATGGCGGATTTTAACCCTAATCTTGCTAGGTGAAATATCACTAAAATTGATAGGCACTAAGGCGCACTTGATTTAGAATCAGCCTACGCCCTTTGCATCAAATTTTCTAACGAGGCTCGCTATGGACATGGATGCCGTTTTACTTTCACGCTTGCAGTTTGCCCTCACGGTCAGCTTTCATATTATTTTTCCCAGTATCACGATCGGCTTGGCCACCGCGATTGCGCTGTGGGAAGGTCTATGGCTCAAAACCCGAGACCCGCTGTATCTACAACTTGCCAAATTTTGGATTAAACCCTTTGCCATCACTTTTGGCATGGGCGTGGTCAGTGGCGTGGTACTGTCTTACGAGTTTGGCACGAACTTTTCGGTGTTATCGGAAAAAGGCGGCGCGATTCTGGGGCCGCTAATGAGTTATGAAGTATTAACCGCGTTTTTCTTAGAGGCCGGTTTTCTCGGCATTATGCTGTTCGGCTGGCAACGCGTAAGCGAAAAACTGCATTTTTTTGCGACCTGTGTCGTCGCCTTTGGTACGTGGTTATCGGCGTTTTGGATTATTGCCGCCAATTCGTGGATGCACACGCCGGCGGGTTATGCCCTGGTTGATGGCCGATTTGAGGCGGTCGATTGGTTGGCGGTCATTTTTAATCCGTCGATGCCGTATCGTCTCAGCCATATGCTGATTGCCTCGCTCATCACCGCGTCATTGCTAATTGCTGGTGTCAGCGCGTGGTATTTACGCCGCGAACGTCATATCGACTTTGCGCGTCGCGGCCTGTCCATGGCGTTATGGGCGCTGCTATTGCTAGTGCCGCTGCAAATGTTGGTTGGCGATGCACATGGCTTAAACGTCAAGCAACATCAACCGATTAAAGTCGCGGCGATGGAAGGCATTTGGGCCGAAAGTGAACGTCACGCGCCGCTGTTGCTGTTTGCATGGCCGGATATGGCCGCCGAAACCAATCATTTTGAAATTGGCATTCCCGGCTTGGCCTCGATGATTTTAACCCACCGCCGCGATGGCGAAATTCAAGGCCTGACCTCGGTCGCCGCCGAAGATCGCCCTTATGTTCCGGTGGTATTCTTTTCGTTTCGGGTGATGGTCGGTTTAGGATTGCTAATGTTGCTGTTAGCCGCTTGGGGCTTGTATTTGCGCCGCCATCAGCGTGTATATCAGCATCGCGGTTTTCTCACCTTCGCCACGCTGATGATACCCGCCGGGGTCGTGGCCACCTTGGCAGGCTGGTATGTCACCGAAGTCGGTCGTCAGCCTTGGGTGGTGCAAGGCTTTGTGCGCACAGTCGATGCGGCCTCACCGATTGCGGCGGAAAAGGTGCTGTTTAGCTTAACCCTGTTTGCCCTTATTTATGGCGTGCTATTAGTGGTGTATGGCTATTTTATGCGCAAACTGATTCAGCAAGGGCCGGATGAGGCCATGCTTGTCACCGCCACCCAACCACAACGGGAGTTATAAAATGGAACTGGCCTTATTTTTCTATTTTCTACTTGGCTTTGCCGTGCTGATGTATGTCATTTTAGATGGGTTCGATTTAGGCTTGGGCATTCTCTATCCTTGGTTTGAAACCAGCGAAGAACGCGATACGGTGATGCGTTCCATCGCCCATGTGTGGGATGGCAACGAAACCTGGCTGATTTTTGCCGGCGTGACCTTATTCGCCGCCTTTCCGCTGGCGTATGCGCAACTGCTGTCGCACTTGTATATTCCGATTATGCTGATGCTGTTTGGGCTGATTTTTCGCGGCGTATCGTTTGAATATCGTCACCGCGCCGAACGTAGCAAACCCTGGTGGGATCGTGCGTTTTTTGTTGGATCGGCGTTGGCGGCGTTTAGTCAAGGCATGATATTGGGGGCGTTAGTGCAGGGCGCAAAAGTAAATGGTGAAGGCTTTGAACTGGTTTGGCTTACACCTTTCACGCTGCTTGTCGGCCTATCGGTGGTGGCGGGCTACGCCTTGCTGGGCAGCACCTACCTGATTATCAAAACGCGCCTACCGCTGGCGCAACAAGCCGCCCGCTTAGGCAAGGTTTTATTATTGATTGTACTTGGCGCGCTGGTTATGGTGAGTCTGCTGATGGTTTTCGCTAACGAACCGGTTTTCGCACGCTGGTTTAACACGTATCATCTGATTTGGTTAGCGCCATTGCCGATTCTCAGCGCCATACTCGCTTGGAAACTGTATCAAAACTTGGATAACATCCAATCGCTGCCACGCCCTCAACAACCGTTTTGGCTCGCCGTTGGCTTGTTTATCAGCGCATTTGCAGGCTTGGTGATTAGCCTCTACCCGTATCTAATCCCATTCCAACTCACGCTTTGGCAGGCGCAAGCGCCCCATTCCGCACTCGCGTTTGTATTACCCGGTGTACTGATATTCTTACCATTGGTATTGGGCTACACCCTGTGGGGCTATAAAATTTTTGCCGGTAAGTTAGAACATGATACCTACTAATCGTCACTCGACATCAACCACGCCAACGCCACATAAGCCATCCTCTTGGCGCTGGTTTATCGCGCTCTATCTGTTCGGTGTAATCAGTCTACTGGTTATTGCGTGGCTTACAAAATGGTTGTTTAGCTGGCTGTACTGACGCCCAAGCCTTTGTGATAGTCGCCTTATGCTACAAAACACCTTACTTACCGACCTTAGCAGGCCTGCAAACGCATTCGGCCTGCGTCTAGCGCGATTATTCGCATCGAAAAAGTGGCAAGGATTATAAAATCCGTTTATGATGCCGTCCATTCCAGTCCGAACAGCGCGACGACCATCTAAATGAAAGGCCAGTGTATGAACACCGAGTTAAAAGACAAACTAGTCGCCTTGGGTGCGGATACCCTTGCCGAGGCATTAATTACCCTGAGCGAATCGCTCGCCGAACAAGCAACACAAGACCATGCGCTGCAAACGCTCATTTTCAAACTATGCGAGCACGAAAGCGAACAAGCCGAAACGCTGATCCAAACCCTGCAGCAACTGGCGCACACGCCAAGCTGGAGACAAGCCGAGCAAGCGCCCCAGCTCGCGCAACAGCTCACACAAGTGCTGCAGCAGATTCAACACCAAATCGACGACCCCTATTTGGCGCTGGATTTAGTGTGCCGTTTTTATCAAACCGATCATGCGCAATTAAGCCAAACGCAAGACCCACAACAGCACCTGCGCCAGGTGTATGAATATGACGCCCATGCGCTGTTTATTAACTACGCTAAGCGCTGCGATGATCAAGCTTGGTTAGCGGATAAGTTATTTGAATTACTGCAACAAGATCCTTGGCAAGTACGTCAAAGAGTGTGGGCTGACATGACAGCGTTTTTGCACCTAGAAGCCCGCCACCAACTAATTGAGCGCGTTCAAGCGCTGATTCAACAAGCGCAAAAACCGAGCCTACGCCGCTATTGGCAAGCACGCTTATGCACGCTGGCGCGTTTAAACCAAGATGGCGCACTCTACGAACAAACGCGTCTGGCGGCCAGCGAATTTATCGATAATGCGCTCTGTGTTGATATTGCACGCGTGTATTTAGAAAGCGACGACAAAGCGAATGCCCTGCTTTGGCTTAATCGCATTCCTTCAACGCTATAGCGGCGCATGTTGAAAGCAAATCGTTACTGCAAGCCATGATCTTGTAAGGCGCGCATCATCCATTCGAGTTCGCCGCGTGTTTGCGCGTATTTCATTAATAACGCCAAAATGCCTTGGTCTTCGTGTTGCGAAGCGATACGTGCGGCGAGTTGAAATTCACGATCGACCACCGAACCGCTAAACGCTTGCGCTTCCAATAAGGCGGCGACCACACCGGGGTTTTGCAATAAACACGCCGCTTGCAAGGGTTTAACCGCTTCACCGGCGGCATCTTCGCCAAGTGACGCTTGTGCGTCCAGGCCCTGATTTTCAATCAGCACGCGCGTCATCCAATAGTTCATTTGCGGCTCGGCTTGGCTTTCAAGCACATTCATAAACAGTTCATTGACGTTAAAGCCATGTTGCGCGACCAGCGTTGCCACGGTGGTTTCAAATGCGTCACGATGGCTGGCATCGGCATTCAGTAAATTCATTCGCTTTCCTTTCGTTATCAGGGGGGAAGAACACGCTCCTCGGTTAGAAATAGATTGATTCGTGTTTTCGCGGTTCAAACATGACGATTCAACTCTTTTCAGGCGTTTGGCTCAAAGCTTGGGCCGCCGCGTGCGCCGAAGCCCACGCCCATTGAAAATTGTAACCGCCCAAATGTCCGGTGACATCTAGCACTTCACCGATAAAAAACAATCCCGGCTGCCGGTGAGCTTCCAGCGTTTTGGAGGACACTTCGTCCGTATCCACGCCGCCCAAGCTCACCTCGGCCTTGTCATAACCCGCGCTGGTTTCAGGGTAAAGCGTCCATTCGCTTAACTGCCGGGCATAGGTTTCCAGTTCGCCATCGCTGACATTCGCCAACTCGGCTTGCAGCGGATATTTCGCCAACCAAGCTTGCGCAAAACGCTTTGACCAGGCCTGGTGAAGCCATTTATGCAAATTACCGGCATTCGACTTTAAGGCTTTTAGTTGTTGAAGCACATCCACGCCGGGGAACAGGTTAATCACAATCGGCCACCCCGGTTGCCAATAGTTTGATATTTGTAACACCACCGGCCCACTGATACCCTGATGTGTAATCAGCAAGGTTTCTTCAAAGCAGGCCTGCTGACAGCGCATTTCGACCACTAGGCTAAAACCGCTCAATTCGCCAAACCATTCACGCCAAGGTGATTTAAACTGCAACGGCACTAAACCGGGGCGCGGCGCAACGACCTTTAAACCAAATTGACGCGCTAAAGCCAGCCCCCAATCACTCGCTTTGAGCTTAGGATAGGCTAAGCCGCCGGTCGCCACGACTAACCGATGCGCATGATATTCACCCGCCGACGTACTGAGGCGATAGCCGCTTTCCAAAGCTTCAACTCGGTGTATTGTCGTCGCTAATTGTAAATTCACCCCCGCCCAATCGCATTCTAAACGCAAGGCGGCGATAATGTCGCCCGCGCCGTTGAGGGTGAATAATTGACCGTGACTACGTTGTTCGTAAGCGATGCCATGACGCTCAACCCATTCGATAAACGCCGAAGCAGGATAACGCGCCAAGGCAGATTTAACAAAATGCGGATTGGCGCAGACATAGTGCGATGGTTTGACATCCAAGTTGGTAAAGTTACATTTACCGCCGCCGGAAATACGAATTTTCTGCGCCGCTTTCGGGGCATGGTCAATCACTAATACACGTAATCCGGCGTAGCCGACTTGCGCGGCACACATTAAACCCGACGCGCCCGCCCCGACAATAATGACATCATAGTGTGTCACGACATGGCTTCCCACGCATCACCGCGACGTTTGACTTCATCAAGCAGCACCTGATAACCCTGCACAACCAAGGCCGCTTCCCCTTCTACGCCTAATTCAATGGTGCGACGACCATCAACGGCAATATGCGGCAAACTAAACAGGCGTAAGCTTGGAAAATGCTGTTCAAACCTTTCCATAAACGCCACCCAATCCGATTCTTGCGCATCAATTAAACGCAGCGCTTTTTCGATTTGTAAGCGAGGCGGTACATCGGCGTAGTAGGTGGACAGCACCCAGTCCATCATCGGCTGGCTCATTTGCGGAAAACCGGGCATAAAATAATGCTCACGAATGGAAAAACCCGGTACGCGATTAAAGGGGTTGGGAATAATGTCTGCCCCCTGCGGATATTCCGCCATACGAATACGTTGTGGATAGGCCGCCTCAGCAAACTGCGCTTCGATTTCTGCCACCGCTTGCGGATGGCGCACTAAAGGCAAACCTAAGGCTTGCGCCGCCGATTGGCGTGTGCGGTCGTCCGGAGTTGCGCCGATGCCGCCACAACAAAACACCACGTCGCCACTGGCAAAGGTGCGTGTAAGTGTATCCACCAACAGTCCGCCCTCGTCACCGATAATATGCGCCCAACTTAACGCCAAACCGCGTGGTTTAAGCAAGTCATTGAGATTCGCTAAATGACGATCTTGGCGTTTAGCCGAGAGAATTTCGTCACCGATAATCAATAAACCAAATCGCTTGCTTGCCATCTTCTTACCCCTTTGCTTGCAACCAGCGCACCAGTTTTTGCGTCAAAATGGTCGGGTTCACCGGTTTTGAAATATAATCATCCATTCCGGCGGCGTAGCATTTATCCTCGTCCCCCTGCATGGCATTTGCGGTCATCGCAATCACCGGCACCCGTTGGTTATCGCTTGGGGTAGCACGCAACTCACGCGTGGTTTGATAACCGTCCTTATTCGGCATTTGGCAATCCATTAACACCAAATCATAAGGCTGCTTGGCCAGTTTTTCCAACGCCTGCTCACCATCACACGCCACATCGGCTTCTAATCCCATTTTGTTTAATAACGCCAAGGCGAGTTTTTGGTTAATCGGATTATCTTCGACCAATAACAATTTATAGCCGCCTACTTTTAGCGAAACCTGCGTTATCGGCGTGCGCTCCGCCCGACTGCTGGCACCAACACTTTGTCGATTCGATAAAATCCAATGTGCAATATGGCCGTACTTTATTGGCTTAATACGCATCGAAATACCCAAGCGTTCCACATGATCGCGCCACTGAGCCGCTTGCTTATGCGTCACCAACAGCGTGATCGCGCCATGTGTCACTTTTAAATCATGAATTAAGCTAAGCGGATTTTCATACAAGCCATCAATCGCACTCATATCCACCCACAACGGCAAGGTGTTGTCGGTTTGAGCCTCGTTTAAGCCAACCAAATCATACGCCCGCAACGTCACATTCAACTGCGCAAACTGCGCAACCAATTTATCGCGCACAATACTCGGCTTCATCAACAACAACATCGTCTGCGCTTGCACCAGCGGCTTAAGTGCCTTATCGCTGCCTTTTGCCGGCGCATGAATATTGAAACTGAAAGTCGAACCCTCACCCAACTGACTTTGCACAGCAATATCACCACCAAGCAACTTCACCAACTGTTTGGAAATGGTCAACCCCAAGCCGGTGCCGCCATACACACGGGTAGACGAACCATCCACCTGCGTAAAGGCACTAAATAGCTTCGCTTGCCCTTGTTCAGAGATGCCTAATCCGCTATCAACAATCGCAAACACCACCGAGTCGCGCTGGCTCGGGTGAGGGCGCACCTCGACATACACCTGACCTTTTTCGGTGAACTTAATCGCATTACTCAGTAAGTTCATCAACACTTGGCGCAAGCGCGTGCCATCCGTTTGCACCGTTTTGGCCACCTCCATATCAATAAAATAGGCCAAGGCCAGCCCTTTGCTTTGCGCCGACGGCGCCACCATATCCATCACACTGTCGAGCAATGTCACTAAATCTACCGGCTCAATATGCAGCTCCAATTTTCCGGCTTCGATTTTAGAAAAGTCGAGAATGTCGTTAATAATGCCAAGCAACGAGTCTGCGCTTTTTTTCACGGTGAGGGTTAAATCGCGCTGTTCGGTGGTTAAATCGGTATCCAACAACAAATCGGTCATACCAATCACCCCGTTCATCGGTGTGCGAATTTCGTGACTCATATTCGCCAAAAACTCCGACTTCATTTGCGCCGAGGCCAACGCCTCGTCACGCGCTTTACGCACGGCTTCTTCCGCTTTTTGACGCTCGCTGACATCACGAATAATACCGGTAAAAATCGTCGAATCATCATGTTTCACTTCGCTCACCGCCAAATCAATCGGAATCAGCGAGCCGTCCTGCTTGCGCGCTTGCAGCTGACGCGTAAAGCCAATCACTTTCGGCGTGCCTTCTTTCAGATAGCGGCGCAAATAACCATCATGGGCATGATGATGCGGTTCCGGTACGATAATATTAATATTTTGTCCTTGCAGGCCTGCTTGGGTGTAGCCCAACACGTTCTCCACCGCCTTATTGGTTTCGATAATCACCCCCTGCTGATCAATGACCACGATCGCATCCACCACCGAATCCATAATCGCACGCGCTTTGACGTGCTGGCGTTTGACCTCGGCCAACACGGCTTTCATGCGCCGAATCACGAACGCCAACAACACTAACGCGCCAAACGCCATTATCATCATGGCAATAAACGTTTGCCATGCGGCGGCTTCCGACTCTTGATACAAGCTCGACACCGGGCGCACCACCTCCAGCACCCCGCGGACATCACCCACTTTCCAATCGGTTTTTGGTGAACCCGGATAAGTGTTATGACAGCCCTCGCAGCTTTCTTGCATCACGTCGGCGACAGCAAAACGCAGCACGGGCTGATTATCGATAGTATCAAAACGCGAAATATAGCCATCAGGATTGGCGCGCAGATAGGCCATCGCTTCGGCCTCAAACGCATCACGAATACCGGCGTTTTTGCGCCAGCTAAACGGTTTATCGCTATACAAACGCACGCGATAATCACTATTGGCGGACAATTTTTCGCCAAAATCAATCGCAAACGTCGCCGGTAACGGCAACGTACCCGGACGCGTCAAATAGTCATGGGTAATCGGGACGTTATACGACTTGAGGGCGGGCAAAATCGTAGTGGCATAAAAGTTACGAAACTGCGCTACCGATGAAGAAAAGTTTTTGGCATCTTCAATCGCAATCTCATTGGCGTGTTTTTGTGACTGCTCATAATGACTCCAAAACACCAAGGAAATACCCACAAATAGCAATATCGCCAAAATCGGCGATAAAAACTCGACCAACCAATTAAAAAATGTACGCATCAACAGCCTATCCTCTTATTCAATCCTGCATCGGCACTGCGGGCGCTTTGCGCGTAAGGAAACACGTCGGATGCTGCTTTAAAACGCTTAGCATCGCCACGCTGGTTAATTGAACTATTATCGCACAACAATCGCCTAGAAAAACCGCCTGTTTTCAACCGTTAAACTCGAGGTGCCAACACCACAAAACTTACCTTGCGTCATCAAATTTTTCTATATCTGTCCGCTGTTATTGACACACCGCACCGCCTCTTTCAGAATAACTGTTTAATTTCTATACACTGGGAGAGCAAACATTGCTCGTCGGACAAACAGCATACGGGGCGAACCTTGATAGCGCGCCAATCCAGCCGATTTAAACTCGCTATTCTCAGCCTGCTTGTCTTAGGACTGCTGGTGGTTCTAAGCTGGCCATTTCTGTATGCCGCCGAAGAAAAAGCACAAAGCGCCCAAAATCAACCTATTCGCCTTGGCGTCCTCGCATTTCGTTCGATTGATGCCACTTATGCGCGCTGGCAACCGCTGGTTGATCACCTCAACCGCTATCTGCCGCAACAGCGCTTTGAGCTGGTGCCCTTGTTTTATGGCGAATTTAATCAAGCCTTTGACGCCGGACAGTTAGATTATGTGTTCACCAATCCGCAACACTTTGTGTTACTCAAACGCAAACAAGCCCTGCATCCGCTGGTTACACTGATGCCCTTAGCCGAAGGCAAGCCGGTGAATCAATTTGGCGGCGTTATCTTTACCCGCAGCGATCGCGCCGATGTTAATACCCTGAGCGATGTCCCACAGCAAACCATCGCCGCCACCTTTGAGCAATCGTTTGGCGGTTATTTAATGCAGCGCTGGGAACTGTATCGACGCGGCTACGACACTCAACACGTCCAGTTTACCGGTATGCCGCATGACCGCGTGGTTCAAAGCGTACTCAATCGCGAGGCCGATGTCGGTTTTGTGCGCACCGGTATCCTAGAAGCGCTCGTTAAAGAAGGCAAACTAAACTGGGCGCAAATCAAAGTCATCGCGTCGATTAGCCCAAGCCATTTTCCACAAATCCATTCCACCGCGCTTTATCCCGAATGGCCATTGGCCGCGATGGCGCACTTAGGCAGCGAACTCAACAAACAGGTTTCCATCGCGCTGCTTAATATCCAACCCGATAGCCATGTTGCACGATTGGGGGAATTTTACGGCTTTACGCCGCCGGGCGACTATGCGCCGATTGAAGCGGTAATGTTGCAACTGGATGTTATCCCACGCGAAGACATCAATCTTGGGGATATTTTTGTACGTTACAGCGCACCGATTGTGCTAACGTTTGTAGCCAGCTTGCTGCTGTTTAGCCTGTTGGTCATGCGGTTGATTTTAAATAACCGCCACCTTAAGCTGCTCTCGCAGGAGCGTGACCAACTTAATTTGTCGTTACAAAGCGTAAACCAAAATCTCGAAAATATCGTCGAACAGCGCACGCAAGCGTTGCGCGAAAGCGAGCAGCGCTTTTATCAAATGTTTGAAAACCATGCTTCGCCGATGCTGCTCATTTCGCCCGCCACCGGCGCTATCTTAGACGCTAATAACGCCGCCGCCGAGTTTTACGGTTACGATACCGCGCATTTAAAAGCGATGAATATTCACCAAATCAATACCTTGCCCAAAGAGCAAATCGCTGCCGAACGAGAACGCGCGCACAGCGAAAAACGCAACTACTTCGTATTCCCGCATCGTTTAGCAAACGGCGAAGTTCGTCAGGTAGAAGTGCATTCATCGCCGGTGATGATCGCCGGTGAACCTTGTTTGTTTTCGATTGTGCATGACATCAGCGAGCGGCTTAAAACCGAAGCGCGACTTAAATTACACGATACGGCATTAAACTACGCGGCGAATGCGATTGCCATCACCGACCACAACAGCCGCGTTATTTGGGCTAATCGCGCCTATTACGACTTAACCGGTTATGGCGAAACCGAAATTGTCGGCCACCATTTATACAACCCCGAACAAGCCAGCGACGAGGACAAAGCCCTCTTCGAGCAAATTCAACACGTGGTGCGCCAAGGCCAAGTTTGGCATGGCATTTTGGAGCGCCGACACAAAAACGGCGACCAGTATGTCGAAGAAATCACCATTACCCCGGTGCATGACAATGAGCAAAAAATAAACAACTTCGTGGTGGTGTTGCAGGATGTGACCGAGCGCAAACAGGCCGAACAACAAATTCAAAATCTGGCCTTTTTCGACCCCTTAACTCAGTTGCCAAACCGACGTTTACTGATTGATCGCTTAGAGTCGGCAATGGCGCAAACCGCCCGTAACCAATATCATGGCGCATTGCTGTTTTTGGACTTGGACCACTTTAAAATCCTTAACGACAGCCACGGCCATCAACTCGGCGATAAACTGCTGATTGAAGTCGCCCAGCGCATCAAGTCCGGCATCCGCGCGGGCGATACCGTAGCGCGCTTTGGCGGCGACGAATTTGTTGTCTTACTCACGGATTTGGATACACAAGCGGTGAAAGCTGCACAGCAGGCGATGCAAGTCGCCGAAACTCTGCGCCAAAAACTCAGCGATCCCTACTTGCTCGATGGCGCTGAACCGGGCACCAAAATTCAACACTATTCCAGCGCCAGTATCGGTATTTCGTTGTTCCAAGATCACAACAAACCGCTGAATGACTTATTGAAATGGACCGATATGGCGATGTATCAAGCCAAAGCCTCCGGACGTAACGACATTCGCCTATTTGATCCGCAAATGCAAATCCAGCTAAACGAACGCGCCGAGCTAGAGCAGGATTTACGCCAAGCGATTAGCCAGCAACAGCTGCAACTCCATTACCAGTCGCAAGTCGATAGCCAAGGACGTATTTTGGGGGCCGAAGCCCTGCTACGCTGGCAACATCCGCAACGCGGCATGATTTCACCGGCGCAGTTTATTCCGTTAGCAGAAGAAACCGGCTTAATTCTTTCGCTGGGTGATTGGGTGCTGGAAACCGCCTGCCAGCAACTTAACGAATGGCGTTATGACCCCAAACTTTGCCTGATTCAACTCTCGGTGAATATCAGCGCCAAACAACTGCGCCAGCGCGATTTTGTCGAAACGGTGACGCGCTTAGTGAAACGCTATGAAGTTAATCCGCTGATGCTCAAACTAGAGCTCACCGAAAGCGTGTTAATGAGCAATATGGACGATTCGGTGAACAAAATGCGCGCCCTGCGTTTATTAGGCATTCAGTTTTCGATTGATGATTTTGGCACAGGTTATTCGTCCTTGGCTTATTTAAAATTACTGCCGCTGAGCCAAATCAAAATAGACCAGTCGTTTATTCGAGACATTGCGGATGATGAAATGGACGCGGTGATGGTGCAAGCGATTATGACGCTGGGAGAGAGTTTCCAAATGAGCGTGATTGCCGAGGGCGTGGAAACCGACCAGCAGTTTTCGCTGCTGCGTGATTATCGCTGCCAATTCTTCCAAGGCTATCTGTTTAGCAAACCCCTGCCTTTAGCCGAATTCAAACAAAAAGTGCTTACACAGAACACTTAGGCCGCCGCGACTAACTCGGGATTACTTTTCTGTAGGGTTTAACGTCGGCTTATTATAGGCGTGATGCGTCGGTTTTAGTCATATCATGGCCAAGCAAGCGATACCACAACGAACAAGGCCGCCTCTTGTGCCAGCATGGTTTTTCAAGGACCAGACACGAAGCTATTTTAAGTCGTTTTTTAAATATTAACACATTGATTTTTCAAGATATTTATTTGTATCAATAGCATCACCTGAACACACAATCGACTTAGCGGTTCACAAACACTTGATTTATCAACCTGTTCAGCAAAATGTCAACAGGCTTTAACCTTGAATCAAGATACCGCGCGCGTTTTAAATGCCCGCGTTTGTTTAAGACGCTATTTTAGCAGGCCTGCTAAACCGATATCAGCGTTAGCGGAGGGAATCAGACGGGTTAAAAAAACATCAAAATAAACAAAAGCGCCGCGAACAACTACAAGCTACCTCAATGAATGTGCGCAAAACGGCAGCATAAATATTTTGCCCGAAATCATCCGCCAACGCGCCAAGGCTTCGCCACACATCGCGAAACCCCGGCTGATCACCTTTAAGGCAAAGGCTTGCTACCGGCGTAAATGCGTAAAATTGGATAGATCCACGCAATCGAGGCTAAGCTGTAACCGCTGGCCATCACCACCAATAACACCCAGTCCACCCAGTAATTCACCATCGACAACGCCGATCCGGTGAGCGCGGGTAAACTAAAGAACAGCAACGCAAACACCAACGCGCCGCCCAGCAAGCTTTGTTGCAACACGTTCATATATAAATACGAACCCTGCTGGCGATAAGCGAGCAGATTCAAAATCAACGCGCCGCCAATAAAAATCAACACCACACCGATATGCGCCTGCGCATAACCTAACAGCATAAAAAAGGTTAAATTTAGTTCACTCATGGTTTCGATCCTTTATCGGTTACACATTGCCTTTTAACATTTGAAGATACGTCGGCTTAAGTAATTGCTCTTTCATTACCCAAGCTAACCACGACTCTTTTTTCGGATCGATAAAGGAGTAGGTTGACACTAAATCGCCGTTATAGTCGAATTCAATCAACATCGCCGAACCAAACTTCGTCAACAACGGACAAGACGTATAACCGTTAAACGTGGCCGTCGGCTCTTCACCAGCGATCACCGCCAACAGGTTTTCCACCACAATCGGCACCGACATTTTCACCGTGGCCGCCGTTTTACCGCGAGGCGTACCGTTGACATCGCCACAACCAAACACTTCAGGGTAGGTTATGTGTTGCAAAGTATCTTTATCCACCGCTAACCAACCGCCGGCGGCCATATTGCCTTCCGTCCAAGCCAAATTCGACTCGCGCACTGATTTTGGCGCACGCATCGGCGGCACCACGTGCAACAAATCGTAGTCCACGTTCAGCGTTTCATCGCCATGTTTAAACGTTGCTACGCGTTTTTCGCTATCAATCGCGCTCAACTCCGTGCGGAATTTAACACCCATATTCGCCTGCTCATACAAGCCGAGGACATAATCGTTAAACCACGGCAAGCCAAATACATTATTCGTTGCCGAATAGAAGTTCATTTTCGCCTTGTCATACCCGCCGTTTTGTCTGAGGCGATCAAGGGTCAATAACGTCATTTTTAATGGCGCACCGGCACAACGAATCGGCGTACTTGGCAAGGTAAAATAGCCATTACCGCCTTCACGCGAATAGCGCTCAATCGCCTGCCAACTGCGTTCAGCTGCATCAGGGCTGTGATACACGCTCGCCAAACCATTGTGACCAATTTCGTTAATATCCATCCCCTCAATCGCGCCATAATCGTATTCAACACCGCTCGCGACCACTAAATAATCATAACCAATTTTGCGCCCGCTATCGGTCACCACCTGCTTATTATCAGGGTCATAGCTGGCAACCATTTCTTGCACCCACTCAACCTGCTTGGGTAAATAGCGACGGTTTTCTTCCAGCACTTTTGACTTAGGCCAAGCGCCGGTAGCAACAAGCGTTAAGCCCGGCCAATAATAATGCGCTTGTTTAGCATCAATAATGGTGATTTTCGCTTGCTTGAGCGCACGTGATAGGCGATTGGCGATACTGATACCCGCCGCACCACTGCCCACAATCACAATATGCACCGGCGCCTGTTGTGCCTGTACCTTAATGCTCGTACCCAAGGTCGCCAATGCAGCAGCGCCCCCCAAAATAAACTGACGGCGGCTTAAATCAGACGCCTTAAACATACTGGCCATAGGGTTCCTTTTGCTCTACTAAAGAAGGGATAATAAACGGGCACCATGCCGTCGCGCCTTATGGTCAGACCGCGTACCGCTAGATTCATAAGCGATTGCTTATACCCGAATAAGTTGAATTATAGGCATGAAGTTGATTTAGGTCAATTCCTGCCAAAGCAGGCCTGCAAAATCCGCACTCATTGTGGACAGATGACTCGCCAGCGACAGCTCTGCGCCGACGGGTCAGATAAGGTTTGCTGCATATCGCGCCGCGTTGAAAAAATATTATCGTCCGCGGGCGACAAGCGCTGCGCGCATTTCGCCGCCGAAAACGCCGATAAAGGACAAGGCATCGCTTGTAACGCATACGCCCAATTATTCCACAACGCCGCATTTCGCGGCGCACGCGTCACCAATTCGGCAAAAATCTGCGCCGATTCAGCATAACGACCTTGTCGATAATACAGATTGCCTAACGCCAATCCGCTATCAGTGTCGTCTTGCCAAGCGTAATGCGCCGTTTGATACGCGACCTCGGCCGCTAACAGCTGATCCACCTGCTCTAAATCAAACGCTTGCTTTAACCAACCCGAACGCGTTGCCGTTACCGGTAACAGCGAGGGCGGAACAATCACCAAGCCCCAATAGTTCGAACGCGCCCAGGTATTTTCAAACGTACGCAACGTGGTTTGCCAGCGCCGTGTTTCACCGGAACGCAACACGAGTGTTTGCGCAGCTAAGTCATAACCGACCACCACGGCATAATGCCATTGCGGATACCAGCTAAATGCCAGGTTTTGCATCACGAGCACCGGATTTCCGGCCGCCACTTCACGCAATAAAGCCTCCAGCGAACCGGCTAACGGATAAGGCACAAGACCTTGACGGCGCACCGCCGCCGTCATTTCGATTTGCAAACTGCCTTGCTTTTCCGGCACATAGACTTGTGAGACTAAATCATCCGGTAACACGGCTTTAGCGCGATATTGAAATACGGTGGCTAAGGCCACCGGGCCACATTGAAATTCGGTTTGAGGAAAAAATGGCACATCGCTTAACTCAACACGCTGGCTCAAACTCGGGCCAACGTCCTGAAGTAAACGTTGTGTTTGCGGGGTGTGGCTACAGCCTGATAACAGGCTGAAACCACCGAAGGCCATCATAACGACTAGCCAACGACCCGATAACAAGCGGTTCAACATCGTCCGCTTAATAAACCGGTGACAAACCTGGGAACACATCGGTCAAACCCACTAAATCGGTGATAACCAACACCACACCAATCAGCACAATAATCCCTAATGCATTCGCCCCGGCAGGCAATTCAGTGATTTTGGCATTTAACTCTGCCACTTCGGCATCGGTCATCGCCGCAATACGTTGTTGCACATCGTCCGCTGAAACACCCATTGACACCAGTTTTTGCTGCACATCAGCGCGATCCAACAAGCCCGCTAACTGCTCACGATCATACTGCGCTTGATGCGCTTCAATCACCTGTTCGGTTGACACCATCGCGGCCTGAACCGGCACCGCCGTCATTCCCAAAAAGGCAAACATCATCATCCAACTGATCCATTTCTGCTTCATACATCTCTCCGATAAAATTAACAACTAACACAAAAACGCGCCCGCTATCATCCCCAAGGCGACCGAAAGCCACGTCCCTGCTTCACGTGTACACGCAAAAAAAGTGCCAAAGCTTCGTTTGGCACCGTTAAACCGCTTGATAGCGAACAAAGATTTTCAAATAGGAATTGCCACAGCCCCTAGGACTGAATCGGAATATGACGATGGCCGTTATGAGTCATCTCGGCCACGCGCGGCAGGTTAATCGTCAAAACCCCATGTTTCATTTTCGCCTCGATTTTATCTAAATCGACATCCTCAGGCACATCCAACACCCGTTGGAACTGACCATATCGACGTTCGATACGATAATAGTGTTTATCCTTGTCCTCTTTTTCAACGCGTTTTTCGCCTTGAATAAACAGCGTTTGGCCTTTTAATTCGAGCTTAATATCGTCTTGCACCAAGCCCGGCGCTTCGAGCGTAACCGTATATTGCTTATCATCACTGGCGACATTTAAGCTAGGCCGAAACAAGGCTTCATTCAACGGCGCACGCGTCGAAGCCAACGCACGCGAAGGCAAACCAAAGCCGCGAAATGCCTCATCAAACAACCGATCCATTTCGCGATGTAATTGCCAAATATCCCCTACCGTGCCGACTTCGCGCCGTGCCGGTGTGGCCGATTGATACTCATCGCGTTTCAGCGGAATCGACTCGGCGGATTTCGCGCCATCTTCATGTTTAAACCAGTTCCAAGGATTAAGTTTTGATAAATCCATGTTTCACCCCCGTGAATTTATGATTGAAAATACTATTGCATATCAGCAACTTGCAACCATAAATCTATAACCAGGCCTGGTTATTTTCAAGGGGCTTTCAAACTTTTTATTATTTTTCATCCGTCGGACAGGTCGCGCAGCCGATTTGTTTTTTATTAAAAATCCGCTGATACAGCATCACCAGCACCAAGGTGCTAATCACACTCAACGCAATCAGTGGCCAAAATGCCGGAATCATCTCCCAGCCCACCGCCAAGGTGATTTCACTGTGCGCATCCAAACGCTCTACCAAATGCCAATTCGACAGATGATCATCCAAATAAAACACCAACAACCCAATCGCCACCACTAACGCCACAATACACATAACGCCCCCTGTTTACGCCTTAGCGCACAATCACTAACGGAAACTCAACATCAATTTCCGGACTGTCTAAAAAATCCTTTTCGACCTCACCACGCAGCTGAACCTTGGTTTTATCGTCGAACGGCTGGCCGGGTAAATATTTATCGTCTAAATCTATACGAATTTCGCCGGTTCCATCGGTAAAGATATATTTTTCGTTCCCCACTTTTTTAACAATAAACCCCTCCAGTACCACCGGCATATCATCCACCGGATTGGCATTCACTTGCGCCACCGTTTGATAACTTTGCACACTTGAAGGGCCGGTGTACTGAGCCTGCACCGCCGAAGACGCCGCCAACAAAGTCGCTATACCCACTGACATAAATTTCGTTTTCATCGTTTTCTTTTCTCCATGTCTGCCTAATCTAGCAGGCTGTTAAAGTGATTCATACCCTCGCTCAAATTAAAAGATATCACATCCATCGTTACATTATGATCCAATTCAAATACATTCAGCGCTTGAGTAAAGCCCTCCACTGCGGATAAATCAATGTCAATCGCCCTTTACCCGCTTTACCGTCGGGCTGGTTTTGATCGAGCAATTTCCATTTGCACACCCTCGGCATGGCGATCACGCCAACAAAACCGCGCACTTTTAAGCTAAAATTGCTCACATAAAACGCATCACTTAATTTAATGATCGCTTTTTGTAGCTGTGACTCAGACAGCGCAAGTTTTTTAAACCGACATTAATAATAAACTCATTAATCACTTGAGTTGAAATCATGCTTGGCTGATTAAATAACACGCTATTCACCCTATCCGATTTTTCAGCGTCCATGCTTGAGAAAGCATAGTTCAGAATATTCGTATCGCAAAAAGCCTTCATCGCTTAACGCTTATTCGCTTCATCACAATTAAACTTAAAGCCACGCGTATCAACGGCTATAGCCGATAAACGCTGACGCGCTTTAGGTGCATCGTCGGTTTCGATAACGACTCTGCTTGTTTTTAAACTGCTCAAAATTTGGAATCTTGAGATATTCATTGACCACATCGGTTTCAAATTCAATGACATACACCTTAAACACTCCTGTATGAACGCTTAGTTTAAGGTATTTGAGCGGATTAAAAACCCACTCAAAATGGCGTCTTAACGGTTACTCACGACCATAGAGGGCTTCAATACGCTGATTCATTGTGCTTAGGTTCCACGCTATCAATAATGCCCAAACCTTGATTTGTTTCAGAATTAAGCAGGCCTGCTAATTGTTGCTCATCACTGCTTTGGCAAAAGTCTGTCTGAAATTGATACACACGGGCGGTTTTGGTGGCGGCACCCACCGCCACCGCCGACCAGCTTTGCAGAGCTAAAAAAGCTTGTTGGGCACGCTCAATCACCTTTGGCGCATAACCCTGCGCCTGCGCATCGAGTTTGAATGATAGCTCCGCAATCAAAGGGGATTGGTTAGCACTTGGCTGCCCCTGATACCAAAGCGTCAGACTCATTTGCGCATCCTGTCTACCCAAATCGATTTTGATATTTTTATACACACGCTCGTGAATCACCAAACCGCCGACCAACGCCAGCGGCGGCTTATCCGCGTTAAGGTGAGGGATAGCGAAATCGGGAAACAGAAGCTCAATCGCTTGCCATTCATCGAGCGCCGGGCGCTTCTCAATACTGAGCGAATGAGAGTACACCACGTTAAACGGCTCATCCGGTTGTACGCCAATATCCGCTTCCAACTTGCTCTGTGCGTTCGGCGCACGCGGTTGCGTAGCGTGGCGCTCAACCTGCTGGGAATCGGTTGCACGGTATTTTAACGTTACTTCAGTTTGCGCTTTGTCGGTTCGCTCGCGTAGCACATAACCATAATGGCGCAAATCACAACGTCGAGGCACATCATAAAAACGCACTTCGCGTTGTTTTTTCAGCACGGGCTTGGCGCGCACTTTGCGCCCTATCGCGGACTCAAGCGTGTTTTCAACTTCGGCCAGCAAGCGCGCTACGGTTTGCGCTTCGTTTTGATACACAAACAGCGAAGGCGTCAGCATCAGTTTATATTCTCGCGAAAAGGAAGCGGGTATATCATCTTGCGCCGCACTCAGCGGCGCACCAAATACGCAGACCAACCCTAGCAGGCCTGCCAATATCGTAAATCGCGTCATCATCTACTCGCTTATTGTTGTTGAGGATTGTCACCGAAGATAACTCGCCGAGGCTTACGCGGCGAACAGGTTGCGCCATTATCGAACCTTGGTCATCAATTTGCCATATTAAGCCTAGCGGTTTTTTATACAATAAGGATTCACTTATATTGGTTATATTACGTCGCCGTGGAGTTACATTATGTTTAAGAAAGTTGAAGATACCCATCCGCAAGAGATGTACAAGCTGTTAGTCAGTGGGATTATTCCGCGCCCGATTGCGTGGGTGAGCACGCAGAATCAACACGGCGTGCAGAATGTCGCGCCCTATTCGTTTTTTACCGTGGCGAGTGTGAATCCGCCAATTTTGGCGATTACCCATGTCGCGCCGCGCGCAGGCGGCGAAAAAGATACCTTGGCGAATTTAAAAGCCGTGCCGGAATGTGTGGTGAATATTGTCAGCGCCAGCCAAGCCGAGGCGATGAACGCCAGTTGTGCACCTTATGATAACGACACCAGTGAGTTTGAGCAGGCTCAGATCGCCGCCGCGCCGAGTGAATTGGTTAAACCGGTCAGTGTCGCCGATTCGGCGGTGCGTTATGAATGTAAATTGCGCGAGATTATTAACCTGTCGGATTTACCCGCCGGGGGGCAGTTGATTTTATTGGATGTGGTCGGGGTGAGCGTTAAAGACGGTTTATTAACCGAAGCAGGCCTGGTGGACGCGAAACAACTTGATGCCATCGGCAAGCTCGGCGGCGATGATTACAGCTATTGCCGTGACGGTTTTGCTTTAGCCAGACCAAGCTTGTAAAAACAACCCTAAAAGAAAGAATCCAAAAGGAGGTCTTTCTTGCTCGACTAGAGCGGCCTGTGCGCCGCTCTACCTGTCTAATAACCTGTTTACAAGTGATTTCGGCTGGCGCCGGTTATCGATAATCGCATTAACAACAACTTGGCCGTCAATTATTTTGTAGTAAATTGAGTAGGGAAAGGTTCTGGCCAGCATTCTGTAGTAGCCAAATACAACAGGGTGAATACCTGCAAAAAAAGCTAAACGCTCGGTATCTAGCACAAGGCTGTCAGCACAATAGCGCCCTAACTGTTGATCCACTTTGGCATAAAACTGTCTGGCTTTAATGAGGTCCTGCTGGGCGGAAGGTGTAAAAACAACCTGATAACTCATGAGATTAACGATTTTTTAACCGCATCCAAACTCAACCAAGTTGATGAATTTTGAAGTTCATGTTCACGTTGTTTTAAAACCGATTCATGCCAGGATGGCGATTCAAACTCATCATCGCCAGCTAAAGACATGGTGATCGCCTCCAATAATTCAACCTTACTTGCCAAGGGTAAGTCTGCCATGTTTTGTGTATCAATGATCATCACGCCGTCTCCGTGCTTGTTTTGATAATGCGGAACAGAAAGCCGATTTTAGCACAACAAAAAATTAACGTCCGGACGACGACTGGGCGGGGGGTTAAGTCCAACATGATAATCTAAAGCGCGCGTCCGCTCCCTCTCCCGCGCGGAGAGGAATGGGGCGGGTCTAACGCTATTTGGTCAGCGCGATAAAGATTTCCGGTAGTTTTTGCGGCAGCGTTTCCAGCTTATCAATCACGCTGTAATGGTTGCCGAAGATGTCGGCGACATAGTCGTCGGCTTTTGGGTCCATATTAATGCAATAGCTGTAAATACCTTTTTGCGCCAGTTCGGACACGGCTTTTTTGGTGTCTTGAATCAGCACTTGCGGGTCTTTTGAGTCGATGTCTGCGGGTTCGCCATCGGTCAAAATTAACAGCAATTTTTTCTCGGTTTTTTGCAGCTCTAGGTAGTGTCCGGCATGACGCATCGCCGCGCCCATACGGGTGGAATATTGCGCTTTCATCCCGGCGATTCGCGCTTTGACTTCATCACCCCAATGTTCACTCCAACCTTTAATGTGGTGATAACGCACATCGTGGCGGGTGTCGGAATGGAACCCGGCAATCGCAAATTTATCCCCCAACAATTCAACCGTAAACGACATAATCGCCAGTGCTTCTTCACTCAGTTCCAATAGGGTTTGGTTGCTATTGGCGACCATTTGGTTTAGCGATTGCGACATATCCACCAGTAACATCACCGAAATCGAACGTCCATCGGTTGTGTGGCTGTAGTTGATACGTGGGTCAGGATTAGAGCCGCTTTTGTAGTCAAGAATCGAACGCAAGGCAACATCCAAATCCAGCTCTGAGCCTTCTTCTTGGAAACGAATACGTTTTTTGTTTTGCGGGCGCAACATTTCCACCAAGCGTTTAATGCGTTGAATCAGCGCATCATGTTTGGTGAGTAACTTATCCACTTTTGCGGTATCGCCGGATGGATTTAAACGTTCATACACCGCACACCAATCGGGTCGATAGGATTCGGATAAATAATCCCACTCATCATAATGACGCGGCGGCAAGCCGTCTTCTAACGTTGGCGCTTCGTCTGACTGATATTCATTTTTAATCACTTCGTCGGCTTCATCATATTCTTCGTGATGAATCCATAAACAACGGTTGTCGTCGCGATAAGAAATATCGGTGTGGGCAAAATACACATCCGGCAAACTGTCGGTCATTAAACGGGTTTTAACGTAATAAGACGCGCCCAGTTCTTGCATGTCTTTAATGCTAGATAAATCACCTTTTTCTGCCAACACGGCATTAAAGCGTTCAACATGCTGAGCAATCACGTCATCTTCGGCGTCAAAGTTTTCGTCAATCAATGCGCGTGATAAACGTGTGGCGCGATAACGTAAACACGCCATTTTTTCACTGTCGCAATCGCCTTTTGGCGGAATGGGGTGCAAACCTAACCACAGTTTTTTTAGTCCCGGATAACGTTGCATCGCTAAGCGTTCAACACGTGCATCTTCGAAGGTAGAAATAAACAACTGCATATGCGGTGCAAAGTTGTCCGCCAGTAACTGACTCGACCACTGCTTATGCGCCAACATATGCGCTAATGCGGCACGATAACGATCAATCCCGCTGATATCGCCGAGATCGTCATACACATCCGGCAAACGCATGGCTTGTTCGTCGATATAAGGCATCGGCTTGATCAGTTGATCCATCGAAGTGGAATAGGTGACAAACGGTAAGTCACTGTCCCACATGATTTGTTGCAACATTTCTAAATGGCGCTGCGCCTCTTTAAACACCGTACCATGACGTTCGCGCGCGATAATGCTGCGTGCATCCGGGCTAGCCAAATCAAAGTATTCTTTTTGCTGATCCGGCGCATGGCGATAGTTACGCACACCATATTGAATAAAGTTACGAATACCTTCCAGCGTGAGTTTGCCCAAAAGTTTCGGCATATTATCAAGCAACTCGACCATACCCGGACTTTCATACATCGACTGATGTCCATGAATCACCGTGGCGGTTTTTTCGACAAAATCATCAATCATCGCCAGGTATTGTTCAAAATCCTGTGCGGTATCAATACGCCGACACACCGCCGGCAAGGTTTGTAGAAAAGGAATCAAGGCATTTTTATTCGGACTGCGGGCCAGTTTGTAACCATAGTCTTTAACCTGCTGCAAAACGGGCTCGCCTAAATGCACCGCGACATCCGGCATTTCGTGCAAATAGATTAATACCGGCTCAACGCCGCGCCCCATATTGCAGAGGAATTTGGCGGCATCAAGATAGTGATTTAAACCGGATTCGCTAAGGGTTTGACGTGCATAGGCTAAACAAGCGGGAAACACATCTTTCGCTTGCTGAAAATTACAGCCAAATTGTTTTTGATAGGATTCGAGTAGTTCCGGTGTCATGTTTTCACCACAGAAACACGAAGAAGCTTAGCCTCTTCGTGGTTAAAAGGAAATTAAGCAAATACCATATTGATGGTGTTATCGAGCGTTGCGCGAATATCGGCATCATCGGTAATAGGACGAACCAACGCCATACGGCAAGCGTCTTGTTTTTCGACACCTTGCGCAATCAAGGTCGCTGCATACACCATCAAACGGGTTGAAATGCCTTCATCTAAACCGTGGCCTTTCAACTTACGCGCGGCTTCACCAATCTGAACCAGTTTTTTCGCCACGTCTAAATCAACGCCGGCTTCTTTTACCAAAATATTGGCTTCAACATACGCCGGGGCATAATCAAAATCTAACGCGCAGAAACGTTGTTTAGTTGACTGTTTTAGGTCTTTCATCAAACTTTGATAACCCGGGTTATAAGAAATAACCAATTGAAAATCAGGATGCGCTTTTACTAATTCACCCTTTTTATCCAACGGTAATTCACGACGATGGTCTGTCAAGGCATGAATCACAACCATCGTGTCTTGACGGGCTTCCACCACTTCATCCAAATAACAAATCGCGCCGTAACGTGCCGCCATAGTTAACGGGCCATCAACCCAACGCGTGCCGTTGGCATCTAATAAATAACGCCCGACCAAGTCAGACGCGGTAATATCTTCGTTACAAGAAACCGTGATTAACGGTTTTTCCAGCTTCCACGCCATGTGTTCGATAAAACGTGACTTACCGCAACCTGTTGGCCCTTTTACCATCACCGGCAAACGCGCAGCGTAGGCCGCTTGGTATAACGATACTTCGTTATTTTGCTGCTGGTAAAAGGGTTCTTTTTCGATTTTAAATTGGCTGATATCCATCACGCATTCCTCAACTAAATTAAGTTATTTTTATAAATCAGCAGGCCTGCTCATTTATAAAAATAACCTAGTTTTCAACTCAACTACTTAGGGTTAAAAAAACCTCTGCTTTGGACGAATCCATCACAGAGGCTGCTAATTTAGCCAAACTGCGCCGGAATAAATTCCGGCGGTTTTAGTCTAAATTACTTGTGAACGCCTAACTTCTCTCTCCAACCTGGATAGATCTTGTCAGCATCACCTGGGAAAGATTCGAACGCGCGCGCAAATTCTTTGTGCTCTTTCGCGAATTCGATTGGGTCTGCACCCGCTTTCCAGCACTCATACGATTGACGTAGAGAGATCGCACCCGCCGCCGGACTGTCGATATGACCGTAAGAACCACCACCAGACGTGTTGATAACGTTACCGTGACCCAAGTTCTTGAAGAAACCTGGAAGACGTAATGCGTTCATACCACCAGAGATGATCGGTGTAGTCGGCTTCATGCCGTTCCACTTCTGATAGAAGAATGGCCCTTGGCACTCATCACGTTCAATCATGTACGCGATTTCTTTATCTTCGTTACCACCTTCCATTTTACCGAAGCCCATCGTACCCACGTGGATACCTGACGCACCTTGTAAACGAGAGATTTTAGCTAGAACGAATGCCGTGTAACCACGTTTCGCTGAAGGCGAGGTGATCGCACCGTGACCCGCACGATGGTAATGCAAGTATTGTGATGCGTAGTTACGACGTGCCGTCGTGATCATACCTGGACCACCAACATAACCGTCAACTAGGAACGCAACGTGAGGAGCAAACTCACCGAACGTTTCTAGGATGTAGTCAGCGCGGTAAAGCATTTCGTAATGGTCGTCTGCCGTGATGTTTGCAGAGAACAATTTAGCTTGACCGGTTTCGTCTTGCGCACGTTTCATCGCGTCAACCACTAACGGAATCACTTTTTTCATTGGTGCGAAAACTTGGTTACCTTGTGGCTCGTCGTTTTTGATGAAGTCGCCGCCCAACCAGAACTGGTATGCCGCTTTAGCAAATGGCTCAGGACGTAAGCCTAATTTTGGCTTGATGATGGTACCGGCAATGTAACCGCCGTTTTTGTAATCACGGCCAAGAATACGCCACATATCAGAAATGTCTTTTGCCGGACCGTCAAACAAATGCAATTTCGTTTCTGGAACCCAGAAATCTAACATTTGTAGGTTTTTAACGTCGCCCATACCTTGGTTGTTACCGATAGCCAAAGTCAGGAAAGACACCAACATCGTTTTGCCGTCGATACCGTTACGGTCGAACAAGTCGAATGGGTAAGCAATCTTGATGATTTGATTCGCTTCATCCATTTCATAAACCAACGCGTCAACCCCTTTGGTGAACTCGTCGGTGGTACACACTTCAACGTTGGTACCGGTTGAAGATTCGGCCGCAATGTGTGCCGCTACTTCTAAATAACCGTAACCGGCGGCGGGTTCCATTCTGTATGCAACCAAAATGTGGTTTTGACCTTTAATTAGGTCTTCTTCTTTCAAGCTTAAGTCAGCGTAACGATTCGACTGATCCATCTTACTTACCTCAATAACGACGAGTTTTCTCGTCTTTAGTCTTTGCTATCAATTCACTGCAATACAGAAAACCAATAACCCCGAAATAACTGATGGTTAGTTTAAAGCTTCAACCGATTTATACAAATCAATATTTATTATGTTTTAGATAGCTTTATATCTATATATTTATTCAAATCAAGTTTTGCCACGAAACCGCTCAACCCACAAAGCAGGAAAAGCGCTAGCTCGTTCGCCTCGGACTAAGACAAACCATTGACATTGAACTAAACTGGCCCCTACCACCTCAAGCCTGATGAAATTTCGAGGCAACTGATTGATAAGTTGAATGTGAGTGAGTTTCTACATAGGCTCAGGACTCAACCAAAACCTTTGACTAAAAATATCTCAAAAAAACAATCATTTAATAGTTAAAAAGCCTTCGTGTTTCGGTGGTTCAAAAAATGAATGCTCAACAGCCCCTAGGATAAAACCAATTTTTCTTGCAGCGATTTTGTTAAGTTGATTGCTTCGAATTTGAGCAACTCGATTAATTTAATCGCCGCTACCGAGAGCGCCTTGCCTTTAGGGAATACCAAATACCATTGGCGATGAATCGGAAAGCCTTCGACGTCTAATACCACAATATCACCACGCTCGATTTCATCGAGCAAGGTCGCTACCGCCGCCACCGTCACCCCCAAATTTTGTAACACCCCTAAACGCACCACTTCGTTACCGCCTAAAATCATTTTAATATTCGGCGTGTAATGATGTTTTGCAAACACCGCCTCAATTTGCGAACGCATACCCGAGCCCTTTTCACGCATTAACAGCGGCACTTCCTGCATTTGTTCAAGCTTAATTTTGCGCACCTTAGCCAAAGGATGATGTTTATGCGCCACAAACACCAGCGGATTCGGCGCAAGTTGAAACGACTCGACCGACAAGCCTTCCGGCGGTTGGCCGAGAATATAAAAATCGTCTTCGTTTTTAAGAATACGCTCAACTAGCTTTTCCTTATTGCCCACCATCATCGCCACCGACACGTCTGGATAATGTTCAACAAAGTCATGGATCACCTTCGGTACAAAATATTGCGCACTGGAAATCACAGATAACTTGATGCGCCCACCAGCAAAGCCCTTGAGGTTTTTGATGCGTTGTTCAGCCGAATGCAAATGCGCCAACACTTCTTGCGCCGCTTCGTACAACACCTCACCGGCTTGCGTTAGAAAAACCTGACGGCCAATTTGTTCAAACAGCGGCGTTTCCAAGGCATCGGCTAATTTTTTCACCTGCATCGACACCGTGGGTTGCGTTAAATGCAACTCCTCCGCCGCGCGGCTAAAGCTATTTAAACGCGCGATGGTTTCAAACACCTGTAACTGACGCAGGGTGGCGTGTCGCACTAATTGATTAATTTTGTCAGCCATGATTCACTCTTTCAGCCTTTTAGCAGGCCTGCTTATCCTTGTCAAAGCGATTAAAATAAAAAACCCCGAACGAAGTCGGGGTTTTTAATCAGTCCGTGTTAAACGAAACTTAGTTTACTTTTTGGTTTAGAGAACCAGACGCATAACGCGCTTGCATTTCTTCTAAGCCCAACGCTTTGATTTTTGAACCGTGACCCGCGCAACCAAAGGCCTCAAAACGTGCTTTACAGATTTCCATCATCGCATCTTCTGCCGCTTTGTAGAACTTACGAGGGTCGAAGTTTGATGGATTTTCAGACAAGTGCTTACGGATTGCACCGGTTGATGCCATACGTAAATCGGTGTCGATGTTTACTTTACGCACACCGTACTTGATACCTTCAACAATCGCTTCAACCGGTACACCATAGGTTTGACCCATGTCACCGCCGTAGCTGTTGATGATTTGTAGCCATTCTTCAGGTACTGAAGAAGAACCGTGCATAACCAAGTGAGTCGTTGGGATACGTGCGTGAATTTTTTTGATTTGGTCAATTTTCAATACGTCGTCTGAAGGCTTAGACGTGAACTTATAAGCACCGTGAGACGTACCCACCGCTACGGCTAAACAGTCAACGTTCGTGTCTTTTACGAATTGCGCCGCTTCTTCCGGGTCAGTCAACAACGCAGAATGATCCATTTTTTGATCAGAACCGTGACCGTCTTCTTCACCCATCATGCCGGTTTCTAATGAACCTAAACAACCCAATTCACCTTCAACTGACACACCGCCAGCGTGAGCGATTTTTACCACTTCAGCCGTGATCCCTGCGTTGTACTCATAAGATGCCGGCGTTTTCATGTCCGCCATCAAAGAACCGTCCATCATGACCGAAGTAAAACCAGACTGAATGGCACGTAAACATACACCAACATCAGAACCGTGGTCTTGGTGCATCACAACCGGTACATTCGGGTACATCTCAACGGCGGCTGCAACCATGTGGCGCAACATTGGCTCACCAGCATACTTACGTGCACCAGCTGAACCTTGCAGAATGACCGGAGAATCAACGGCCGCTGCTGCACGCATAATAGCGCGCACTTGTTCCATATTGTTTACGTTAAACGCTGGCATACCAAAGCTATGTTCTGCTGCGTAATCCATTAATTCACGAAGTGTAATCATCGCCATTTGCGATACTCCTTTGTTGGTTTCAAAAAATAAAACGGTTTACAAAAAATAAGACCTGGTTAAGGAACCTTAACAATTTCAAGTCTGTTCGTTCCACCCATGTTTCCACGTTGTTCACCACGAGTCAGGATCACCAAATCGCCTTCTTGAACAATGCCAAAACCTTTAAGCTGTTTCAAAATATTTTGCTGCACTTCTTCATCGGTTAAGCCGGTGTAATCGACAATCGACGGATAAACACCACGATACATACACACTTTACGGCGCGTGGCGGTATGCGGCGTTAAGGCAAAAATCGGCATACCCGAACTAATACGCGACATCAATAACGGTGTGTTACCCGATTCAGTTAAAGCCGCAATCGCCTTAACGTTATAATGGTTTGCCGCGTACATAGTGGCCATCGCAATGGTTTCATCTACCGCCGAGAAATATTCGTCAATACGATGCGTAGATTCGCGGGTTGAGCGCGACTTTTCTGCTTCTGCACAAATGCGCGACATCGCCTCAACTACCAAGTGCGGGAAACGACCCGTGGCGGTTTCGCCGGATAACATCACCGCATCGGTACCGTCCATCACCGCGTTGGCCACGTCAAACACTTCCGCACGCGTCGGAATCGCGTTTTCGATCATGGTTTCCATCATCTGCGTTGCCGTGATGGTGACACGATTTAATTGACGCGCGCGTTTAATGATTTTCTTTTGTAGCGCAGGTAATTGCGCATCGCCAACTTCAACACCCAAATCACCCCGTGCAATCATCACCACATCTGAAGCAAGGATAATCGAATCCAATGTTTCGTCATTTGATACCGCCTCCGCGCGTTCGATTTTGGAGACGATGCCCGCATTCAGCCCAGCCTGAACCGCCAAGCTACGGCAATACTCGACATCCTCCGCCGAACGTGGGAAAGACAAGGCCAAATAGTCGGCATTCATCGCCGCTGCCGTCAAAATATCTTCCTTGTCTTTTTCGGTTAGCGCACTCGCCGATAAACCACCACCCAAAAGATTAATGCCCTTATTGTTTGATAGCACACCGCCGACGGTCACCGTACATTCAACGCGCTCGCCAATCACCTCATCAACACGCATTACCACGCGTCCGTCGTCTAATAACAACAGGTTGCCAGGTTTGACATCATACGGTAGGTTTTTATAGGTCAAGCCCACTTCACGAATATTGCCTTCGTTTTTATCGACATTATTATCAAGGGCGAACTTTGCACCATCCTGCAACTCCACAGAGCCGTCGTGAAAACGAGCAATACGAATTTTTGGCCCTTGCAGGTCAACCAATACCGCCACCTCACGGTCTAACTTAGCCGCAATTTCTCGCACTGAATTAGCGCGCACGATATGATCTTCCGGAGCGCCGTGCGACATATTAATACGCACCACATCAACACCGGCTTTAATAATACGTTCAATCTCACCAGGACGATCCGTTGCCGGGCCCAGTGTTGCCACAATTTTAGTTCTTCTTAGAATAGGCATAATCCTATTTAATCCTTTTCAACATAATAATGAGAAGATGGGCTTATGCTGATTAAGATGACTCGCAAAATAAACTGCTCCCCCTGATTGGGGATAGACACATTCGGTCTGACTCAATTCACTTCCCGAGACACCCTTAACATAGCGATAAGCCAAACAAAACAGACCTGCTAAAATTAGCAGGCCTGATCAACACACACGCTTAGTTAGCGCGCTTTTCCAACATTTCTACTGCAGGTAGTTTTTTGCCTTCCAAGAATTCAAGGAACGCACCACCTCCGGTAGAGATATAAGACACTTGGTCTTCAATGCCGTATTTATCGATCGCAGCTAAGGTGTCACCACCACCCGCGATAGAGAAGGCATTAGATTTCGCAATCGCGTTAGCAATCGTTTTAGTACCTTCGCCAAACTGATCAAACTCAAATACACCGACTGGGCCGTTCCAAACCACCGTTCCGGCATTCATGATGATTTCAGCTAATTCCGCCGCTGTCTTAGGACCGATGTCAAAAATCATGTCATCATCCGCTACCGCGCTTGCGTCTTTCAACTCTGCCACCGCCGTAGGCGAGAACTCTTTACCCGTCACCACATCTTGCGCTAACGGGATAGACGCACCACGTGCATTCATGATTTCATTTAGTTTTTGAGCGGTTGGAACCAAGTCATCTTCACATAACGACTTACCCACATTGTGGCCTGCCGCTTTAATGAAAGTGTTAGCGATACCGCCGCCCACAACTAACTGATCAACCACTTGAGACAAAGACTCTAACACCGTCAATTTTGTTGAAACTTTAGAGCCACCCACGATAGCGACTAAAGGACGAGCGGGGGATTTCAATGCTTTTGCCAACGCATCCAACTCTTCACTCAACAATAAACCGGCACACGCAACCGGTGCAAACATACCGACACCGTAGGTTGATGCTTCAGCGCGGTGAGCGGTACCGAACGCGTCCATGACAAATACGTCGCATAATGCGGCATATTTTTTAGCGGTTTCTTCAACGTTTTTCTTTTCGCCTTTGTTAAAACGCACGTTTTCCAACAACACTAATTCACCATCGGCGACATCAAATCCACCGTCAACCCAATCTTTTACCAAACGGATTGATTTACCAAACTTGTCAGACAAGTTAGCCGCTACCGGCGCCAAAGAGTTTTCTTCCGAGAAAACCCCTTCTTCAGGGCGGCCTAAATGCGACATGACCATCACTTTTGCACCGGCATTGAGCGCCGCTTCAAAGGTTTTCATTGACGCACGAATACGCGCATCTGAGGTTACTTTGCCATCTTTAACCGGAACGTTTAGGTCGGCACGAATTAATACGCGCTTACCTTTTAGATCCAAGTCAGTCATACGATTAAAAGACATACATTTGCTCCAAAAGGGTCAATTAGTTTTTAGCAGCGTGCTCAACCATGCGCATCATATTGCAGGTATAGCCGTACTCGTTGTCATACCAAGCGACGATTTTGACAAACGTGCCGTCTAGTGCAATACCCGCACCCGCATCAAAAATAGATGGGTGAGAATTACCACGGAAGTCGGTTGATACAACGGATTCATCGGTATAACCTAACACACCTTTCATTTCACCTTCAGAAGCCGCTTTCATCGCCGCGCAAATTTGCTCGTAAGTCGCTTCGTTGTTTAGTTCAACCGTTAAATCCACTACCGATACATCAGAAGTTGGCACACGGAACGCCATACCGGTCAATTTACCGTTAAGCTCAGGCAATACTTTACCGACGGCTTTCGCTGCACCGGTTGAAGACGGGATGATGTTTTCCAAAATACCGCGACCACCGCGCCAATCTTTAGAAGATGGGCCGTCAACTGTTTTTTGCGTTGCCGTTGCAGCGTGAACCGTGGTCATCAAACCACGCTTGATACCGAAACTGTCGTTTAATACTTTCGCCACCGGAGCTAAACCGTTAGTAGTACAAGACGCGGCAGAAAGGATAGCTTGACCTTTGTATTCGTTATGGTTTACGCCATAAACAAACATCGGCGTGTGGTCTTTTGAAGGCGCAGATTGAACGACCTTTTTCGCGCCCGCTTTAATGTGTGCTTGGCAAGATTCTTCGGTTAAGAAAAACCCGGTACACTCAAGAACTAAGTCAACACCCACTTCGTCCCACTTCAAATTCGCTGGGTCACGCTCTGCGGTTAAACGAATTTTTTTGCCGTTAACGACCATGTTATTACCTTCAACCGACACATCGCCGTTGAAGTTACCGTGAACAGAATCGTACTTCAACATATAGGCCAAATAATCCGGCTCCAATAGGTCGTTAATGGCAACGATTTCGATGCCAGGAAAATCTTTAGCCGCTGCGCGGAACGCCATACGGCCGATACGACCAAAACCATTGATACCAACTTTAATTGTCATAGCTTTCTCCTGTTAAAATGCAGTCAAGCAAGCTTGACCGCAGCAGACGCCACGCGAACATGGCGCCTAATCTAAAATTAAAACCTGATTAAAACGGATTATCCGATAAGAGCTTCGGCTTTGGTTACGACGTTTTCCACCGTAAAACCAAACTCTTTGAACAATTCACCGGCTGGCGCAGATTCGCCGAAAGTGTCGATTCCGACTACATCGCCTTCTAAGCCGACCCACTTACGCCAGTAAGCGGTTACACCGGCTTCCACCGCCAAGCGTTTTACACCTGGAATCAAGACCGAATCTTTGTAAGCTTGATCTTGAGCATCGAACATTTCCGGACAAGGCATAGAAACAACGCGTACTTTTTTACCTTTGGCCGTTAAGGCATCCGCCGCCTTGATTGCCAATTCAACTTCCGAACCAGTCGCAATGATGATTAAGTCAGCTTGGCAAGCGCCTGAACACTGACAATCTTTCAACACATAGCCGCCTTTCTCAATGTTTTTCACTTGTTCAGGGGTACGTGGCATGGGGGTTAGGTTTTGACGTGAGAACACCAACGCTGTCGGTGCATTACCTCGCATCATCGCTACTTTCCAAGACACCGCTGACTCGATGGCATCACAACCACGCCAAGTTTGGAAACGTGGAATCATACGCATAGTGGCGATTTGCTCAACCGGCTGATGAGTTGGACCGTCTTCACCTAGACCGATTGAGTCATGGGTGTAAACATAGATGGTGCCGATTTTCATCAGCGCTGACATACGTAAAGCATTACGCATGAATTCCATGAACATTAAGAAGGTTGCGCCATACACTTTGAAGCCGCCGTGCAGCACCATACCGTTCATCATGTGCGCCATACCGAACTCACGTACACCCCAAGAGATGTAGTTACCGTTAGCGTTTTGCTTATTCACTTTAACGGTACCTGACCAGTTGGTTAGGTTTGAACCGGTTAAGTCAGCAGAACCGCCGAACATTTCTGGCAACAACGGCCCCATCGCTTCGATGGCGTTTTGTGATGCTTTACGTGAAGCAATGTTTGGCATATCGGCTTGCGTTTTAGCAATAAACTTATCCATTTCCACTTCGAAGTTAGCCGGTAGTTCACCCGCCATACGACGTTTGAATTCTTTCGCTAAATCAGGATAGCTTTGCTCATAAGAGGCAAACATCGCATTCCATTGTGCTTCTTCATCCGCGCCTTTTTTGGTGTGATCCCAACCGTCATAAATTTCTTGCGGAATCACAAACGGCTCATGGTGCCAACCAAGGTTTTCACGCGTTAAAGCGATTTCTTGGTCGCCCAATGGTGCGCCGTGGCAGTCGTGGGTGCCGCAAAGATTTGGAGAACCGAAACCGATAGTCGTTTTGGTACAAATTAAGGTAGGCTTGTCTTGAATCGATTTAGCTTCGTGAATCGCGGCATTTATCGCATCGGCATTATGGCCATCAACGTTACGAATAACGTGCCAACCGTAAGATTCGAAACGACCCGGAACGTCTTGCTCCATCCACTCATCAATATGACCATCGATTGAAATATTGTTGTCATCCCAGAAGGCAACTAACTTACCTAAGCCTAACGCGCCCGCCATCGCACAAGCCTCATGCGACAAACCTTCCATTAAGCAACCGTCACCCATAAACACATAAGTGTGGTGATTTACAATTGGGTGACCCGGACGGTTAAATTGTGCCGCCAAAGTGCGCTCAGCGATCGCCATACCGACCGCGTTAGTAATCCCTTGACCCAATGGGCCGGTGGTGGTTTCGATACCATCGGCATAACCATATTCAGGGTGACCGGCGGTTTTTGAATGCAACTGACGGAATTGCTTGATATCTTCGATGCTCAAGTCAAAACCGGTGAGGTGTAGTAGGGAGTAAATCAACATTGAGCCGTGGCCGTTAGATAATACAAAACGATCGCGATCTGCCCATTTTGCGTTTTTCGGGTTGTACTTCATGTGGCTGTTCCACAACACTTCCGCAATGTCGGCCATGCCCATCGGCGCGCCAGGGTGTCCTGACTTGGCTTTTTGTACGGCATCCATACTTAACGCACGTATGGCATTGGCGAGTTCTCTACGAGTTGGCATATCCACTTCCTCAAAATTGAAAAAAATTCGGTCTATTCAGCCGTCGCGCAGGGTGCTTGACCGCTTGATTGAGCCAAGCCATCCATTTACGCAACCGGTTTTAGGGAGATAAAAACGTATGTTTACGTCCTTACATAATCCACATTGAATCTTCTATTCTCGCTTAAAATCAAAAAATCTTCAAGCGATACCCAATATTGCAAAAAAATTGCACTCGGATTTTTTTACTTGTTTTATCCTTAGCAGGCCTGCTTATTCGGCCTTTTATGCTTCTATCTTACCCTTGTCTAAATGACGGTTAGATGAAAATTTTTTTCGCACCTGCTCATACCAAGACAGCTGCACCGGTAAAACCAACAGAATGAGCAATGTCGCCACCAATAACCCAAACGCAATCGACACCGCCATCGGAATTAAAAACTGCGCTTGCAACGAGGTTTCAAACAACAACGGCGTTAAGCCCCCGATCGTGGTCAAGCTCGTTACCAATACCGCACGTAAGCGCTGTACCGAAGCCTCCTCCAGCGCGGCATCTACCGCCAAACCCTCCTCGCGCAAGCGCTTGTAGAAATCGACCAAGATAATCGAATTATTGACCACAATCCCAGCAAGACCAAAAAAACCGAACATCGACAAAATGGTCAAGCTAATCCCAAACACATAATGCCCTAAAATCGCACCAACCAAGCCCAGCGGAATCGCCAACATCACTAAAATCGGCCAACCGTAGGATTCAAATACCCACGCCAAAATTAAATAAATCAACACCAAGCCTATTGCCAACCCCATCATCATATCGGCAAAGGTTTTGCGCTGATTTTTAGCCGTACCTTCCAAGCTATAACTCACGCCATATTTGCGCATTAACTCCGGCAACAGCGTGGTTTGCAAGTCTGCCAAAATCGCATTTGCATTATTCACGCTGCGATCAACATCTCCCAGCACCGTCACCGCTAATTGACCATTAAAGTGGCGCATCACATCAAAACCTTGGCGTGCGTGCCAAGTGACCACATTCGCCAAAGGAACCCGCGCGCCGCCCGGTGAAGTCAGCTCCAGCTGATTGAGAATCGCCAACTGCGCCTGTTGATCACGCGGCAACATCACGCGCACCTCAACTTCATCTTCTCCCAGTGTATAAATTTGCGCCAACTGGCCGGAAAAAGCGGCACTCAGTTGCGCACCGACATCGCTATAACTAAAGCCTAGCGTTTGCGCCAACGGGGTTAAGCGAAACACCATTTGCTCGCGCCCATAAGGTAAATCATCACTCAACCCAGAAACGCCGGGCAAATCGTCCAACGCCTGCTGTAAATCCAAAGAAGCTTGCTTTAACAATGGTGCCGAAGCTCCGGTAAACATGATTTGAATATCGCGCCCTGGCGGGCCACCGGTCGGCGCAGTGATATTCATATTTTCCAAACCCGGAGCCTCTGCAATCAATCCCTGCCAATGTCGAATAAAATCTGCATTACGCGTATGACGGCGCTCCGCATCAATCAACTCAACGTTAATCTGCCCATATACGCTGCCGCTGGAGCCAGATCCCTGGTTATACACCACCACCGCCGTATCAATAATACCCGGCTCCAAATCCGCTTCGGTACGACGCAAAGCTTCATACGCCTGATCAACAAACGCCGCCGTTTGCTGCGCAGGCGTACCGGCGACAAACTGAATCGACGCATCAATTTTATTGCCCTCGGGCGAAGGAAAGAAGGTAAAACTCAAGCGCCCCCCCGCCAACAAACCGATCGCAAATATAATCACAACAAACGTCAGCGCCATCGTCAACGCACGATGCGACAACACCCAACGCACCAAGCGACGATAATGCGTTTGACGAAACTGTAAAAACGTCTCATCCCAGCGCGTACGCCAACGGGCTTGGCCGCGATTTTTCAAACTCAAACCAAAACGCAAATGCGAAGGCAGCACCAAAAAGCACTGCACCAACGACACGATAATGACGGCGACAATCACCATCGGGATTGCAAACAAAATCGCGCCGATTTCCGCACCGATTAACATCAAAGGCAAAAAGGCAGCGATAGTCGTCAACGACGATGCCATCACCGGCGTGAACATTCGATGCGCGCCGCCTTCTGCCGCTTCAAGGGGCGGCTCGCCCATTTCATGGTGGGTGAGCGTATCCTCACCAACCACAATCGCATCATCGACAATAATTCCCAGCGCCATAATCAACGCAAACAAGCTCATCATATTTAAGCTGCCGCCAGCCAAATACAGCACCATCAACGTGGTCATAAACGAAATCGGAATCCCCAACGCCACCCAAAACGCGACGCGACCATTTAAAAACACATACAACACCAGCAACACGACCAACAAGCCACCCAAGCCGTTTTCAATCAACAGCATAATGCGGTCTTTCACCAAGGTCCAAGTTTCGTCATACACCCGAAGTTGCAGGCCTGGCGGCAAATTCGCCTCGGTTTCGCTCAGCCAGGCCTGCAAAACACGCGAGGCCTGCAACGTATCGCCCGACTCGGCACGACGTAACGCCATTTCAACCGCCGGTAAGCCATCCACTTCTAAATACGCACTGTCTTTAAACGCACGTAACCGCACTTGCGCCACATCTGACAAAAACAAAGGTGAAGCCGCCGACGGGCTCGCCAACGTCAAATCGGCAAACCCCGACTCGCTACGACGCTGCTCAATCGCACGAATATCGCGCGAAGCCTCGTCATCACCAAAACGCCCCGCCGGAATATCTCGGCTCAATGCCCCCACCTGAGCCGCAATCGCATCCAACGTCAACTGATGTTGACTCAAGCTTGCCGACGACACCTCTATCGCCATTTCTTGGCTAGGCAAGCCGCGAAAATCGATTTTATCAATACCGCGATTCAACAAGCTGCGCTCAAAATCACGCACCCAATAACGCAGATTTTCTTCCTCACCCGGCTGTCCAATCACCAATAATTTCGCCACGGGCTCATAGCGCAACACCCGCTCAATGGTCGGGCTTTGAATATCCTGCGGCAAATTGCGCAACTCCGACACCCGCTGACGCACCAAATCAATCGCCTGCACCATATCCGTGCCTTCGATAAACTTGAGCGTAATCAACGACGAACCGAGCGCCGAAGTAGACGTCATTTCATCCAAATCCGGCAAGTTGCGCAACACTCGCTCAATCGGTTCGGTGACACTGGTTTCAACGTCTTGCGCATTCGCCCCCGGCCAAATAATGCGCACTTGCGCATAATCCAAATTAAAATTCGGAAAAAACTGCACATTCAACTTCAACAACGCCACCACGCCCAGCATCAGCATCAGCATCATCAACAAATTCGCCGCCACCTTATGCCGTGCAAACACCCCAATCAAACCGTGCGAACGAAAACGGCTCTGCATTACATCACTCCTTGTGCCGCACCGCGTACCTGAACAGGCAATCCGCTAATGGCATTCGGCAAATGGGTCACCAACACCCAATCCTGCGGACTCAACTCCCCCCGAACCAATGCCCAACGCTCGCCATCACGCCACTGCTCACCAACCTGCTCCACTTGACGCACGGCCAAACGCCCCTGCTCAATCACATACAGCCGATCCTGCCCATACAGCGCCGCATACGGCAACGCAAACGCCGCCGATGCCAGAGGCAAATCCAACGCCAATCGCACACGTTCCCCCGGACGCAAATACGCCAAAGCCGTCGGCACTTGCAACACCAGCTCGACTCCGGCATCCACCGCCTGTCCACCAAAACGCAACACGGGTAAAGATATCGACGCGTCTTGCTCATCCAACAAACGCGCGCTTAACGGCGGTGTGCGAGTGAGCGCCTGCTCAACCAACGCACGATAACGATGCGGCAACACCGCACGCACCTCCAAATGATCAAAACCGTCATATTCCATCAACAACGTATTCGCATTCACCTGATCCCCCGCACTCACCGACAAGCGCACCACCCTGCCATCATACGGCGCAATCACCGTAGCGCGCTGTGCATTCAGCCGCGCCCGCTCATCATTCGCCTGCGCTTTAGCCAACCGCGCCTGCAACTGATTCAACTTCGCCTGATGCTGATCCACCACCAACTTCGCACTCATCCAAGCGGTTTGTTGTCGCAGCAACGCCTCACGCGACTTATCCAATACCGAATCTGAAATCAAACTGCGCGCTTTCAGCTGACGGTTACGCTCATATTCCGCTTTCGCCAAACTCAATAACTCCGCCTCATGTTGCTCGCGCTGGCGCTCCACCGACTGCGCCGCCTGCTCCACACTCAGCAACGCCTTCGCCTCCTCAAACTCGGCCTGCGCCGTTTGCACGCTCAACGCCACCTCCAGCGCATCCAACTGCAACAAACGCTCACCAGCGCTAAACGTTTCGCCCTCTTGCTTATCCACCGACGCTACCTGCGCTGCAATCGGCGCCGACACCTTCACTCGCTGAGACGACACCACCTGCCCATACAGCACTTGCTGCGCGCTACCCTGTGTCGGCTGCGCACGCACCGCATCCACCGCCCACACGCGCTCCTCAACCACAATCGGCGCACTACTCGGTTTAGTTGCCTTTAAATACTGAAACAGCAGCACACCCGCACCAACAACCAACAAAGGAAGCCACCATTTTTTTGACATCATGCAAACACCTGCTCTCGAGGGCTAAAAACTTAGAAAAAACAAGGAAATTACCGCCTATGCGGGGCGATAAAGCATAAGCACTTTGACACCACATTGCAAACCCATTAGCATGATAATGCGCTTCGTTTTGAATAACCAAGCGCCAACTTAATGCACAATCTAAAGGATAGCCAACATGAACAAACACAGCCTCAGCGCACTGGGCTTAAGCCTCAGCCTTGGTCTCAGTGGCCTTGCGCAAGCCAACAGCGACCACCTCACTGAAGCACGCCATTTAGCCAAACAGTTTGGCGGCCAACTGCAACCGACACTGGCTCAAGCGATGAAAAACGGCGGCCCGTTGAATGCCATCGGCGTATGCCAAACCAAAGCGCCCCAAATCGCCAACGAACTGGCTCAAACATCAGGTTGGGAAATCAATCGCGTCAGTTTGAAAAACCGCGCCGAAAAAGGCCAGGCTGACGATTGGGAAACGGCGGTATTAACCCGCTTTGATCAACAACGCGCACAAGGTGCCGATCCGGCGACACTCGAGTTTGCCGAAATCGTCACCGAAAACGGCCAATCTGCTTATCGTTATATGAAAGCGATTGCGATTGGCGAAGGCCAGCCTTGCTTACACTGTCACGGTACAAGCATCAACGAACCAGTCAAACAAAAACTCGCGCAGCTCTATCCTAACGACCAAGCCACTGGCTACCAAGTTGGTCAAATTCGCGGCGCATTCAGTTTCAAAAAACCGCTTTAACACCATCACATCAACTACGCATCACCCCATTGGTGATGCGCCGGATCGGCACGCAACGACACGGGTTCTTGGTGAATAATCACATCCGCATTCGGAATTTGATCCTTAATACGCTCCGTGACCTCCTCCGCAATCGCGTGCGCGCGCACCAACGGCATACGATCATCCAACTCCAAATCAAACTGAATAAACACATTCGGTCCGGAGCGATAGGTACGCAAATCGTTAAAGCCCTCGACACCGCGATGAGTCAAAATTATCTGCTGCACCTGCTCACGCAGCGCATCCGGCAGCTCAATATCCAATAACTGATTCGCCGATTCTTTCGCCAACTTCAGCGCGCTATACCCGATAAACAACGCAATCAGCAAACCGAACGCCGCGTCCACCCATTGAATCGCCCACAAGGTCAACAGCAAACCGACAATGACTAACGCATTCGCCGCTAAGTCACTTACATAATGTAACGAGTCAGACTTAATCGCCACCGACTGGGTTTGCGCCACCACATAACGTTGAAACATGACCAACAGCGCCGTCGCCACCATCGAAAACACCATAATCCACACCCCCAACTCAATATGCTCAACCGGCTGCGGATGCCACAAACGTTCCAATGCATACACAAACAAATAAAACGCCGAACCGGCAATAAACACGCTTTGCGCCAACGCCGCCAAAGGTTCGGCCTTGCCATGACCAAATCGATGCTCCTTATCCGCCGGCACCTGCGCCAAACGCACGGCAAACAAAATCATCACCGACGCCGCCACATCCAACGCTGAATCCAACAACGACGCCAATAAACTCACCGAACCGGTGATGCCCCACCCCAAAGCTTTCACCACAATTAACAACGCGGCCAAGCTCACCGAAGCATAGGTCGCGACACGCGTTAAGCGCTCAGGACTCATCGGCTAACGCTCCCTGCATACTGGTTTTTAAGGTAATTAAACGGGTTTTAAAATTATCCAACTTTGCCAAACGCAACTGCTCAATCGCCTGCGCCATTTTATCGCCGCTCAAGCCACTTTCTGCCAACGCCTGCGCATCCACATCCTGACACGCCTCCAAGGCGCTCAACCAAAAGGCTTCTTGCTCATATGGCTGATTTTCAAAGCCCAAACGCCCCAAATGATCATAACGACACACGCGTAACAGCGCCTCAAAACGCCCGCGCTGGCGCAAAGCATCGCAACCGCGCAACACCTTAAGCATATCCTGCGGTGTCATCTCCAATCCGCCGCGATGAATCCAACCATGCCATTGTGTCACACGCATCGCTAACTGCTGGGTTGATTTAGGCACCTTAAAGCGCTGGCACCACGCCTGCACAATCGGCAGGCCTGCCTGTTCGTGCCCCGGGTGTTTCGGCCACAAATGTGACTCGGTCAAGCCCTTGCCCACATCATGCACTAACGCGGCAAAACGCTCATCCAAATCTGCCTGTGCTTGCGCCGCGGCATCCACCACCATCAGCGTATGCACCCCGGCATCACCCTCAGGATGGTGCACTGGCGACTGCGGCACACTAAACAAGCGCTCAAGCTCCGGAAACAGCGCATCCAACGCGCCGACATCACGCAGGCTATAAAAAAAGGCGCTTGGCTTTTCGCACATCAGCGCCTTACTCACCTCCAACCACACCCGTTCCGGCACCAAATCCGCCAAATCGCCAGCCGCCACCATCTGGCGCATCAAGGCCAAGGTATCGCTGGCGATATAAAACTGAAATCGCGCTAACTGCGCCACAAAACGCGCAACGCGTAGAACACGCAAAGGATCTTCGCTAAAGGCCGGTGACACATGACGCAAAATCCGATTTTTTAAATCCGCCTTACCATCATAAGGATCAATTAAATCGCCGCTGCGGCTCGCCGCCATTGCATTAATGGTTAAATCACGGCGCAAAAGATCCTCTTCCAGCGTCACCTCAGGCGAGGCATCTACCGTAAAACCGTGATAACCGCGTCCGGCTTTGCGCTCGGTTCGCGCCAACGCATACTCCTCGCCGGTTTCAGGATGCAGAAAAACCGGAAAATCGCCCCCCACTTGCTTGCAACCCAAATCCAACAAGGTTTGCGCCGTAGCGCCGACCACAACCCAATCGCGATCCTTAATCGGCACATCTAACAACGCATCGCGCACCGCACCGCCGACGAGATAAACCTGCATGATTAACGCAACTCGTCCAAGTCACGCCCAGCCTGAGAGCGAAAAAAATCATAGCGATAACGCAAGCGGTTCGGCACGATATACGTCGCCAACAGCGTTTCGATCGGCGTTGGCGCAAAACCAAAATGGCTAGCAAAATCCTGCTCACTCACCAAATCTTGCGCCAACAGTTTTTGCTGATATGCGCTAACGGTTTTAAACGGCGCTAACCCACCTAACAACAGCATAAACTTGGCATTAAGCTGACACATCGGCAACACCATTGCCTGCTCCAAGCCCATCAACTGCTTCACCCACACGGCCAAATCAATCAACGCCATACGCTCAGCACCGACCACTTCATATTTCTTCTCAAACGTTTGCTCATGCTTAATGCAACCGACCAACGCGCGCGCAAAATCCTTCACCCACAAAGGCTGCACGTTTTTATCCGCATTCGGCACCATCAACAGCGGCCCAGTCTGCAACTGCTGCTTATATAAACGCGTCGTATCATCACCCTCCCCCACCAACAGCCCGGCGCGCAAAATGGTAGTATGCGCCGCTACCATATTATGTACAATCGCATCCGCCTCACCCAAAATGCGCAACCAATCCGACTTAGCCTGATTCGCATTAGCCCCCACTTGCGACAACTGAATTAAACGCTTAATCCCCGCGCGCTCGGCAGCGTGCTTAATCATTTGTGTTTTCGCCACCAACTCGCGATCCAATAAGGTTTCGCTCGGATTAGATTGGTCGGCCATTAAATTCACGATAATGTCGTGCTGCTGAAATAGCTTCACCAGCGCCTCCGCCTTCCAGTCATTAAAAGTGCGTAATTTAACCTGTTTGAGCAGCGCCAAATCGCGATAACGCTCCGGACGACGTAACAACAAGGTCACCTCATAGCCCGCCTGCGACAACGCCGTTGCCACCGCGCGCCCCACAAAGCCTGCCCCGCCGAATACACATACTCGATTACCCAATTTAATCATGCTGCTTCTCTCTTTAATATGACTCGTTACGCGCGCGCCCACTTACCCCGCAAGCGACCACCACACCAACCGATTGATCATAACGCTGAATTTAAACAGTGAATATTAAGGAAAACCCCCCATGCGGTCAAGCCAAGCCGTCGGCTTCGCCGCAAATCAAACATTATGTTTAGTACGCTTACCCTAAGAGCGCGCCGATGCGTCTCTTTTACCCTCTTGCACCATCAAAAAACAAAGCCCATCTTGCAGGCCTGCTAAACCACGAAATATCAAAGCTTATTAACCTTGGCGTCATAAAAACCTCACGAAGATGTCATGTCAACGTCATCTGTATCGCGCAAAATGCGCCTAATAAACCTAGGTGCCAATCTGATGCTCAATCTCGAACACACCCTCAACGAACGCTTTCCCCAGTTACAAAAAAAGCCGGGCGCAAAGCTGATGATTAAGTTGCTTAAAGCGCTCACTCACGAAGATGAAATCAACCAATTTATCGAATCCCATCAGCATTTGCGCGGCTTTCGGTTTTTAGACAAGGTACTGGATTATTTTAACTTCGGCTATCAAATCAGTGACCGCTCCCTACACGCCATTCCTGCTGAGGGGCGGGTGATTATTGTCGCCAATCACCCCATCGGCTCGCTTGACGGACTGGCGCTGCTTAAACTGGTGCGCTCGGTACGTGCCGATGTGCGGATTGTTGCCAATGACTTACTCGCCCAAATCGAACCTATACGCGACTTATTTATTCCGCTGGACAATATGAGCGTCAAAAGTCAGCACAAAACCCAGTACAAAACCCTGATACACGCGCTACAAAACGACGAAGCGATTATTATCTTTCCCGCCGGTGAGGTATCGCGCATACGCCCCAACGGCGTGCGTGATGGCAAATGGAAAACCGGCTTTTTACGCCTCGCGGAAAAAACGCGCGCGCCGATTCTGCCGATATTGGTCGAAGCGCGCAACTCCGCCCTGTTTTATAGCTTATCGGCGCTGTACAAACCGCTGGGCACCTTAATGCTGGTGCAAGAAATGTTCAATAAAGACGATCAGGAAATTGTATTCCACGTGGGTAAGCTCATCCCGTGGAAAGCGATTGGCGCGCTACAACTTTCGCCTGCCCTCGCTGCTGCACGAATGCGCAAACACCTGTACCGCCTTAACCAACCAAAAAAACTAGCCAAAAATCCCTTGTTCGAAGGCGAAATAACCGTCGCGCATCCAGTCGATCGCAAAGCGCTAAAAAAAGCCCTGAAACTCGCTAAAAAACTCGGTCAAACGGGCGATGACAAAATAATTTACCTCTACGACTACGAAGCTGACTCGCCCGTGATGCAAGAAATTGGTCGCCTGCGCGAACTCACTTTTCGCACCGTAGAAGAAGGTACAGGGGCGCGTCTGGATTTAGATGAATACGACAGCCGTTATCGTCATCTTATCTTGTGGGATGAAGACAGCTTAGATATTGTCGGCGCCTATCGCATTGGCGAATGCGCCAAACTCATCGAACAACAAGGACTGGCCGCGCTCTATACCCACAGTCTTTTTGAGCTACACGACGACATCGTGCCCTACCTCAACCAAGCGATTGAACTGGGGCGCAGTTTTGTCCAACCGCGCTACTGGGGACTACGCAGTTTAGACTACTTATGGTATGGCATCGGCGCTTATATTCAAGCGCACCCACATATTCGCTATTTATTTGGGCCGGTGAGCCTGAGCGGCGCCTATCCTGAACAAGCCAAGCAACGCATTGTTGGCTTTTATCAACAACAATTCGGCTCTTGGTCACACTTAGCCAGCGCTAAACATCCTTATAAATTAACGCAAGACACACAACAGCTGGTGAGCGCCGACTATGGCCAAGACTACGCCACCAGTTTTAAACGTTTAAACCGTCAACTTGAGCAGCTTGGGGTCAAAGTGCCAACGCTATACAAACAATATAGCGAACTGTGTGATGACCAAGGCTGTCACTTTATCAGTACCAGTATTGATCCGCATTTTGGTCACTGCTTAGATAGCTTAATTTTAGTCGAGCTCGATAAAATCAAAGACAAAAAACGCCAGCGCTACCTCAGCCCGATGAATAACGCCACGCCAAACGACACCAACAAACCATTTTAAACCCCCCTTCAGCGTTAGCAGGCCTGCTAACGCTGAAGGGGGCGAGGTTCTCAAAGAGTGTAAGTAAAACCTTAGCGCGCCTCGATTAGCCGAGATACCTTTGTGTGCCGAGGTTCATTGCGCGGTTGTTTAGTGATACGATGTTTGGTTTATTTCACTCAGATCGGAAGAGCGTCGT
>JAVETW010000117.1:0-3248 GCA_034005865.1 Thiomicrospira sp. | reverse complement strand
TGGTTGTTACCATTTTATGAATCAACCAAAATTTTGATGTAAAAGCACCTCAATTAAGGATCTCATTATGTTGCGTGTATTAAGTGTATTAAGCCTTTGTTTGCTCAGCTTTAACAGCGTTGCGCAAGCGGTAAATTTTGAAAAAGTCACCGATAACGTGTATGCGTTTGTCGGCGAAATTGATGACCGCACCAAAACCAATTTAGGCCTGAATGCCAATATCGGTTTAGTGGTGACCTCGGCCGGTGCGGTGCTGATTGATTCAGGTGCAGGCCCGTTATCCGCCAAAGCGATTGCCGATGGCGTTAAAAAAGTCACCAACCAAAAAATCGTGGCGGTGTTTAATACCGGCAGCCAAGACCACCGTTGGTTAGGTAACGATTATTTTGCCAAACAAGGCGCGACGATTTACGCGATGCAAAAAACGGTTGATACCCAACAAAAAATGTTGCCGTCTATTCTGCAACGCATTAAAGCGGTTGACCCGATTTTCCACGATCAAACCCCATTCCATGCACAAAAACCGTTTGCAGGTAATGAAGGCAAAGTGAGCATTGGCGGGGTCGATTTTGAAGTGAAATACTTTAACGATGCGCATTTTCCGGGTGATGCGGTGGTTTGGTTACCGAAACAACACGTTTTATTCAGCGGTGACCATGTGTATTTAGATCGTTTATTGGGTGTGCATCCGCATACTAACGCGGTGAAATGGCTTGATGCGTTTGATCAAATGGCGAAACTGCCGGCTAAATACATTGTTCCGGGACATGGCGCGGTAGCGGATAAAACTAAAGCTCAAGCGGAAACCGGCGACTATTTAGCGCAGCTTGTTGATGCGGTTAAAGCGGCGGTGAACGACATGGAACCATTGGATAGCGTCACGCCTTCACGTGATTGGTCTAAATTCCAACATCTAAAACACTACCAAGGTTGGCACGGTCGTAATGTCAGCAATACTTACCAACGCTTAGAAGCGGCAGGAATGTAACCCACTAACCGTACAACAATTACCAGGCCTGGTTTTGGCCTGGTATAGAAATTTTCAACGTGCTATGCCCTTCCCAAATTGCTAGAATTCGTTCACATTTTTCTTGAGGTTTGTGGATGATCACGTCAGACTTTCGTTCCGCCAGCCGCCGTGTCGGTTTAGCCTTAACCGCGCTGATGACGTTGGGTTTGCTGATGACCCTTGCTGATTGGCGCTTGCAGTTATTATTGCTGCTGGGTATGGGCTTGGGCGCGACGCTGAATTACTTTGTATTCGGATTCAGCAGCGCTTGGCGACGCTGTATTTTGCAACAACGCACCGCCGGAATTCGGGCGCAAATTATTATGTTGGCGCTGGCTTTAGTGTTGTTTAGTCCGTTATTGTGGTTGGGCAGTTTGGGCGAACAAAGCTTTCAAGGCATCGTACGACCGGCCGGTTTATCGGTGATGCTTGGCGCGTTTTTATTCGGTATCGGCATGCAGTTGGCGGCGAACTGTTCATCCGGCACACTCAATCGCATCGGCCAGCTTGAACCGTTATCGTTTATTAGTTTTGTGATGTTATTTGTCGGCGGCGTTATTGGGGCTTATTGGTATGACAGTTGGTCTTATTGGCCGGCAATCAATTCGTTTTCGTTCACCCAACATTTTGGCTGGATCGGTCTAGGCTTATCGTTGGTTGTGCTGGGATTAACTTATCGCTGGATGACACGCTGCGAACAACAACACTGCCAAAACCTTGAACCTATTTTTAGTCGAGACAAGCACCAGGCCTGGTGGTCAAGCGCACAATGGTCACCGTTATTAAAAGCCGGTGTGTTATTGGCATTACTCAACTTTGCGATATTGATTATATCCGGCCAACCCTGGTCGTTAGCCTCGGTATTTACCTTATGGAGTTTAAAACTTTCCGACAGTTTGGCACTTGGGTTAGATTGGCAATTTTGGCAAATTGCCGGACTTTATCAACAACGCATGGCGCAAAATCTATTAACGGATGCGGTGAGTTTAACCACCATCGGTGTCATTTTGGGATCGCTTTGGGTCACCTTATTCGCGCAACGCGCCAAAACACCGATTAAACGTAACATCAAGCAAGCAAGCCTTTACGCCATTGGCGGATTTTTAATGGGATTTGGTGCGACATTATCTTATGGTTGTAACGTTGGCGCATTTTTCAGCGGCATTGCATCGGGCAGTTTACACGGCTGGCTGTGGATAGTTTTTGCCGTTTTCGGTAACATCATCGCTTTGAAATGGTTTATGAGAACAAAAGGTTAGTATGCAAAACGAAAGTCCGGCTTCATTATCCATTATTCAAACCAAAGGCACGTTGGACTGGGCTTATCCTAGTTTGATTTTAGCCAGCACCGCCCGCACCATGGATCAACAAGCGCATATTTTCTTCAGTTATTATGGCATTCGTTGTTTGCTAAAAGACCCGAGTAGCTTGCGTGTGTCACCGGTCGGTAATCCGGCGATGCCGATTCGGTTACCGTTCGGGCCAAATTGGTTACGCCGTGCTGACCTACGCCAATGGACTCCGGATGTGTTATGGGCGTTGCCGGGCATGACACGTTTAACCACCTGGGGATTTCAACGCCAACTCGCCGCACACGGACAATTGCCGTTTGCCGAAATGCGCGCGCTGTGTTTAGAATTGGACGTCAAAATGACCGCCTGTCAGATGAGTTTAGACCTGCTCGGTTTTAACCAAGAGGATTTAATCGATGGGATTGAATTTGCCGGCGCGGCGACCTATCTGGCCAATAGCCCGCGCCAACAAAGCTTGTTTATTTAAAGGGCTTAAGATGCCTTAAACCAGCTTTCAATCACAGAGGCGCTTGGTACGCCGCCGGCGTGCACAACTTGACCATTCACCACCACAGCCGGTGTGGTCATCACGCCATACTTGGCGATTTCGGCAATATCTTCGACTTTTTCAATACAGATACTCGCCGCTAAAGTGCCCGCAACTTTAATAATTTGGTTGTAGGTATTGTTGCAGTTGGCGCAACCTGTGCCTAAAACTAACACGTTAAATGCTGCTTTTTCGCCGCCACAAGCACCACCTGAACAACAGCTTGTTTTGGCCTCATTATTTTTAGCTGCTTTTTCAGTAGCGCCGTCACAGCAACCTGCCGCACCATCATCACAACAGCCGCTGTTTTTCTGTGCCGATTTATCATCACCGCAACAGGCAGTTTTAGTGGACGTTTCGGTTTTAGTTTCAGCTTTTGCAGGCAGATCGGAAGAGCGTC
>JAVETW010000116.1:0-3348 GCA_034005865.1 Thiomicrospira sp. | reverse complement strand
CTACACCTAAAGCGTCCCAGGGGACATCCGACGGAGATATTCCGCTAACAAAGCGGGCACGGCCATTTTTCGACACCAGATAGTTACCTTCCAGCTTCACTTCAACGTCGCCGCGTTTGCGCTTCGACTCCGCCTGCAACAGGTAAACCAGTATTTCCGGGCGCCCGATATCGCTGATGGCTACCACTTCGATATGATCGCCCTCGAGGCATAAACGGTACAAATGGCGGTTGATCTCGCCAAATCCCATCAAGCCTAATCGAACTCTTTTCATTTGGTATTCCTTTCTTTTATTGGATTAAAAAATTTATTTCAAAAACCAGAAATTTCTTCCTTTTATTGCAAAGAAAAAATCAATTAACAATTTTTTAATAAGCTAAAACGGCGGCACCTGTTAGTCTAAAGAAAAATCACAATACTGTTACCGCCAAGAACCGCTGTAAATAATCACCATTAAATTTCAATATTAAAAACCAAACCCGCTATGTGTTGTTGAGTTTTGATTTTTTGAAAGTTTATTTGTCATTTGGAAATTGGGATTTGGGATTTGGCTTTTGGGATTTATTCCTGATACCACGAAGCATACATGGTATAGCTCTCGGCGATGCGCTGTATTTCACCTTCCATCAACTCTTTGCTGATATCTTTAATTTTTTTGGCGGGAACGCCCGCATACACCGTTCCCGAAGGAACCACCGTATTTTTGGCTACCAGTGCTCCGGCAGCAATTATCGAATTGCTTTCGATAACGGCATGATCCATTATAATGGCGCCCATACCAATGAGCACGTTGTCGCGGATGGTGCAACCATGAACGATGGCGTTGTGGGCTATCGAAACGTAGTTGCCAATATTAACGGGCGCAGTTTTGTACGTACAGTGTATGATGGCGCCATCCTGAATATTTACCTGGTTGCCAATGCGGATATAATGCACATCGCCGCGCACCACCGCATTAAACCACACGCTGCAATTGTCGCCCATCACCACGTCGCCCACCAGGGTAGCGTTGTCGGCCAAGAAGTTGTTTTTCCCGATTTTGGGCGTCGATCCGTTGACAGTTTTTATCAGAGCCATGTTTTCTTTTTTTTAATTGATGATTGATGGTAATTGGTTGTAATTTGTTGTAATTGGTTGTAATTGATGGTAATTGATGGTAATTGGTTGTAATTTGTTGTAATTGATGGTAATTTGTTGTAATTTGTTGTAATTTGTTGTAATTGATGGTAATTGATGGTAATTGGTTGTAATTGGTTGTAATTTGTTGTAATTGATGGTAATTTGTTGTAATTGATGATTTATTTTCAGATCATCACGAAGCGCATTTTCACATTCCAATACTATTTTAAAAATCATGAAATATGTTTGTAAAACTATGCCAATAGGGCGAAAGTTCAATTTGTTAATATTAATTTAATGTATTACCAGTTTACCACTGTTTTGTTGAAGATATCCTCGACAAGCGTCTCCACGATGAGCGGCACATAAGTATCCGAAACTTCGGTGAGCGGCAGCGTGCTGGGAAATTCATCATAGCGGCTGAAGGTCTGGTTTTGGAAGCTTTGAGCTTTGTCATATTTATTTTCAAAAGTCACTTTCAAAGCGATAGTGAGACGGTTGAGGGCAGCGAGGTCGTCGCTTTGTATAGCAGTAGGGGCGGTGTTGTAGCTGGTAATCTCCCCACTTATCACCATGTCACCACCTTCGGTAACGATGATCAGGTTGGTCTGCGACTGAAATTTACTGCGCAATTGGTCGGTAAGTTCCTGGCTTAGCGTAGGGTTGACGAGAGGCGCGTTATTTTGGAAATAATCGATGCGTATGGTCTTTACTTCGGGCGGAATGGAGGCTCCCGTAAAGCTGTAATTGACGCTGCACGAGGTGGCGCTTAGCGCAAATATTGCCATGAAGATTTTTATAAGAAAATGGTAACGCATAAAGTTAAGTAATTTGGTATTCTTTAATTTTCCGGTAGAGCGTACGTTCGGAGATACCCAGGTCGCGGGCGGCGAGCTTTCGTTTGCCGCGGTGTTTTTCGAGCGCCCGGCGTATCAGGTCGGCTTCTTTTTGTGATATCGACAGCGACTCTTCCACCTCCTCCATTTCCTCTACAGGCTCCTCCTGGTATGGTGCGTAGTCGGTGGAGATTTCCATTTCTGATGGCACTTCACTTTTTAAAGTACTAATATCGTGATAGAGTTTTTTTACAAGCTGCGGGTTGTTTTGCTGCAACTCCTGGTTGCCATGGCGGATGATCTCTACCACCGACTGCTTTAATTCGGTAATATCGCGGCGCATGTCGAAAAGTATTTTGTAAAGGATGTCGCGCTCGGTCATGTCTTTGTATTCCGCCTTGTTGGCGTAAAGCACCGGCAGCCTGGGCACATAGGCTTCGGGCAGATATTTCATCATTGTTTGTGCGGTGATTTCACGTTCGCTTTCGATGATCGAAATCTGTTCGGTGATATTTTTGAGCTGTCGCACATTGCCGTCCCATCGATAGTCGACCAACATGTCGACAGCATCGGGAGTAAGCTGTAGGGAAGGCATGCGGTATTTTTCGGCAAAGTCGCTGGCAAATTTGCGGAAGAGTAGATGAATATCTTCTTTGCGTTCGCGCAATGGCGGGATGTAGATGGGCACGGTGCTCAGCCGGTAATACAAGTCCTGCCTGAAGTTTCCTTTTTCGATGGCTTCCGGGACGTTGACGTTGGTTGCGGCAATCACGCGCACATCGGTTTTGATAACTTTCGAAGAACCCACTTTTAGGAACTCACCGGTTTCGAGCACGCGCAGCAAGCGTACTTGTGTAGATATGGGCAACTCAGCCACTTCGTCCAGGAAGATGGTGCCGCCGCTGGCCACTTCAAAATACCCCTTGCGCGCTTCGTGTGCTCCGGTAAAAGAGCCTTTTTCGTGGCCAAAAAGTTCCGAATCGATGGTTCCTTCAGGGATGGCTCCGCAGTTCACAGCAATGTAAGAGCCATGTTTGCGCGAGGAAAGCTGATGTATGATCTGCGGAAAAACCTCTTTGCCGGTACCACTCTCGCCGGTGATAAGCACCGTAAGATCGGTAGGCGCCACCTGTACGGCGATATCGAGGGCACGGTTTAGTCCGCTGGTGTTGCCAATAATACCAAATCGTTGCTTAATACTTTGTAGTTCCATCGGGTAAAGTTTTATAAAAAATAATACGTTGCAAAAATAGAAATATTAGTTCGGTAACGATTTGAACGGGGCTTCCATTATGCCAATGGCGACGCCTGAGAATGATGAACCGGTTTAAAAATTAAAAAATAAATCCGGCTGTAGCCGAAACCAATAGCTACCCCAAGTAGCTACTTGGGG
>JAVETW010000012.1:0-52834 GCA_034005865.1 Thiomicrospira sp. | reverse complement strand
CTTCTAAAGCTAAACGTAAACACACGCCGCGCCCACCTTGGTAAGTCGAACGCCAGTTCCAAGGTAATAGACGGTTCAGCCAAATCAGTGAACGGTATTTGCTATTCGCCAATACCATTTGATCAAGTCGGTAATAGGTAATGACACGGTTGATTTTGATCAGGCGGAACAGTTGTTTAAATGGGTTCATAGGTGTTTAACTTTAGTAAAATGTTACGTGTTATGATTTTTCCAATTTTTGTAAAACCTTGTGGAGCATAAATATGAGCATGATGGTTGCCGAAGTCTATGATGCCTTGGTCGAAGCGGGTGCATCGGAAGAAAAGTCGCGTACCGCCGCGAAAGCCATTGCTGACTACGATCAAGGTTTTAACCGAATTGATTCTGAGTTAAAACTACACGGTTTAATGCTGATCTTGGTATTAGGCGGCATTGTTGTGCTTATCTTAAAAGCCTTTTTTGGCGGTTAGGGCGTTTAACTTTTCTTCTAGTCGGCCAAGCCGGCTTTCACAGACGTTTACGTCATCACAAAACAGTTTCACTTCGGTTTTGCTTGGTAATAAACCCAACTCATAACGCACATATTCACTGAGCATTTGCGCGCCGTCTTGTTTGATTTGTTGGCTTTTTTGCTGCAAATCACGCACACGATAACCGATTTGAAATGCCAGCGGATCACCGACAATCTGCGCCAAATCTTCTTCCCAATCGCGGGTTGAACCAGAGCTGTTCATTAGAACTTCCATCCGCGATGCAAGGCGACAATACCTTCATTCATATTGATATATTCGGCTTTATCAAACCCCGCATCCAACATCATTTTTTTCAAGGTTTCTTGATCAGGATGCATCCGAATCGACTCGGCTAAATATTGGTAACTGGCTTCGTCATTGGCAATCAATTTGCCCATTTTCGGTAAGATATTGAACGAATAAAAATCATACATCTTCGACAGTAGCGGCTGATGCACTTTGGAAAACTCCAAAATCATCGCTTGACCACCCGGTTTAAGCACACGCGCGATTTCCGCCAGCGCTTTGTCTTTATGGGTAACGTTACGCAAACCAAACGCCATCGTCACCACGTCAAACGTATTGTCAGGGAAGGCCAAAGCCTCTGCATTCGCAATCGTATAATCGACCTGCGCACCAACGCCTTCATCCAGCAGGCGATCACGTCCAACTCGCACCATACTTTCGTTAATGTCCGCCAACACCACTTTGCCGCTTGCGCCAACCCGTTTAGCAAACGCTTTAGTTAAATCGCCGGTGCCGCCGGCCAAATCCAATACCGTCATACCTGTGCGCACACCGCTAAGTTCAATCGTTTGGCGTTTCCATAAACGGTGAATACCTAATGACATCACATCATTCATCACATCGTATTTTTGCGCCACCGAATCAAACACACCTTTGACTTTTTTGACCTTTTCTTCCAGCGGCACTTCGCTAAAACCAAAGTCGATGGTTTGTTTGGAATGGTTAGACTGGTTCATTTGCCTGACTCCTTTTGAAGTTTTGTCAGTTCAGGGTGACTGTGGCCGGCGCGCATCAGCTGGCGTAAATACGCAACCCAATATTTCTGGTAATGTTCGCCGAGATCGTACAAACGCTCCCAAGTATAAATGCCGCTATCGTGGCCATCGCTAAAATGCAGCCGAACCGCATAATTACCGACCGGACTAATGGCATCGATATTGACATCCTGTTTACCGACTTGCAAGGTTTCCTGGCCTGGTGCATGGCCGGTCACTTCTGCCGATTGCGAATACACGCGCAAAAACTCCGTTGAATAGCTAAACGTTTGCTGGTCGTCAAAGCTGACTTCCAACGTTTGCGACACCTGATGTAATTTAATCTCAATCGGAATGGGCATTATTAGGCCGCTTGAGATTGGCTGGGTTCGATATGACGGTTGTCATATAAATCGGCAATCGGAAAACATAAATCAAAATCCTGCCATTCTAAATCACCGTCGGTGAGGCGATATTGACGGAATAGGTTCAGGTCTTGATACTTATTGATTTGCGGGTTAATCGCCGATTTAATGAAATGGGCAAAGTCAATGACTTGAATTTTACCGTCATTAAAGTGCAGTTTTAACTGGTAATCGCCAAGGTAATCAATGTGGGTAATCGCGAGTTCTTTCATAGCTTGATCCGGCCTTCGATGTGGATACAGGGAATGGATTTATGATACACAAAATAATCCACCCAACGCTGAATAATCTGGTCACCAAATGCGGTTACAAACTCTTTAAAGTCCTTTTGTTTTGCGGCTTCTAAAGGTTTCTTTCCGCGTACATCTTTGATGATGACCTCAACCAATTTCCCCTCAATAATAATCAACTCGGCTTTGCTTTCCATGCCTTGAAATTTGCCATGAACATGAATAGGTTCATGTTCGTTTGAATAAAACATGATGATAATTCCCAGGTATTCAAACAGTTTAGGCATGGTATTTCTCTACAAAATATACTGCGACAAATCTTGGTCTTTAGCCAATTCGCCGAGGCGTTCATCAACAAAATTTGCATCCACCAACACCTGTGATCCAGCTTGATCCGGTGCGCTATAGGATACTTCTTCCAATAAACGCTCCATTACCGTATGCAAACGACGCGCGCCAATGTTTTCGGTGCTTTCGTTGACCTGATAGGCAATTTCGGCCAAGCGTTGAATGCCATCTTGGGTAAAGCTGACATCGACACCTTCGGTTTTTAATAACGCCGTTGCTTGCGTGGTTAAGGCCGCTTTCGGTTCGGTCAAAATGCGCACAAAGTCTTCTACGCGTAATGATTTTAACTCCACGCGAATCGGTAAACGACCTTGAAGTTCGGCAATTAAATCCGACGGTTTGGTCATGTGAAACGCACCGGAAGCAATAAACAAAATGTGGTCGGTTTTAATCATGCCGTATTTGGTCGAAATGGTACTGCCTTCAATCAATGGCAATAAATCACGCTGTACACCTTCACGCGATACATCACCGCCGCCCGAGTCACTGCGTTTTGCCACTTTATCGATTTCATCGATAAACACGATACCGTTCTGCTCAACGTTTTCGACCGCTTGGCTTTTTAAATCGTCATCATTAATCAGTTTTTGCGCTTCTTCTTCCGCCAATAACTTAAATGCTTTTTTAATCGGCAATTTACGTTTTTGTTTCTTGTTAGAACCCAAAGATTCAAACATATCTTGAAGTTGCGAGGTCATGTCTTCCATACCGGGCGGTGCCATAATTTCGACATGCGCCGGGGTCATGCGAACATCAATCTCGATTTCTTTGTCGTCTAATTGACCTTCACGTAATTTCTTGCGGAATTTCTGCCGTGTGTCGGCCATCGCTTCATGGCTTTCATCTTCACGCCCGCGCGCCGGTGGCAATAAAATATCTAAAATACGTTCCTCGGCGGCATCTTCCGCGCGACGCTCAACGTTTTTCATTGCCTGATCACGCTGCATTTTGACTGCGTTATCCACCAGATCACGAATAATCGAATCAACATCACGGCCAACATAACCCACTTCGGTGAATTTAGTCGCTTCAACTTTAATAAACGGCGCATTTGCCAGTTTAGCCAAACGGCGTGCGATTTCAGTTTTACCCACGCCGGTGGGGCCAATCATCAAAATGTTTTTTGGCGTGACTTCCGGGCGTAAATCGCTGCTTAACTGCATACGACGCCAGCGATTACGCAAGGCGATCGCGACCGCGCGCTTTGCGTCGGCTTGACCAATAATGTGTTTGTCGAGTTCGTGAACGATTTCTTTTGGCGTCATCATGCTGATCGCATTCCTTAAAGCTTAAAAACAAAGCTCGCATTATAAAGCAAAACCATCAGGCCTGCTAAGCTTGTGCACAAGGTCAATTCCTATAAAAATACGGCGAAATTTTTGCGTTAAATGTTATTGTGTGTACAACTAAAAGTACAAATCGAGGTCGGTTATGAATGTCAGTGTATCGGAGTTTCGCCAGCATTTGCCGCTTTACTTAAAGCAAGTGCAACAAGGTGAAGAAATTACGATTGCCAATCGTGGCAAGGTGATTGCACGCCTCGTGCCAAATGATCAGCAAAACAAACAACAGTTGGCGTTAGATAAGTTAATCGCTTTGCGCGGACAAATAACCGTGCAAGATGTTGTGAATACCCAAGACCTCGAAAACTGGAATCACGATGAAGATAATTTGTGATACCCACGTTTTAATTTTTTGGGCGTCACAACCTGAAAAACTTAGCGAAAGGGCGGCTAACTTAATCAATACAGAGCTTAAAAAACAAGCGCTGGCTTGTGCAGATATTAGCCTGTGGGAAATCGCCATGCTGGTTGAAAAGGGGCGGCTCAATCTTCCTAAAACCATTCAACCCGCGGACTATATTCAAACCATTATTGATGCCATGCAATTAAGCGTGATTCCCATTAGCCCGCACATTGCAGAAATGGCGCAACATCAAGATTTTATTCACGGCGATCCCGCAGACCGTTTAATCGCTGCAACGACGCTTGCCTATAACGCCACCTTAATCAGTGCGGATCAAAAATTTCAGCAAGTTAAAGCCTTAAAGTGGGTGTGGTGAAATGTAACGGAGCTTGGCGTGGTTTTTTTGTAGCTTTCGATAGGAGTACCAGGCCTGGTTGTTATTCAATTTATTCGCTGTAATGGGTTTTGGCTCTAATGATCAGCACAACGCAGCGGTTGTTTTCGATGCGATAGACAATGCGGTCTTGGAAACTCAAATGCACCGAATAAAAGCCTTTTAAATCGCCGACCAAGGGTTTGCCGCTTTCGGGTTTGATGGCGATTTTATTGCGCAGTATGTCTTTGAGTTTGGTTTTCAGCTTGGGGGTGAGCTGGGTTATGTCTTTTTGCGCTTGTTTGGTGAACGCTATTTGATAGCGCTCACCACTCACAAAGCTTCTCCGAATACTTGTTCAAAGCTTGCCACTTCACCGGCATCAGCTTCTTTAACGGATTGGTTAAATGCCTGTTTGAAATCGGGCTGAGATAAAAGGTATAGGGTTTCTTGCAAGCTTTCATAATCGTCTGCCGACATAATCACGGCATTGCCCGCTTTGTGTTGTACTTCAAAAACTTCATGCTGTTGATTGGTTTGCTTAATGAGCTCGAAAAAGGTTTTTCTGGCTTCCGTGGCGGTCAGTGTCATCATTGGTGTCGTCCTCAGCTTATGTACGCAAAAGTGTACCACTTTTAAGGTGTTTTTTAAATTTGATTGTGTTGTTAGCTAGAAAGCTGTTGGCTTCGTGGTTTAAGCCGGATTCGTTTATAATCTGCCCATCTCGTTTATTTATCAGCCATATTTATCCGGTTTTGGCGTTTGTACCAGGCCTGGTGGTTGTGAGTCATTTATCGTTAGGAATTCAGTATGGGTTTACGTTTTACTAAAATGCACGGTTTGGGCAATGATTTTATGGTGGTGGATGCGATTTCGCAGTCAGTCACCTTTGAACCAAGTCGGGTGAAGGCTTGGGCGGATCGGCATTGGGGCATTGGTTTTGATCAATTGCTGGTGGTGGAAAAATCGCAATCGCCGCAGGCGGATTTTCGTTATCGCATTTTTAATGCCGACGGTTCGGAAGTGCAGCAGTGCGGCAATGGCGCGCGGTGTTTTGCGCGTTTTGTGTATGACAAAGGTTTAACCCAAAAACGTGAAATTCCAGTGGAAACCGCCTCGGGTTTGATTGTGTTGTATTTGGAAGACGACGGCCAAGTGCGGGTGAATATGGGTGTGCCGCGTTTTGATCCGAAGGTTTTGCCGTTTGAAGCCGATCAACAAGCACCGACTTATAACATGGATGTCAACCACCAGGCCTGGTTAATCGGCGCGGTGTCGATGGGTAATCCGCACGCGGTGTTATGGCCGTTTGACGATATTAACGTTGCGCCGGTCGAAACCTTGGGCGCGGCATTGGAATCACATCCGCGTTTCCCGCAACGGGTGAATGTCGGGTTTCCGCAATTAATTGATGGCGGCCATATTAAATTACGCGTATTTGAACGTGGTGCGGGTGAAACACAAGCCTGCGGCACCGGCGCGTGTGCGGCGATGGCGGTATTGCGTTTGTGGGGCAAGGTCGATGAATGTGTGACGGTTTCGTTGCCCGGCGGTGATTTGGTGATTCGTTGGAGCGGCAAATCGGATGAACCTTTATGGATGACCGGGCCGGTGGCGACGGTATTTGAAGGCGAATTACATGACTAAACGAAGCGATATTCATGCTGAACACGTGGCTGATTATTTGGTGCATAACCCCGAGTTTTTCCATGTTTTTCCATATTTATTGGATGTGTTGAGTATTCCGCATCCGGCTACCGGACGCGCCGTGTCGTTATTGGAACGTCAAGTTTGGCAGTTGCGTGAGCAAAAAGAACGCTTGCAAGATGAGGTGGATTCGTTGGTGTCGATTGCCGGAGATAATGGTTTATTAATGCAAAAAGTACATCAATTAACGCGGCAAATGATGGCCGCCGAAACGGAACAGGCGGCAGTGGATGCGCTTTATGAACAAATGCGCGATGTGTTTAAGGTTGACTATATCACGCTGGTGACTTGGGAAGTGCCGCGTGTTGGCATTCAAGGCATGACGCAGTTGGGGGTGCGCCAAGATTGGGTTAAAACCTTGCGCGAAACCTTGCAACCGGGCAAACCCGTGTGCGGATTAATTGAAGAAAAATGGAAATCCGGTTTATTTCACCAGCAGGATGATTTGGATTCTTTGTGTTGTTTGCCGTTGGGGTGGGATAGGGTTTGGGGGGTATTGGCGCTCGGTAGTCCGACGAATCGCTTCCAGCCGGATCTGGGAACGTATTTTTTGAAAATCATGGCGGAATTGATTACGGCTAGGCTGAATCGGTTGTTTTGAGTTGTTGAACCACAGAGACATGAAGACACGAAGTATACTAAAAGTGAAGTTTTGAAATGGCAGGGTAAGTGTGGACAGTCCAGCTAGAGTGAATGTCTGGATTAGTAAGATTTGAGCCATAGACTCACGAAGGCACGAACTTTTCTAACAATAAATCATTTGAAATTGGGGGTTAGGTGAAAAGGTTAGTCGTCTTGGGTGGTTTTGTAGATAAAGCTATATTAAATACCTCAGTGTCTTCGTGTCTCGGTGGTGAATAAAAAATGCAGCAGATTGAACGGTTTTTACAGCAAATGCGGGCGCAGAATAAATCGGCTCACACCTTGGATAATTATCAGCGCGATTTACTGAGTTTTGTCGCGTTTTATTTGCCTAAAAATGATCAGCAATCTTGGTCATACGATGTGTTAATGCGTGACCCGCAACCTTTGGATTGGTCCGCTGTGACGGTTCAAAATGTGAAGCATTATGTGATGCAACAGGTTGGCCAAGGATTGGCCGCCAGTTCAATGGCGCGCCATCTTTCGGCGTTGCGCAGTTTTTTTCAATTTTTATTGCGCGAAGGTGTGGTGCAAACCAATCCGGCCAAGTCGGTAAAAGCGCCAAAACAGCCCAAACCCTTGCCCAAAAGTGTTGATGTTGATCAAACGCGCCAGTTACTTGAGCAGCCGCTGGAGGAGGGGCTAGGGATTCGCGATCAAGCTATGTTTGAACTGTTATATTCAGCGGGCTTGCGGGTGGCCGAACTGGTCGGGTTAGATTTATCACCCGGTTTAGATGGACTGAGCTCCGGCACCATTAAAGTCCTCGGTAAAGGCAATAAAGAACGCATCGCGTTAGTAGGGCGACAAGCGCAGCAGGCGATGCTGGCGTGGTTAAAGACACGTGCCGAATGGGTTCATTCCGATGAGCAGGCGGTGTTTATTAATCGTCAAGGCAAGCGCCTGACTACGCGTTCGGTTCAGCTTCGGCTGGACAAGCGAGCACAGCAGGCGGGCATGGCGAGCAAAATGTCGCCACATCGCTTGCGCCACGCTTGCGCCACGCATGTGTTAGAATCCAGCGGCGATTTACGCGCGGTGCAGGAGCTGTTAGGCCATGCTAATCTGTCTACTACGCAGATTTATACTAAACTCGATTTACAGCATTTAGCGCAGGTGTATGATCAGGCACATCCGCGAGCGCGAAAAAACAACGGTTAGATAAGGGAGACAGAATGACACATCAACCGGATACGATTTATGGCACCACTATTTTATGCGTTAAGCGCAATGGTCAAATGGTGATTGGCGGCGACGGACAAGTCACGTTGGGGCATATTGTGATGAAAGGCAATGCCCGCAAAGTGCGCCGCCTGTATAACGGTAAGGTATTGGCTGGATTTGCCGGGGCAACGGCGGATGCGTTTACCTTATTCGAGCGTTTTGAAGGGCGGTTACAAACCCACAATGGCCAGCTGATGCGCGCCGCCGTTGAGATGGCGAAAGATTGGCGCACCGACCGCGCGCTGCGTAAATTGGAGGCGATGATGATTGTCGCTGATGCCGATACCATGTTGTTGATTTCCGGCACGGGCGATGTGATTGAACCGCAAGATGATTTTATCGCTATCGGTTCGGGCGGCAGTTACGCCCATGCCGCCGCGCAAGCCTTAATGCGTCATAGCGAATTGCCTGCGAAAGAGGTGGTGGAAAACGCATTAACGATTGCCGCCGATTTATGTATTTACACCAACCATAATTTTACGATTGAAACCTTGGGAGACTAAAAAAATGGCGGATAAAATTAATCAATCCTTTGGTGCCTGTGAAACCAAGCCCCAGTCAGTCAAAGGCTTTGAGGCCGTGTTGTGGCATAGCCGTTTGGTGGTGTTGTCGGCGGTGGTTGCCAGTTTAATTATTGCGTTTGTGATGTTTTATATCACCTCGGTTGAGGTGTTTCATTTGTTGGGTTATTTGGGCGAATATCACAGCTTGGAATACACCCAGCGCGCGGCACTTAAATCGAAAGTGATCGGTACGGTGATTGGAGCGGTTGACGGCTTTTTGATCGGTGCGATTATGCTGATTTTTGCCTTAGGCCTGTATGAGTTATTTATCTCCAAACTCAGCATCGCAAAAGAAGCTTATGGCGCGAGCCAAATTTTGGTGATTAACAGTTTGGACGATTTAAAAGACAAGCTCGCCAAAGTGATTTTATTAGTATTGGTGGTGATGTTTTTCGAAGCGGCGATTTATTTAAAACCCACCACACCGATTGATTTGTTGTACTACGCGATTGGTATCGCGTTAGTGGGCGTGTCCTTATATTTCACCCACATGGCGTTCGCGAAAAACAAAAAAGACAAGAGCAAAGCGGAAGACGTGAGCGAAGATTAAGTTCGCAGCACATCACGTTTTGCGTTAATAAAAAAGCAGGCACCAGGCCTGCTTTTTTATTGTTGAATCGCTGTGTTTTATTTAGTCATTGCGATGAGGGGGAGGTTGGATGAGGTCAAGCACCGTAATCCAACAACAGCGGTTTCGCGCTTACTATATAATTCAGTGGGCGCGAGGGGGTTAGAAGGTTTAAACCAACTGCAAACCTTGGTACATCGCTAAGTCGCGACGCAAGAAATCGGCGGCGCGTTCGTGCAGTTCGGCTAGGCTTTCCTCTGCGCCATGTAATGTACGACCATATTTCATCACTCCTTCGCCCATCGGTTCGAGAATCGACCAAACAAACTGCGCCAGTTGTTGTGGTTGATTTAACCCTTGTTGATAAGCGAGTAGGAATAGTTGCTGGAAACGTGAAATTTCAATACCGCCGCCGGTAACCGGGCTGGCAAGGAAATATACTTCGGCACTGCCGCGCGCGCGATCCATTAAATGTTGATTCAGCTTGTGCGCGTTTTCACGCACGGCCTCAATCGTGTGCTCACTTTGTGCCGATTGAATTTCGCCGCGATGGGTGAAGATAAACATCGCTTGCACAATTTCTTGTAAACCGATTTTGCCGTGCGCGGCGAGCGCTTGCTCTATGTCGCCAAGCGTGTGAGGTTGATAATCGGCTAAATAATCCAAAATCGGGTCATACACATCGGCGGCGAGATCGGCAACACCTAATGCGCCTTCTAATACCAACGAAATCGTGCCACGCGGTTTGCTCATCACCACGCGTTCGGCGCGTAAGGCTTCCATAGTTTGCAGCGGATTCAGATTGCGTGCGCCTTTTATCCAGTAATCTTTACGGAACTTTTTATCGACACAGAAATCACGCGTGTTTTCGCGCAAGGGCACATCGTCAATTTGGGCTAATAAATGTTGCTGTTGCGGGTTAAGGTTGATCGCTTCAATTAAGTCCAGATAACTTGCACTGCTGGCATACTCCAGTTTAGCGCTTTCCATATATTCCGCCATGTCGGCAAAATCCATCGGTTGCCAATCGCGGTTAAAGTATTCATGTGCCAGATAATGCGGGTCTTGGCTGATTAATTCTTTTAATTTCGGCGCAACTTGTTCGTTTGTGATAGCGTGTAGCGGTTGGGTTTGCATGACTTGGTCGGCGAACTGTAAGGCTTGGCGAATGCTTTGCGCGGTGCCTTCGCCCGGCGCGCCCATGCGCTGGGTATGTTGCACCATTAAACGACGCAACGGCATAATTTGCGCCCAGCCGATTTGGGTGTTGTAACTGACATACACCACACCGCCCACTTTGAGGTTTTTGCGAATAAACGCCATGATTAATTGGCGATTTTGTTCCGATACCCAGGTCCATACACCGTGTAAACAAATAAAGTCGAATTTGGGTAAATCATCGCGCGCTAAAAATTCGGCAAAGGATTCGTCTGTAAATTCAGCATTGACTGCGGCGGCTTCGGCTAAGGATTGTGCAAACGCGGCTTGAGAGGGTAAAAAGTCATTACCAAACCAGTGGGTTTCACTGGCGGCGGCATGAATCGCGGCACTCAAACCTTGACCAAAACCCAGTTCGCAAGCGGTAGCTTGTTTCGGTGGCTCAATACCGGCATTGAGCAACGCCAAGCGCATGCGTAGCGGGTTGAGTTCTTTGTAATAGCCATAGGTATAGCCAATATCGGCGACATAGCCGGCGCTCCAGTCGTGCATAAATTTGTCCTCGTTATCATGTGGCGGTTATTAAACCATGAACCGCAAGGGGATAAAACCTTGTTCAGTCGTTTGCTATCGTGTGGCGGTTTTTTAACCACGAAGGTCTGTTGATATGTCGCTGTAAATAATTGATAAATCGTGTTTTAGTGAATCGCTGAATAGGTTGATTGTTCAGTTAAAGTGGGTAATGTAAACAAGTGTATAAAAATCAATGATTTAACACCTAAATAACTTCGTGTCTCTGTGGTTCAAGAAATGAATATCAACCGACCCTATCCGGCGTTTGTTAGGTTTAGCGATGATAAATCCAGGCCTGCAGAATTTTTTTGAGCCAGTCGGTAAAAAAGCGGTAGATAGGTGTGTCTTGATGGAGGGTTAGCGCGGGCGCTGAGGTAGGCGCGCTCGGGTGGAGGCGCTTTTCTATTTCCAGTTGCAGCTCCGGCGAGGCTTGGTTAAACGCGCGCAGAAAGGCGTTAAAGTTGTCGTGTTGCGTCGAGTGTAAATGTTGAGCAATCCAGTGTTCGGCTTGTTGTTCGATGTTCATGTCATTGACGGTTTGCATGAGGTCAGCGACTTGGTGTTGAGCCGACTGTTCGGGATTGAGTTGTAGACTTAATACAATCTCACTGTCCGCGTAGTCGCGCCAAAGTCGACCGATACGGTACAGAATTTGATCTTCGGTCAGTAGTGGACGATGGGGGAAGTTAAGTTGGCTTTCAATCAGCGGAATCGCTTCGGCGAGTTCATGGGCGTCGATTTGTGTTAATAGGTCGCCAAGATTAAGCCGAATGCGTGTGCGTTGATGTTGTTGAAACAAGGACTCTATTTGATTGGCTAGGCGTTGTTTGTCAGCCATTTTTTTTAATTCTAATTCATAAAGCGGGTCGTCAAACGGCAGGCCGAGGGCGTTTGAAATCATCTTTATCATCGGTACGACTTGGCGCAAGCCGTGTTGTGGCGTGCGCAGCAGCTCATGTAGTGCGCTGGCGATGGAGTCGGGGGAGGTTGAGGCGATAAGATGGCCATCGCTCACGCGGCGCATACCATATTGGGCGATAAATTTATCGGCTATATGTTGAATCATCAGACTGTCTAAGTCTGATAAATCTAGGTGGGGTGCGATATCAGCAGCGTTGACGGTTTTCATTTTTAAGTTGGTCAGCGAACAATTTTCAGTAAGCTAAATTGTACCAGTGTGTATTCAAGCCATAAGGGGTTTTTTACGGCGCAGGATAGAGGGCATTGCTTTTGCCGCTCAGGTAGTAGGCGAGCAGGCCAAGCCATTCTTTAACGCCTTTTTCTAAGGTTTCGGCATTTTCAAAAAAATTAAAATTCGCATAACGCATCTCGCCTTGATTGCTGCGAAAATCCACCGGATAAGGTGTGATGTTTAACTCAAAGCGACGCGCAATGCCGACTGAGCGCGGCATGTGATTCGCCGATGTCACTAACATATACTGTCCGTTTGGATCGAGTAACGGCGTTGTATTTAAGAAGTTTTCGTAGGTATTGCGTGACTGGGTTTCTAAAATATAACGGCTTGGGTGAATATCGAGTTGTTCAAAAATAGTGCGCGCAATCATGCCTTCGCTGTCCGATGTTGCGTTTAAAAATAAGCCGCTGCCGCCGGTAAAAATAACCTTCGCGTTTGGGTAGCGGTCGGCGAGGGCTTTTGCCGCCAGATAACGGTCGCCGCCTTGTCCAAGTTCGGCTATGTGCCAACTCACGGAGCGTTTAAGATCTTCGCCGCCACCCAGCACGATAATGCCATCGATGTGCGAGGGCCACTCAATCGGCTTGGCAAAGCGCTTTTCTAATGGCTGGATAATATAATCCCCAATCGGGTACACCATTAGCAGGCCTGCTAAAAAAGTAGCAGGGATTAAGCTGAGTCGTGCGGCGTTGTATGCCTTGAAAATAAAAAACAAGGTGCCTAATATGAAAAGAATTACGAGTAGGTTTGTTGGGCTAACAACTATCCAAAACAGTTTGGAAAGGATAAAGAAGGTTGTGTCCATAAATTTGTTTTATTTCAAATAATTAAAAAATAGTTTGCGCACACTGCTTGAAAAGGGAGTTCTAAGTCTTATATACCCACTAATCAACACTGAGGGAACGCAGCATGATGGACAAGTTTACTACACAATTTCAATCCGCTCTGGCGCAAGCGCAATCATTAGCCGTCACTAACGACAACCAATTTATCGAACCGTTACACATTTTGGCGGCGTTGCTGCCGGATCAAGGGCATTTATTGCGTTTAGCCGGAGTGGACGTGAATGCGCTCAATCAAGCGGCTCAGGCCAAACTCAAAACCCTGCCGCAAGTGAGTGGCGCGGGTGGCGATGTGCAAATCTCGCGTCAAACCGGCGCGATTTTGAATTTAATGGAAAAACAGGCGCAGAAAAACAAAGATGCGTACATTTCCAGTGAACTGTTTTTCCAAGCGGCGTTGGAATCGAAAGACCAAATTGCCGAGCTATTAAAACAAGCGGGCGCGACTGAAAGCAAACTCGCGCAGGCGATTCAACAAGTACGAGGAGGGGAAAGCGTGCAAGACCAAAACGCCGAATCAACGCGCCAAGCGTTAGAGAAATATACCATTGATTTAACCGCACGCGCTGAATCGGGCAAACTCGATCCGGTGATTGGGCGTGATGACGAAATCCGCCGTGCGATTCAGGTTCTGCAACGCCGTACCAAAAATAACCCGGTATTAATCGGTGAACCCGGTGTGGGTAAAACCGCGATTGTGGAAGGCCTGGCGCAACGTATTATTAACGGCGAAGTACCGGAAGGGTTGCGCAATAAACGCGTGTTATCGCTCGATTTAGGCGCGTTATTAGCGGGCGCGAAATATCGTGGTGAATTCGAAGAACGCCTCAAAGCGGTGTTGAAAGACCTGTCGAAAAACGAAGGTCAGGTGATTTTGTTTATCGACGAAATTCACACCATGGTGGGCGCGGGCAAAGCCGAAGGCGCAATGGACGCGGGCAATATGCTCAAACCGGCGTTAGCGCGTGGCGAACTGCACTGCATCGGCGCAACGACGTTAAACGAATACCGCGACAATATCGAAAAAGATGCCGCGCTGGAGCGTCGTTTCCAAAAAGTGTTGGTGGACGAGCCAACCGAAGAAGACACGATTGCGATTTTGCGTGGTTTAAAAGAACGTTACGAAGTGCATCACGGCGTGGCGATTACCGACCCGGCGATTGTCGCGGCGGCGCGTTTATCGCAACGTTATATCACCGACCGTCAATTGCCGGACAAGGCGATTGATTTAATCGACGAAGCCGCCTCGCGTATTCGGATGGAAATCGACTCCAAACCGGAAGAAATGGACAAACTTGACCGCCGTTTAATCCAGCTCAAAATGGAGCAGGTGGCGTTGAAAAAGGAAAAAGACGAGGCCTCGAAAAAACGTCTGGAGATTTTAGAAACACAAATCAAAGAGTTGGAAAAACAATATTCCGACCTAGATGAAGTGTGGAAAAAAGACAAGGCCGCTCTGCAAGGTGCGCAACAGTATAAAGAGGCGTTGGACAAGGCGCGTACCGATATGGAAGCCGCGCGTCGTGAAGGTAATTTGGCCAAAATGTCGGAATTACAATATGGCGTAATTCCGGATTTAGAAGCCAAAATCAAAACTGCCGAGGCTTCGGAAGCCGAAGGTGACGGTCAAATGCACCTGTTGCGTAACAAAGTGACCGAAGAAGAAATCGCCGAAGTGGTCTCGCGTTGGACGGGGATTCCGGTTTCGCGCATGATGGAAGGCGAACGCGACAAATTGTTGCGCATGGAAGAAAGCCTCAGCGCCAAAGTGGTCGGACAAGACGAAGCGGTCAAAGCCGTGTCGGATGCGATTCGTCGTTCACGCGCCGGATTGTCTGACCCGAACAAACCCAACGGTTCGTTCTTATTCCTTGGGCCAACAGGGGTGGGGAAAACCGAATTGACCAAATCCTTGGCGGATTTTCTGTTCGACAGCACGGATGCGATTGTGCGTTTGGATATGTCTGAATTTATGGAAAAACACTCGGTCGCGCGTTTAATCGGTGCGCCGCCCGGTTATGTCGGTTACGAGCAGGGCGGTTATTTAACCGAAGCGGTGCGCCGCAAACCCTATTCGGTGATTCTGCTGGATGAGGTCGAAAAAGCGCACCCGGATGTGTTTAATATCCTGTTACAAGTGCTGGACGACGGGCGTTTAACCGATGGACAAGGCCGTACGGTTGATTTTCGTAACACCGTTATTGTCATGACCTCGAACCTGGGTTCGCAGATTATTCAGGAACTGGCGGGCGAAAATAATTACGACGCGATGAAGTCAGCGGTAATGGAAGTCGTTGGCGGGCATTTCCGCCCCGAATTCGTCAACCGTATTGACGATATTGTGGTGTTTCATCCGCTTGGCAAAGCGCAAATTCGTGCCATTACCGATATCCAACTGCAACGCCTGCGTGATCGTTTGGCGGATTTGGATATTAAACTGGATGTGTCGATTCCGGCGCTGGATGTGATGGGTGAAGCCGGGTTTGATCCTGTGTATGGCGCGCGTCCGCTCAAACGTGTGATTCAGCAACGCCTGGAAAACCCGTTGGCGCAACGCATCTTAAAAGGCGAGTTCCTTGCGGGTTCAACCATTCATGTTGAACTCGAAGACGGCGAACTCAATTTCCACTAACGTGTTACTAAGTTAATTCTGTCATGCTCCTAACCCCGCGAAAGCGGGGTTTTTTATGCCTAAAACCCAACCACTAGGCCTGGTTGTGAGTTAGCGATCAATAGTGCTACTATAGTGATACTTTGTTTAGGTTTTGAGGTTTAAGCATGAAAGCAGAAATGGTGACGACGTTAAAACGTCAAGCGACCAAAATTTTGGCGGAATTAAATGCAACACATGAGCCGGTACTCATCACAGAACAAGGTCGGCCTGCAGCCTATTTGGTTAATGTCGAAGACTATGAGTTTCAGCAAAAACGTCTGCGTTTATTAGAGGGGATTGCGCGTGGTGAGCGTGCAATTCAACAAGGCCGCGTTGTATCACAGGCTGACGCGGAAACGAAACTGCATAAATGGCTGACGTAATTTGGGCAGAAACGGCGTTAGATGAGCTGGATGCTGTTGCGGATTACATTGCACTAGACAACCCAAACGCCGCGAAAAATCTGGTACAAACTGTAGTCAGCAAAACACGGTTGTTGGCAGATTTTCCTGAGATGGGTTCAACGCCAAACGAACTGGCGAGTTTGGATTATCGACAACTTATAATCAATCCCTGTCGTATTTTTTATCGCATCACACCCGATTTCAGACAGGTTTATATCGTACATATTCTGCGCCAAGAGCAAGATATGCTTCGTTTTTTTCAATCTATTTAATAGCGGTGGTTCATACTTGGATTATCGCGGTTTCAAGTAATAAGCCGGAAATTTGCCATTATCCTAATCACTAGGCTTAGTGTTCGGCGGGTTTTAGACAGTTATAACCCGATTGCGGCCTTGATTCTTTGCTTGATAGAGAGCGTGGTCGGCACGGGCGATCAGGTGATCGAAATCATCACCGACTTGGTATTGGGTGACGCCGATACTCAGGGTCTGTTGGCCAATGGCATCAAACTCGGTTTGCTCAATGGTTTGACAAATACGTTCAGCCAACTTGGTGGCTTCAAATGCCGCTATATGTGGGCAAATAATCAAAAATTCTTCACCACCCCAGCGTCCAATGTGGTCGTCTTTTCGTAAAAGCGCTTGTAACTGCTGACCGAGACTGACGAGTAGTTTATCCCCGGCCAAGTGGCCAAATTGATCATTCACCCGTTTGAAATGGTCAGCATCGATCAAGATAATCGAAAAATGTTGCTGGAGCTGTTGCGCTTGTTCAATGCAGGATTGTATCAGCTTGTCGGTATTGTGGCGGTTATAGAGACCGGTGAGTTTATCGGTTTCGGCGATCTGTTTAATTTTAGCCAGCGCATCTTCCAAAGCGTGGGTTTTTTCTTTAATGCGTTTTTCGAGCCAGGCGTTGCGTTCTTCGAGTTCTTTAATCGGATAGGATTCGTCTTCGCAATGGGCATCTGTTGGAAATGATGCATGAAGATGCGTTAGCTGCCATTGCCCGTGTTGTTTGACAGCGACTAGGGTGATGCGAAGTTGGTTAAACACTAGCTGTTGTTGCAGGATTTCGATTTCAAGCCGCAAGATAGCATGAAATTGATAGGCTTGATCAGGCGCCAAACACAGCAACTGTTGCTGCTGGATTTGGTAATGAATTGTATTGGGGGCGCTGGCCATATCTTGCTGATAGAGTGCAATGGATTGTTCGCGATTTATGGCAACTTCACCGGCACCCGTGCCAAAACCGCTCATCTGTTCATGTAGTATGTCCGCAATACCTGCAAGATTGCGTTGCGCGAATAAGAGTTCAAGATAGTGATGGAAAAAGGCGAGAATAACACTTTGTGATTCATGGAGGGGCGACATCTTTATTTCATCTTCTATTGCAGGCTAGATACGCATTATAACAAACAAGCATTTTGAAAAAATGATTGCCATCGCTTTAGAACTAATGGGTCGTTATTCGTTGTTATTGATCACTAGGCCTGAGGGTTGTGGTTTTATAACGACTGCACAAAAATTTCTTAAATGCGCGCGCTTTTGTAGTGTAGTGTTTGATACACTTTATGTGAGCTCGTTCGAGCGGTCTTTTCTTTCCTTTTATAGTCGGTGTTGGTCATGTCCAAATCTAATTGGGTTGTGCGGTCGTTTTCGTTTTTAGAAAACGAAGGTGAACAAAGCTTGTTGAAAGTCGTTGCGGTGTTACGGTTTGTATTTATTTTGTTTATGGTGCTGTATTTGGCGGCGAGTTTGTTCAGTATTTCGAGCAAGTTGTTTGAGTTTATTGCCGAGCAGGGCGCGTTGAACTTTGCGTCGATGAAAATCTTGCTTACTGATGCGTTATTTACCTTGATCGTATTGGCGATTGTGAAGGCCTTGTTTGTACGCAACGGGTTTGACTACGCGCTGACATTTTTGGAAATTTCGTTTGTGGTGATTGTGCGAAAGTTGATTTTGCTCGACACCGTGCCGGAAGAGAATATGACGTTATTGATTTTGGGTGCGATTTCGACCGCATTTTTTGTATTGATTATTTATATCCATAACTTGAGACGGCAGTGGAAAAACGAGGCCAAGTCGGACACGCAAAGCGCTTAGTCTGACCTCGTTCATTGTGTGATTACTCATCCACTAAATAATCCATTAAGTGAATATGCAGTTTTTCCAGCACGTGAATGTTTTGCAACGTGACTTCGCGGTCGCAATCGCGGTGGTGAAGTGCGTCCATATTCTGTTGCCATAAACGGCGACAGGTATGCAGCGTGGTGCGCAATTCGTAAGGCGTTGGCCAACCGGGTTCCGCCCAATCGCCGGGCATCATGTCGATTTCTTTGACGCTAAAGGCGTGAACACTAGCGGGCTGACTTGGTTTTTCTTTTGCCGTCACCGCCTTGGCCGCTAAGTCGCGTGTTGTGAGTGGTAAAACATAGCCCATGATCGCGCTCCTTTTTTAAAGCTCGATTTGAGTATAAAGACCTAGTTAATCACTAGGAAATTTTAAAAGTAAATGATCAACTCTTGTTTGCATAACGTTTTCGTTATGTCTTGTCGCGGTTGTTAAAATTGGTATTTAGTTTAAAAGGCCAGCATGAAACCATCTGTTCATCCGTTATTGTTAATTGTGGTCGTGGCGCTCATCGGGATGCTTGCGCCGTTTTCGATTGATACCTATTTACCGTCTTTCCGTGCGATTGAGCAGGAATTGGTGATTTCGCGTGCGTTATTGCTGCAAACCTTGTCGGTGTATTTGATTGCGTTTGCGTTAGCCACCTTGGTATGGGGGCCATTGGTCGATAAATGGGGGCGGCGACCGATTATTCTGCTCAGTTTAAGCGGATATTTGGCGGCCTCGTTATGGATTGCGCTGGCGAATAGTTACGATGCGTTGTTTATCGGTCGCGCTATTCAGGGGCTGATGGTAGCGGGCGGTACGGTCGCCAGCCGTGCAATGATTCGGGATTATTTTCACGGCGCCGAAGCACAAAAAGCGATGGCGTTAATGATGATGTTATTTGTGATCGCACCCGCCATAGCGCCGATTATCGGCGGTTGGCTGGAAGTGCATTTCGGTTGGCGTGCGGTGTTTTACTTTTTGGCGGCTTATGCGCTGGTAGTTGTGGCCTTGTTTTACGCACGTATTGGCGAAACCCAAAACGCCGAACATAAACAATCGATTCATCCGCTGAAATTGGCGACATCCTACTGGCACAGTTTGCGCCATCCGCATTTTGTGCGTTTGGTGGCGGCGCAGGGCATGTTAACCGGCGCGTTTTTTGTGTATGTTGCCGGATCGGCCAGTTTGATTTTTGACCATTTGCAGATGGATGAGCAAGATTTTTGGCAGTTTTTTATACCGGTAGTCGCGGGTATTTTTGTCGGCTCAATGATTATTCATCGGCTGAGTCATCGTTTTCGCACCGCCACCTTAATCAATAGCGCCTTAGCGCTGGCGGCCATCGGCGTATTGTTTAACCTTGCGGTAGAGCAGTGGGCGGATGTGAATGCTTGGTGGGTGATTACGCCGATTGTGCTGTATGCGCTGGGTTATTCGATGACTAATCCGGGGCTGAGTTTGTTGGCGTTTGATTGTTTGCCAACCAAACGCGGAATGGCCAGCTCATTACAAGCGTTTATGCAAATGGGTACGGCGGCGGTCGTGACGGCGCTGGTGGTGCCGTTAGTCGAAGAAAACTTATTACACATGGCGCTCGCCAACGCGGCGTTATTTAGCATCGCCGTGCTGTTGTGGCTCAGTGTGCGCCGTGCATTAAGCGGTTCGGGCGCGCGACGCTAAATTAGCAGGCCTGCTAATTTGCTATATCGTCTATCGCAGATTGGGGTGTTAGTCGTTACAATGGGTTTATTTGTTAGCGTGAGAAACCTTATGTATCAGCGTTTGGTGTTGTTAAAGGGCGTAGCCTGTTCAAGTGAAGTTGAAAATCAAATTACGCGTTTAGTTGCGCAGAAGTCGGCGTTGCCTTTGTCGGTGCATAGTGTAAACGAGTCTTTGACGGTGGATGAGCAGACGTTGTTTTTAACCTGTTTGAGTGATTCAGAGCTGAAAGCTTGGTTGGTGGTGTATTTGAAAGCGGAGGTTAAACCCGCTTTGGCCATTTTACCTAACGAATTCTGTCCTTATGCAATGCGTAGTTTTGGGGTGAATAAAGACCTTAATTTGGCGCTGGAAGATGCATTGGATGATGCGCGTTGTATTCCGATGGATGTGTTGTTGTGTAACGATGTGCCGGTATTGCGCCATTTGACTGTGGGCGATGTGTTTGGTTTGAACAAAACGTTGGAACCGAACTTTTGGCAAAAGGTGCGCGCATTTTGGCAAAATTTGCATCAGATTCGTTTTAATAGTTATAGCTTAATCACCGCGAAAGAGCAGACAATTCAGACCGCTGCAACCGGGTTATTGGTGATGGAGCATAATAGTCGTGCATTGGGGGCAAATCGATTGAGTGAGGATTTGTCGTGTCAGGACGGTAAGTTGAGTGCGTTTGTACTGGCACCGCGCAGTCTGTTGAGTTATTTAACTTTTTTATTCGTTGTGTTTTTTGTGCGCCGTTTTCGGATGCAGGATGTGTCAAAAACGGTGGGGGTCATTAAAACCGGTACCTTGACCATTACCTCTGGCGGTCGCGATATGGCGTATCGTTTGGATGGAGAAAATTTGACGGCAAATCAACTGTCTTTGCAGATATGCCCTTTGTCAATTCGGGTTCACTTGGGGCGAGGGTTTGGCGATTTAAGCGGTTTGGAGAGCAAAGGGGCGGACAGCAGCGCTGATAAAGATACCGTACGCGTACAAGCCTTACCCCAAGGCGAGCTCACTAGCGCACTGTTATCTAAGCCTTTGTCGTTTTTTCCGCGTGCCAGTGATGATGATTTTAAGGATGTATTTGTCAGTTTGCGTGCGGGTGCGCAATTTAGCGAAAGCTATATTGTATTGATGGTGTTAAGTACGTTGTTGGCGGCGACGGGGTTGTTTATGAGTTCGGCGCCAGTGATTATCGGTGCGATGATTTTAGCGCCACTTATGTCCCCCATTATTTCGTTGTCGATGGGCGTGGTGCGCTATGAAAATAATCTGATGTTTAGCGCGTTAAAGTCGATTTTTTGGGGGAGTTTGGTGGCTTTGCTGGTGGCGATGTTGTTTACGTGGATGATGCCGTTGCATACGCTGACACCGGAAATTGAGGCGCGTTTAAATCCGAATGTACTGGATTTAATGGTGGCGGTGGTGTCGGGTATTGCTGGTGCTTATGCAAGCGCGCGTTCGGAGGTGGCGAAGTCCTTAGCCGGCGTGGCGATTGCGGTGGCGTTGATTCCGCCTTTAAGTGTCACCGGTATCGGCTTAGGTTGGGGCGATATGGATATTGTGATAGGTTCGTTTTTATTGTTTTTGACGAACTTGGTTGGTATCACCTTGGCGGCAGCGATAACGTTTATTGTATTGGGTTATTCGCCGTTGACGCGTGCCAAAAAAGGGGTGAGTTATATTTTTGTGTTAATGGCGTTGATTACGATTCCGTTGATGGTGTCGTTTTATGACTTATTACAGAAAAATCAATTTATGCAGCAGATGCAGGCGGTGGATTGGGCGCAGGACGCGGCGATGCGTGTCGAGGTGACCAATGTTGCTTTGTTGGAGGAAGGCGCGGCGAAAGTATGGGTTGATGTGTTGGCCTCTGAGCCGATAACCCCAGCGTTATTGCGTCAGGTGCAACAGCGGATGCAACAACAAAGCGGACGAGCGATTGAGTTGGAGGTATCGCAACGTTTGTTGTTGCAGCAGGACGGCGGCGCACATGAGTGAGCGTTTAGAGCAGGCCGTGTTGATTAGCGGCGCGGGTCAACGTATCGGCTACCATTTGGCACAGCGTTTTTTGCAGCTGGGGCGTTATCCGGTGGTGTTTACTTACCGTCAAGCACACGCCGAAGTCGCGGCGCTCAAGGCGCAGGGCGCGTTGGGATTTGAAGTGGATTTTTTACAGCCCAATGCCGTGTCGGAGTTGATGGTGCGCCTGCAGCAGCAAGTGGGGAGTTTACGAGCCTTAATCCATAATGCCTCCTTGTGGACGCCGGATAGCGCGCTGGATAACGCGGGCTTTGATGCGTTATATCGCGTGCATATGCGCACCCCGTTTGAGTTGAATCAGGCCTGCTATTCGTTATTTCACGCTAACCCAGACGGGCTGCGCGATATTATTTCGATTAGCGATGATGCGTTGCGTTATGGCAGTGCAGACTATAGTGCGTATTTGGCGACGAAGGCAGGCCTGCAAAGTTTGAGTCGTTCTTTTGCAGCGAAGTATGCGCCGTTGGTGAAGGTAAACGATATTCAACCGGGGTTGATTATGTTTCATCCGCACGATTCGCCAGACTATCGGCAAGCACGTTTGGCTAAAACGGCGTTGGGGATTGAGCCCGGTGCCGATGTGGTCTGGCAGGCGGTACGTTTTTTAATGGATAATCCGTATGTAACCGCAACGGTGCTGCAGTTAGACGGCGGGCGTAGTGTGGTGGGGTAGTAAGGGGGCTCGATTTATAGCCTCCATGACGACGGGCTTTTTTCGTTGTTAGGGGCGGCGATCTTATGAAGACTGGCACGCCTAAAGGCGGTTGATATTGCGATCTAACTGATTGATAAGTAAAGTCTTGGTTAATGTCTAATACAAACAAGTGTCTAAAAATCAATAGCTTAATGCTTAGAAAATACTTAAAAGTTTTCGTGGCTTCGTGTCTGTGTGGTGCAAAAATGAAGGGATAATAGACCCTAGAATAAGACGAGGTTAAGCCAATTTAATCGAGTTGTCGGTTAGGGGTGAGTGTGTGTATTAGCAGGCCTGCTAATACACACTGATTTGCTGTTACAGTGAGAAGTTGTCGAAATCTTCGGCGCTGACGCTGGCATTGACTTGACCAACACGGTAGGAGCTGATTTCAGACTCTTGTGGTGCAACTTGCACATTGTCGCTGACTAACCAGTTGTTCATCCAAGGTAATGGGTTGGATTTGTTGGCAAATAAGGGGGCAAGGTTTAATGCTTTGAGACGTACATTGGTGATGTATTCTACATAGTCTTGCAAAATATTGGTGTTAAGGCCAATCATGGAACCGTCTTTAAATAGATACGCTGCCCATTGCTTTTCCTGTTCGGCGGCATCTTTAAAGATTTTAATCACCGCTTGTTCTTGCTCGGCGGCAATCTGCGCCATTTCGGCATCGTCTTCACCGCTACGCAATAAATTAATCATGTGTTGTGTGCCAGACAGGTGCAAGGCTTCATCGCGTGCAATTAAGCGGATAATTTTTGCATTACCTTCCATTAACGAGCGTTCGGCAAACGAAAAACTACAGGCAAACGAAACATAAAACCGAATCGCTTCTAACACATTGACCGATACTAGCGTGAGATAGAGCGCAGTTTTGATTTGTTTACGAAAGACAGGGTCTTTGTCCAAGTCGATCGCTTTGGCATACAGCGTATTGGTTAAAAAAATCAGTTGGTCATAGTGTTCGGTTACGCTAATAGCGCGCTTAACGATTTCTTCGTTGGTGACGATATCGTTAAATACCAAGCTTGGATCGGTGACGATATTGCGAATAATGTGTGTATATGATCGGCTATGGATGGTTTCGGAGAAGGACCAAGTTTCAATCCAGGTTTCTAACTCGGGAATCGATACTAACGGAAGAAGCGCAACGTTGGGGGAACGCCCTTGTACCGAGTCGAGTAGGGTTTGGTATTTTAAATTGCTCAAGAAAATATGCTTTTCGTTATCCGGTAAAGCGGCAAACTGGCCACGATCGGTGGATAGGTCTACTTCTTCCGGACGCCAAAAGAAACTGAGTTGCTTTTCAATGAGCTTTTCAAAAATGGGGTATTTTTGTTGATCATAACGGGCAACGTTGACGTTTTGACCAAAAAACATCGGTTCTTTGAGCGCATCATTTTGTGTGCGACAAAACGTGGAATAGGTCATTTTTTCTTGGCAGCTCATGGGTTTTATTTTCCGTAATGATAATATTTATCAATAAATTATAAACCAAACCACCTGATAAGGTGGTCTTTTATTCAATCAATTCTGTGCGTGCGTTTTATAATTTACACGCACCGCCTGCGCAACCGTCGTCGTCGTGGCTTTCGTTTGCGCCATCACGGGTATTATGGTAATACAGCGTTTTGACGCCAAGTTTATACGCATAAAGTAGGTCTTGGAGAATCAGCTTAATTGGTACGCGCTCATCTTCAAATTTTGCTGGATCGTAATTGGTGTTGGCTGAAATGGCTTGGTCAACAAACTTTTGCATAATGCCAACCAGTTGCAAATAGCCTTTGTTGTTTGGGATTTGCCATAGCAGCTCATAGTGGTCACGTACGTCTTTAAAGCCCGGAACGACTTGTTTTAAGATTCCGTCTTTTGAAGTTTTGACCGAGATGAAACCGCGTGGCGGTTCAATGCCGTTGGTTGAGTTGGTGATTTGCGATGAGGTTTCACAGGGCATCAGCGCGGTCAGTGTCGAGTTGCGCAGTCCGTCCGTTTTTATCTGTGTACGCAGGGTTTCCCAGTCGTAGTGGAGTGGTTCGTTACACACATCATCGAGATCTTTTTTATAGGTGTCGATAGGGAGAATGCCTTGTGCGTAGCGGGTTTCGTTAAATAGACTGCAGGCACCGAATTCTTGTGCCAGTTTGTTTGAGGCTTTGAGTAGGTAGTATTGAATCGCTTCAAACGTGCGGTGTACCAGCGCATTTGCGGAGCCATCGGAATAGCGTACATGATGCTTGGCCAAATAGTAGGCGAGGTTGGTTACGCCAACGCCGAGGGTGCGGCGCGCCATAGAGGCTTTTTGCGCGGCCGCAATCGGGTAGTCTTGGTAATCGAGCAGACTGTCGAGTGCGCGTACAATTAATTCGGCCATTTCTTCGAGTTCGTCGAGTTGTTCAATCGCACCCAGATTAAACGCTGATAGGGTGCATAGCGCGATTTCGCCGTTCAGGTCATCAACCGTATCCAGCGGCTTGGTCGGCAGGGCAATTTCTAAGCATAGGTTGGATTGGCGAATCGGCGCAACGTGCGGATCAAACGGGCTGTGAGTATTGCAATGATCGACGTTTTGCAGGTAAATACGCCCGGTTTGCGCACGTTCTTGTGCTAACTGGGTGAACAAGTCGAGTGCTTTGAGGCTTTTTTTGCGAATTGCTGGGTCGGCTTCGTACAGTTTGTATAAGCGCTCGAATTCGTCTTGGTTTTCGAAAAACGCATCGTATAGACCGGGTACGTCTGATGGACTAAACAACGTAATCATGCCGCCTTCGATCATGCGTTGATACATGAGTTTGTTGATTTGCACGCCGTAGTCTAAGTGGCGGGCGCGGTTTTCTTCGACGCCACGGTTGTTTTTTAGTACCAGCAGTGATTCAACTTCTAAATGCCAGATTGGGTAGAACAAGGTAGCTGCGCCACCGCGAACGCCACCTTGTGAACAGGATTTTACCGCAGTTTGGAAATGTTTAATAAACGGAATCATGCCGGTGTGGTAGGCTTCACCGCCGCGAATCGGGCTACCAATCGCACGAATACGCCCAATATTAACGCCGATACCGGCACGCTGTGAAACATATTTCACAATCGATGAGGAGGTGGCGTTGATAGAGTCCAACGAGTCGCCGCATTCGATGAGTACGCAAGAGCTGAATTGGCGCGTAGGGGTTCGTACGCCAGACATAATCGGTGTCGGCAGTGATAATTTAAACAGCGAGGCTGAATCATAAAAGCGTTTTATTAGGCTTAAACGCGTATCGCTCGGATAGTGGGCGAATAGGCACATGGGTATTAGCATATAAATAAATTGCGGGCTTTCGTAAATTTCCCCGGTGACGCGGTTTTGCACAAGGTATTTGCCTTCGAGTTGCTTCACGGCGGCATAGCTGAAGGTGAGGTCGCGGTCATGGCAAATATAGTCGTTGAGTTCGTCAATTTCAGCTTTGCTGTAAGCCTCAAGCAGTTGCGCATCATAACGACCAGCGCGCACCATTTTATTGATTTGTTCGAACAAGGATGGGGGCGTAAAACGCCCAAATGCTTTTTTGCGTAAATGGAAAATGGCGAGACGCGCCGATAGATGTTGATAATCTGGCGCGTGTTCGGAAATCAGGTCGGCGGCTGATTTAATAATGGTTTCATGAATATCGGCGGTTTTGATTCCGTCGTAAAACTGGATGTGGGAGCGGAGTTCGACCTCTGACACGGAAACGTTTTCTAATCCTTCGGCGGCCCACGTAATGACGCGATGAATTTTTTCTAAGTCGATGGGTTCTTGGCGACCATCGCGCTTGGTGACGTGGAGATGAGATTGGTTGCGTTGTGTGTTGTTTGTCATGGTCGCCTACTTTTATCTGTGTATAAAATGGTGTGGGTTGGGCTTAAGTTAAAAGGGAATCGCTAAATTTTTCAGTTGGTTAGCAATCAATACTCACCTTTGTAGTTAAGTTTTTTAGATAAAAATGTTGTGTTTTGAAATGAATCGACCACTATATGTAGTTGGCGATTGTAAACAGGAAACTAAATATAGTAAATTTTAGCGGTGGCTGCAAGCGCTATTTTGGCTAAGTTTTTCACAGGCACAGCCTTTAGTGTGGGAAAGAAATAGGACTCAAAACCTTGTAAATCATCGGCTCAGCTTGTGGATAAGTTTGTGGGTTATGTGTTAAGCGAGCGACTAAAAATTTTTTTATGGGGTGTTAGTGATGGCGGTGGTGTGTTGCGTATTATTCGATTTGTTCGTTGTACTGTGTGAGTTGCGTGTTAAGTAATGCTTGCTCAAATTGTGCTAAGTCGAGCGTTGTTGATTGGCGCAAAATTAATTCAATGCGACTGTCTTTGCGGTAGGATACCAATTCCCGCGTGAGTTGTGTTGGCGTCCATTGAAAAAGCATCCAGCTGTTGCCAACGCGAAACAGGCCTTTTGCTCGTAACACGCCTTGGTTGCTGTGCAGCGTCTGCAATAGGCTTTGTAAGCCTTGCCAATCAAAGCATTGTCCACTGTCAAATAACCAGCCATAGGTTTGAGCATCCAGTGCTTGATAGTGCGTGCGTTGTAATAAGCCATCGGTAAGTGGAAGGTCAAGCGCGGCGGCGGGGTGGTGGTGCGCCGATTGGCGTAGTCGGAGTGCCGGTTTGGTGTTGAGCTGTGCGCCAATGCGTAAGGTGCTTTGATGCGGCTGACATAGGCTTGCATAGTCTAACCAGGCCTGCTGAGTCAGATGAATTGCGGTTTTGGGTGGATAGATTGCACTGACTAGTTGATGCAGGGCATCAAGGTGGGCGCTCGTCGCTAAATCTGTTTTGTTAAGCAGGATAATATCGGCTATTTGCACAAGGTTGCGCATGATATTGAGTTCGCGCAGTTCATGCAGGCAGGTGTCGGCGCTGTCGAAAATAGTGACCAGGGTTTGTAGTTGGTAGTGAGGTTTTAATGCGGGGGTTAAAAACAGGTCGGCTAGGCTGTCGGGTTCGCTTAGGCCGGTTGGTTCGACCAATAAGCGATCGGGACGCAATTCAATGAGACGTTGTAGCGCTTGCTCTAGGTCTTGTTTTACCGTGCAGCAAATACAGCCGCCAGCGAGTTGTTTGATATACAGGCGTTCGTCTGGTGCAATCAGGTGAGCGTCGATGCCGAGTGCGCCGAATTCGTTGATCAGCAGTGCCCAGACTTCGCCAGCCGGTTTTTGGCGCAGTAGTTGGTGAATAAGGCTGGTTTTGCCAGCACCGAGCGGGCCATTAATTAAGTTGACGGGGATTGATGTGGCCATCGCTTAGCTTAGCGGTTCGGCGCATACGCGATTGCGTCCGGTTTGTTTTGCTTGGTATAGGGCTTTGTCGGCGCGCTCAAATAGTTTATCGCCGTCTTCGCCCATTTGGTAAATGGCGACGCCGATGGAAATGGTAAAGCTGAGCGATTGTTGTTGGCCTTTGACCCGTAGGGATTTGGCTTGGATTTGTTTGCGTATCGATTCGGCGACCTTCATGGCTTGGTCATAGCGTACATCGGCGAGTAGAATAACGAATTCTTCTCCGCCAAGGCGAGCGAGGGCATCGTTTTCGCGTATTTGTTGGGACAGTACCTTGGCGATATAGCGTAGGGCGCTGTCGCCGACGAGGTGACCAAAACGATCGTTGACTTGTTTAAAATGGTCAAGGTCGAGCAGTAGCATGGCAAAAGTCTGGCTTTTTTGTTGTGCTTGCTTGATAAACTGGCGCAGCTGTTCGTCGTAGCCGCGGCGGTTGGCGATGTTGGTTAGCGAATCGGTTTTGGACAAGCTTGTCGCTTGTTCGAGTTCTTGTTTGAGTTGGCGAATAACTTCGGCGGCGCTTTGTAGCTGGCCAGAGAGTTGTTCGGTGTGCTGTTGAATGTGGTTAATGGGTGGCAAAATCGTAGTTTGCAGGCAGGTGTTTATTTCTTGCGGCGTTTTACACTGTTGCAGACATTGTAAGTTTTGATTGAGGGCGCTTTGTTGCGCACGTGCGTCTTGGTGCCAGTCATCTAAATGTTGTAGCAGGTGTTGAATCAGTTGACTGATTTCTTCAGTCGGGGTTTGGTTCTGTAGAATACGGGTCAGCAGGGTGATAAATAACGGACGCGCGGTCTTTAGGTTGTAATCTTCTTGGGCGAGAAGCTGTTCAACTTGCTGGGCAATTTCAGCGTCTATTTGGCTCGCTTGTTCATAAAGCAGGGAGAAATGTATTGGATTGGCCGGTAGCGCTAAACGTTCAAGTTTTGCTAAGGTTTTGCGCGCGATTTGATTGCTTTGCGCCGTGTCTTCGCGGTAACGACAGGATTGGGACATGATTTTGACCTGAGGGGATAATATAAAAGTTTAATTAACATTTTATAACTATTTTGAGTCCTTTGCACGACTTAGGCTGCGAAAGAAAAAAGGATGCCGTTGGGGTGGGGCTGGGTAAAGGGCCGCGTAAAAATAAAGCTTTGTTTGGCTGTGTGCAAGGGGGGGAATTTGATTAGTAAAACAAGGGGAGTGTCATGGGGAGTGAAAGTAGTCGGTCTATGCCAGTGGTAGGGCAAGAGAAATTGCCGGGTGAGGCGTATTCGGCTTTAATTCATGCGCGTTTTTGGTTGGTGGCCGAGCAGGGTAAGGGTTATTTGGGTATCGGTCGAATTACCTTGTTGGAGCATATTGCGCGTTGTGGTTCCATTAATCAAGCGGCGAAGCAGATGGGAATGTCGTATAAAAAAGCATGGAAACTGGTAGAGGATTTGAACCGATTGGCGCAAGCGCCGTTAGTGACCAGTGAAAAAGGGGGGAAAAGCGGCGGCGGCACGCATTTAACGGCGCTGGGGCAGGCGTATGTGCAACATTTTCGTGAGTTAGAGCAGCGGTTGCAGCTTTTTTTACAACAGGAGTCGGAAAGATTAGAGGCTTGTATTAAAATGGTGCAATAATAGTTATTTTTGGTGCTTTTGGTGAGGTTTTTAATGGGTTTTTGTTATAATATTTAAGTTAAAATATTGATTTTTATTGGTTTATTTATTTATTGGCATCTTGCTTGTTATTGTTTAGGTGAATTTCGATTCGTTTTACTCTTAAACAAGGATGCGACAAATGAAACACACAGCTAAACTTAAAACTCTGCTTCTTTCTATGGCTATTGCCGGTTCGTCTACCATCGCCTTAATGCCGGTGTCAGCGCAAGCTGGGGTCAGTGCAAATATTGGCGTGGTGTCTCAGTATATTTTCCGCGGTATTCAGCAAAATGGTAATTCTCCCGCGGCACAGGGCGGTTTGGATTATGCATACGATTCTGGATTTTATGTCGGAGTATGGGGTTCGACCGTTGGCGCGAAAGGTAAAGAAAATTCGGATATTGAGTACGATATTTATGGTGGTTGGTCGGGTGAATTTTCTGGCGTGTCGTTGGGTGCGGGCGTGACCTTGTATAACTATGGTAAAGATGTCACAAAAGATGCAAATGCTTGGGATACCTCGTATCAGGAGTTAAATTTTTCATTGGGTTATGGTCCGTTTAGTGTCGGTTATGACATAGGTAAGCACGCGAAAATGAAGCCAACGGCGAGCGGCGGTACCACGGATGAGGATTACAATATATTAACGTTGAATGTGGAATATGCCGGAGCCTATGCAACTTGGGGGCGTGGTGATGGTTTTATTCCGCGTGCCAGCTATGGTGATAAAGCGGTGGAACATACTTGGATTGAGGTGGGTTATGGCACAGAAATCGCCGCTGGTACGGATGTGAGTATTGCCTATATCCATTCGAGTAAGGAGGCATCGGGTTATAGCAGCAGTTCAGGGCAGGCAAAGGATAATGGCCAGTTAGTGGTAGGAATTACCAAGAGCTTTGATTTGATGTAACCGCGCTATTTGTCTCGCTCGATACCCGTGAGCGAGGCTGTCTCCTTCTTTAGTATCCTCGTAGCCCTTTTGGGTTTTCAGGCTCGTAAGAGCCTGCTTTTTCAAGCACTTACCTTCACTTTGGTTTATGGCTCATTTATTTTTGCTTCACGACAGTTGGATGTCTTCAAGCCGTGTGTTTTAGGGTTGCCATAAGCCGCCAAGAATCGCCGGGCGCTGTGAGCCGGTAATTAGGCGTAAATCAATCGGGCGTTCATTAACGCGTTGGTGGGCGAGCCAAGCGCACATCATGGCTTCAATCGCATTGGGCTCGATAGCATAATCGAGGCTGGTTTGAATGCGTAAAGAGGGAAGTCGGGTTTGTAGGCGTTGCAGTAGGGTGGTGTTGTAAGCGCCACCACCGCATATGATGCAAGGGGTATGGTGTGGGAGTGTGTGCTGTTCGAGAGCACGGGCGAGGCTTTCTACACTAAATTGGTTGAGCGTGGAGAGTAGGGTGAGTGGGTCAAGGCCTTGCTTTAGATAGGCGGCAAGCCACGTTTGGTTAAATAAGTCGCGTCCGGTGCTTTTGGGAGGACGTTGTTGGAAATAAGGATGCGCAAGCAGGTGTTGAAGTAACGCGGCATCGGGTTGGGCTTGTGCGGCTAGAGCGCCTGCTTTGTCGTAGTCGCAGGCGAAATGGTGCCGACATACTTCGTCCATTAGGGCGTTGCCAGGGCCAGTGTCGTACCCTAGCACGGTGTCGTGATGAATTAAGCTGATGTTGGCAATGCCGCCGATATTAACCAAAACGTGTGGGCGTGGCAGGTGAGGAAAAAGCTGGCGGTGAAACACCGGAGCGAGAGGCGCGCCTTGGCCGCCAAGTGCCATGTCATCAATACGAAAGTCGGCGGCGGTGGGTAGCGCGCAGTGTTTGGCGATGAGCGCTGGGTGGCCTAGTTGCAGGCTCATGCCGATGTCGGGTGCATGATAGAGTGTTTGGCCATGGCTGCCAATCGCGCGAATTGCGAGGTTGGGGTGGCGTTGTATCATTTGTTGTGCGGTATCGGCGAAGGCTTGTCCGAGTTGTGCGTGTAGTGTGCAAAGTTGGTGGAGGGAGAGTTGCGGTTGTTGGTTAAGTTCGCCAAGTTGTTGCTGGAATGTGGCCGGGAGCGCAGGGCTGATAAAGTCTATTAGGTGTATTTTTTCAGCCTCAAAGGCCACCAGTGCCGTATCAATCGCATCAGCACTGGTGCCAGACATTAAGCCGATATAGTAGGTTGGTTTCACTTGTGGTTACTCAAACTTAGCCGCCAGTTGCGTGTTGTTTGGATCAATGCGCATAAGTTGGCTGGTCATTACGGCGGCATACTGTTCAAAAGCTTGTTTGTGTTGGGCTTGAACCGGATTTGCATCAGGGAATTTTACTTTCAGTGGGTCTTGGTGCTGGCCGTTGATGCGGAATTCGTAATGCAGATGCGGGCCAGTTGCGAGGCCGGTCATGCCAACATAGCCAATAATATCGCCTTGCTTGACACTTTGGCCTTGTTTAAATTTGCCAAAACGCGAAAAGTGACCATATACGGTTTCATAGCGTCCGGCGTGTTTAAGTTTGATTTTATTGCCATAGCCGCCGCGCCAGCCGCGAAAGGCGACGATGCCATCGCCAGCTGCATACACTGGGGTGCCGGTGGGGGCCGCATAGTCAACGCCTTTGTGATCGCGTAATTCTTTAAGTACTGGGTGGTAGCGATTGCGTTGAAAGCGCGAGCTGATGCGAACATAGTTGATTGGGTTGCGCATAAACGCTTTACGTAGATTTTCGCCCTTTTCATTGAAGTAGCCGATTTTTTTGCCATCAACAACCAGTTGGAAGGCTTTCACGGTACGTTGACCGTTGCCGAGGCTTAATTCGGCGGCGAGTATATCACCATCGCCTAAATATTCACCATTGAGATAGCGTTGTTGGTAGATGATTTTGAACTGATCGCCTTCGCGCAGTTCGCGGACGAAATCTACTTCCCAGCCGAATAGGTCAGCCAAATTCATAATGGTACGCGCACTTAAACCGGCGCGTTCGCCAGCGAGGTAGAACGAGTCGCTAATCGTGGCTGAGGCCATGCGTATGCGGTAATCGATCGGTTTGTGTTGTTCATAAATGCGAAAGCCGTCTTCGGTGGTTTCGAGGTGGTAGCTGAGCGTGGGGGATTTTTTAAGGTCCAGTTTGTGTAGTTGCTTGTCGGTATCGCGCCACAGCACAATTTTGTCGCCGACACGTAGGCGCGTGAAGTGTTGCGCTTGGTCAAGGCGACTGATTTGATAGGCCAGTTGCGGCGAGAGTTCGGCGTGCTCTAGGGCGTGGCTAAGCGTTTGGTTGCGGCCAATGGTAAATTCGAATCGTTCAAGTTGCGTTTGGGGTTCTGCGCTGGCACGCGGGGTCTGGGTTGGATTCGGTAGCGCAATGGCTTGGGTGTTGAGGTCGGCTTGGGCCGGAATGGCTTGTAGACTGAGCCAGCTTAGCAGGCCTGCTTGTAGCAGTCGTGTTGAATAGTGTTTGATGCGAATGTGGTTTGTCATGCCGCTTAATTCCTTTACGTTGGAGCGCTCGCGCCCATTTTTGCGCTTGATTATAACCAACACGTCGTTTTATTGGAAATGAATTGGCACAAAAAGCGCGCTTAAGTCGGTTGTTGATTAGGACAAATCGAGCAAGTTTTGTGCCTAGATTAGGTGTTGTCGGGGTTGTCGTCCTTGTGTTGGACGCGCAGATAAAGGCGCTCATTTTCGCTGCGCTGGGAGATAAAGTGATGTTTGTTGATTTTGCACCAGCTTTGGATGTCTTTGAGTGCGCCGGGGTCGGTGCAAATAATTTCAATTTGTTCGTTTGCGCGCAGTTGGCGCATGGCTTGTTGTAATTTTATTACTGGCATTGGGCACTTTAATCCGCTGGTATCGAGTAGATGAACTGGCATGGTTTTCCTTTATCGGGTTATGGGTTGCGCGGTGGGCGCAACTGAGGAATTTTGTGGTTATTTTGGCCTGCCCCCTGACGTAGGCAGACGCACAAGGTATAATCTGAAAAATTTTTTGTTAACTCGCTTGGTTCGTTTGGCGAAGGCCGCTAAGCGGACATTATTGTGTAGAGGTTTTTTTGTGTCAAATTCTCATGAGCGTCAAGCCGATATTTATACCTTTCAGGGGTTAATTCAACGCTTGCAGTCCTATTGGGCGGAGCAGGGTTGCGTGGTGATGCAACCTTACGATAACGAAATGGGGGCGGGAACCTTTCATCCGGCTACGTTTTTACGTGCGATAGGTCCAGAGCCTTGGCGCGCCGCGTATGTACAGCCCAGTCGTCGCCCGACCGATGGGCGTTATGGCGAAAACCCTAATCGTCTTCAGCACTACTACCAGTTTCAAGTCATGTTAAAACCGTCACCGGAGAATATCCAGCAGTTGTATTTGGATTCGTTAAAAATGCTGGGCCTTGATCCGCTGGAGCATGATATTCGGTTTGTTGAGGATAACTGGGAGTCGCCGACTTTAGGCGCTTGGGGCTTAGGTTGGGAGGTGTGGCTGAATGGCATGGAGGTAACACAGTTTACCTATTTTCAGCAGGTTGGCGGCTTAGAGTGTCGTCCGGTCACCGGTGAGATTACCTATGGTTTAGAACGCATTGCCATGTATTTGCAAGGCGTGAATAGCGTGTACGATTTAACCTGGGTTGATGGCCCGGGTGGAAAAGTGACCTATGGCGATGTGTTTCATCAAAATGAAGTCGAAATGTCCACCTATAATTTCGAATATGCTAATACCGACGTGCTGTTCCGTCAGTTTGGCGAGTGTGAACAAGCTTTTACGCAATTAATTGAAGCCAAATTACCCTTACCGGCTTATGAACAAGTCTTAAAAGCCTCTCATACCTTTAATTTATTAGACGCACGTCATGCGATAAGTGTCACTGAGCGCGCGCGTTTTATCGGGCGCGTGAGAACGATGGCGCGTGCCGTTGCGGAGGCTTACTATGCCGGGCGTGAAGCTTTAGGGTTCCCGCTGGTTAAAGAAACACAGGAGAAGAACGGGTGAGTGCAGCAGATTTTTTAGTTGAAATTGGTACGGAAGAGTTGCCGCCTAAGGCACTGAACAGTTTGTCCGAATCGCTGGCACAGGGCATTGAAAACGGATTAAATCAAGCCGACTTAGCCTATGGTAAGGTACATATCTATGCCGCGCCACGTCGTTTAGCGGTGTGGATTGAGCAGGTTGCGCTTGCGCAAGCGGACAAACGTGTCGAACGTCGTGGACCGGCTAAAAAAGCCGCGTTTGACGAAAACGGCAATCCAAGCAAGGCGTTGGAAGGGTTTGCGCGTTCTTGCGGAGTAACCGTAGCCGATTTGATGGAGGTCGAAACCGATAAGGGCGTTTGGATGGCGTATGAGCAAGCGGTTACAGGTCAGGCAACACGGGATTTATTACCAGGCCTGGTCGATGCGGCTTTAGCAAAACTACCCGTGCCGAAAAGAATGCGTTGGGGCAGTTCGAATGTTGAGTTTGTGCGTCCGGTGCATTGGGTGTTGATGTTGTTGGGGGAGAAGGTGGTTCCTGCTACGATTTTAGGTAAAGCTGCGTCGAATGTGACCCGAGGCCACCGTTTTCATGCACCCGAAGAAATAACAGTTGGTGCCGCTTGCGATTATGCGGCTGTGTTGAAAAAACAAGGTTATGTTATAGCTGATTTTTCCGAAAGACGCGCGCTAATTCGTCATCAGGTTTTGCAGGCGGCGGCGAGTGTGTCGGCCGTGGCGGAAATAGACGAGGCGTTGTTAGATGAGGTTACGGCGTTGAATGAATGGCCGGTTGCGGTAATGGGCAGCTTTGATGAGGATTTTTTGAGTGTGCCGCCGGAATGTTTAATTTCTGCGATGAAAGGTCATCAAAAATTTTTCCATTTGCGTGATGCCGAGGGGCGTTTATTGCCCAAATTTATTACGATTAGCAATATCGAAAGCTCGCGTCCTGAGTCGGTGATTTCAGGTAATGAGCGGGTGATTCGTCCGCGTTTGGCAGATGCGAAATTTTTCTGGAATCAGGATCGTAAGCAGCCGTTGGATGATTTTTTACCCAGTTTGAAAACGGTGGTGTTTCAACAAAAACTCGGCACTTTGTATGACAAGGTTGAGCGCTTAGAAACCTTGGCGGTGAAAATCGCCCGTCCGTTAGGAGTGCCTTCGGAGTTGGCCGAGCGCGCGGCGCGCTTGTCTAAGTGCGATTTGATGACGTTGATGGTGGGCGAGTTCCCTGAGTTACAGGGGGTGATGGGGCGTTATTACGCGCTGGCAGAAAATGAGCATATATTGGTGGCCGACAGTTTAGATCAACAGTATCAGCCACGTTTTGCCGGTGACAGTTTGCCCAATAATGAGTTGGCGCAATCCTTAGCTTTGGCCGATAAGTTAGATACCATTACCGGTATTTTTGGTATTGGTGAAGTACCGAGCGGTGATAAAGACCCGTTTGCGTTGCGTCGTGCGGCGTTAGGCATCATGCGGATTATGATTGAAAAAGAGCTGGATTTGGATTTGCATCTGTTAATCGAGTCCAGTTTGAAGCTGCATTCGCAAGTGGTGTTTTCGCCTGAGTTAGTGGAGTCGATTTATGATTTTATTATTGGTCGCTTGAAGGCGTATTACGCTGATCAAGGGATTAGCGCGCAAGCGTTTGAGGCGGTGCGGGTGTGTCGTCCAGCGCATCCGATTGATTTCTCTAAACGCATTGAAGCGGTGAAGGTGTTTGCGCAACTGCCGGGGGTTGAGAGTTTAACGGCGGCACATAAACGCATTCAGAATATTTTGAAAAAAGTGGAAGGGGCGTGGCCGGAAGAAATCGATGCCGATTTGTTTGAGTTAGAGGCGGAGCGAGCGTTATGGTTAAAACTCGATCAGCTGCGCGAGCAGGTAAGCCATTTGATTGCTGGGCGCGATTATGCTAATGCGTTAATTACTTTGGCGCAGGTGCGTGAGCCGGTGGATGCTTTCTTCGATCAGGTGATGGTCATGGCTGAGAACGACGCGGTGAGACGTAATCGTTTGGCGTTACTCAATCAAATCTACCAACTCTTTATGGCGGTCGCCGATATTTCACGTTTGTCGGCGGCGTAGTTCGCTGTGTGTGTATTAGCAGGCCTGCTAATACACACTTTCTATGATGTTCAAGTTGAATCCATATGTTAAAAAAAATCATTGTATTAGATCGCGATGGCGTGATTAACCATGACTCAGATGCGTTTATTAAAAGTGTTGATGAATGGCAGCCGATTGCAGGTAGTTTAGAGGCGATTGCGCAATTATATCAGGCCGGTTGGACGGTGGCAGTGGCGACTAATCAGTCGGGGATTAAGCGCGGGTATTATGATCGCGCCACTTTAAGTGCGATGCATCAAAAAATGCAGCGTTTATTGGCGCCGCTGGGCGGGCGCGTTGATTGGTTGAGTTATTCGCCGTATTTAGGCGATTGCGGTTCGGTATGCCGTAAACCGTTGGATGGGATGTTGCGGGCGATTGCGCAGCGTTATCATACGTCACTTGTCGGTTGTCCGATGGTGGGCGATACCTTGGCCGATGTGCAAGCCGCACGGGGTGCCGGTATGAGGCCGCATTTGGTGAGAACCGGTAAAGGTGAGCGTACCCTGGCCAGTTGGTACGAAAAAGATGTTCCGGTGTTTGATAACTTGGCTGCGTTTGTGCAGGAGTGGTTAAGGTGAGAGTAGGGTTGTGGTTACGTTCTATTGCGTTTGAGGTGGGGCGAACCCTACTGGTGTTGGTGTTTTCGATTTTAGCTCAGGTGCTGTGGTTGGCGCCGTATCGGTGGCGTTATGCATTTTTGCAGTATTGGACGCGCTCAACGCTGGCGTGGTTACGCATAAGCTGTGGTTTGCATTATCGGGTACATGGTTTGGAGTATGTTGATCCAACACAACCGGCGATTGTGCTGGCGCATCACGAGTCAGCATGGGAGACATTGGCGTTACAAAAAATATTGCCGCGTCAATCGTATGTGTTGAAAAAAGAGCTGTTGTCGATTCCTTTTTTTGGTTGGACTTTGGCGATGTTGCATCCGATAGCGATTGATCGTTCTGCTGGTTCGAAGGCGTTGAAGCAGTTGTTAAAGCAGGGGCAGGCGCATCTGCAGCAGTATCGAAATTGGATTGTTATTTTTCCTGAGGGTACGCGTGTTCCGACGGGGACTTTGGGCAAAATCAATAAAGGCGGCGCGATGTTGGCGAAGGCGAGCGCGACGCCGGTGCATTTGGTGACGCATAACGCTGGGCGGTTTTGGCCTAAAAATAGCTTACTTAGAGAAGCTGGCGTGATTGATGTGTATATCAGCCCGCGCTTGGATGTGACGGATTTAACCCTTGAGCAATTAAATCAGCTGACGGCAGAGTGGTTTGTGAATCCGCAGCAGGCGCTTATAAATTTGCAGGTAAAACAGCCTAATGAGTAAAAATGAGTAAAGCGGCGTCGATTATCGGACTGTTATTTGGTTTGATTATTATTTTACTAAGTATGGTTGATTATGAGGCCGGGCGGATTATTGCGGCGTTTTTTAATTGGCAAGGTTTGGTGGTGGTTTTGGGTGGAACCTTGGCGGCGGTGTTAATCAACTATCCGCTCTCGCAGTTAAGGTGTGTGTTGAACGGGTTTGTGAAGGTGTTTGCGGCTGAGCCAGCTTCGGTGCAGCAGATGATTGAGGAAATTGGTGAGTTGAGCCATTTATCCCACAAGCAGGGGATTTTGACCCTTGAGCCGCATATTGAGGAGGTCAGTGATCCGTTTTTGCGCTTTGCTTTGACTCAAGTGATGATTTATCAGGATGAGGCACAGTTGCTTGCTAGTCTGCATAATAATCAGCAAAATATTCAGTTACGCCATATTCAGTGCCAAGATGTATTTCATAATATGGCGTCTTATGCGCCCGCTTTTGGCATGATGGGGACGGTAATGGGGTTGATTATTATGATGACTGCACAGGCGAGTGGTGGCTCGGTCGATGGCAGTGAGGATATGCTGGCTGGGCTATTATCTGGGATGGGGTTGGCGCTGGTGACCACGTTTTATGGTGTACTGTTTTCTAATATGCTGTTTATTCCGATTGCAGGCAAGCTTAAGGTGTTGTCGGATGCCGAGTCGATTAAAAACGAGGTGGTTATTCGCGGTATTATTGGTTTAAAACGGTTGCATTCTCCTCTGTTGGTGCGCGAAAGTTTATTTAGTTTTCTTAACGAAAAAACCAAAGAGCGCTTGGAGCGCGCGAGTCGCTAAGTGCGATCTGGAGGCTTGTGTGAGTTTTGATGCCGGGGGCAACGCCGAAAACGCACAAAAACAAAACTTGATTCGTAATCGCGTGTGGATGCTGACATTTGTGTCGTTGTTTACTTCGCTGTTAGCTTTTTTTATTTTAATTATCACCATCACTGAGCTCGAAGGCGTGAGCGCCAAGCGCAGCTATCAAAAAATCATGAATCAGCTTTATTCCCAAGCGCTGCAAGTCCAGCAAAAGCAGGGTTGGCAGTGGATGCAAATTGATAATACGTTGTCCAAAGGGGTGCGTGTTGTGCTCGACCCGGCACTGTTTGCCACTACGCCACTGTTTGCCCCCGCACGCGCGGATATTAATCCGCGTTATTATCCTTATCTTCATGAGGTGAGTCAGTTTTTAGCGGCGTTAAAGCTGGATCAGTTGGAGGCAGGTTATCAGCGTTGGTTGAGCAATATTGAGCGCGCCGGTTTTGCGGTGGATGTCACGATTACGGTTGAAGGTCATACCGATTCAATTCCGCTGACTGCGGGCGCGCGCTTTCGCAATAATATTGAGTTAAGCACTTATCGCGCGTATGAGGTTATGCAGTTTTTACAGGCGGATTTAAATTGGTCGCCGCGTTTATTTTCGATTGCCGGTTATGGTAGTTTTCGTCCAATCGTGGAGGAGGGTGACGATCCGATAAATCGACGTATTGAAATTTATATTGCGCCACAAATGCACGCCGGCGGACAGTTAAAAACGGAATGGCCGCCATGAGTGCGTTAGCTGAGCGTGCGAAATCGACTTGGTTGTTGTCGTTTGCGGATGTGGTGACCTTGTTGATTACGTTTTTTATTATGATGTTGGCGTTGCACCATACTGAAATTAGTCGAGTTCAGAAATGGTCGGAGCAGCAGGTCGAGCAGGCGTATCAGATTATGCGAGCTGAATTTGAGCGCCAACCGTTTGAGTATATTGAGGTATTGCGTAATGGGCGTGGCATTCATTTTTCGATTAGTCATCCACAGGCTTTTGAGCGCGGAGGTTATCAAGTTTCTGCAGGCCTGGAGGCGGAGTTGTCAAGGTTAGCAAGGTTAATTAGCACGTTACCTTTGTTTCATTTGCAGCAAGACCCGCAGGCGCGTCGCTTTATCCAAAAAGCACAACAAGATGGGATGGATTGGCGTGCCGAGGTGGTGGTGGAGGGACATAGCGATAATGATCCGATTGATCCGCGTTCTCCCTTGCGTAATAACTGGTTTTTAAGCACGATGCGGGCGCAGAATGTGATGCAGTTATTGTATGTAAACAGTCGTTTGCAAAATCAAGCGTTTTCGGTTGCCGGTTTTGGCGAGTTTCGGCCTGTCGCTTCTAATGATACGGAGGCGGGCAAGGCACAGAACCGGCGCGTGGATGTGGTAGTGAATGCGAGTTTTATTCGCCAAACTTCCTTTGGTCTAGTCGATTAGTGGCGGCTATTGCGTGGTGGTGTCGCACGTTTGAAAAACCTGTGTTTGTTGGTGTAACTCTAGGCCAAGTTGTTTGAGGTGTTGGTTGTGTTCAACGTGTTGTTGTAAAGTCTGCGCGGTGTGTCGCAGGGCTTGGTCGAGCGCTTCTATACGCTGGCTAACCTCAGCAATGGCGTGCTTTTGTTCCTTCGAACGTACCGAAATTTCGCCCATGGTATCGTTGAGTTGTTGAATATTTTTAAAACTGTCTTCAAAGGCGTGTTGGGTGCGTTCTATGTTTATTACGCCTTGGTTGATGTGTGATAAAACCTGGTCAATCAGTTGGCGGATATCTTGCGATGCTTGCGCAGATCGTTGTGCTAATTGGCGCACTTCGGTTGCGACGACGGCAAAGCCACGCCCTTGTTCGCCAGCGCGCGCGGCTTCAACGCTGGCATTGAGTGCAAGCAGGTTGGTTTGGAAGGCGATACTGTCGATAAGGCTAACCATGTCATTGATTTGAATGCTGGAGTGCTGAATGGTTTGCATACTGTGGACGGCATTAAGCATGACTTCGCGGCTGTGTTCGGTTTGATGACGTGCGTGTAACGTGAGTTGGTTGGCTTGAGCGACAAAATCGCTGATATGCTGTACGCCTTGTGCCAGCTGCATCATGGTTTGGTGTGTTTGTTGCATTCCACTGGCTTCGTGTTGGGCGCGCTGCGCCAACTCGGCATTCCCTTGTAGTAGGGTTTGGGCGCTGTGTTCTATTTGCTGGGCATGGTGTTTTACACTATGAATGGTGTGATTAAGCTGGGCGAGCGCGCTGTTCATATGTTGGTTGAGTTGTTGTAAGTCGCCACTGAAATCACCTTGAATTTGCTGGTTTAATTCGCCACGCGATAGCCGGTCTATCGCTTGAAAAATCCCCGATAGGCCGGTTTGAAGAGCGTCTATTGTTTGGTTGGTGTGCTTAGCGAGCTGGGCAAGTTGGCCTTCGCTTTGTAGATGTAAGCGTTGTTCAAAATGACAGTTGGCTAAGTCGGATAAGACGTTATTAATCTGTTGAAACATGGTATCGAGTGTGTGCATGGCGTGGTTGACATCTAGGCGTAATTGACCTTCGATGTGATCACTCATGCGTTGCTTAAAGTCGCCTTGCGCTAGGCTGTGTGCGATGGTTTGAAGCGATTGCATGGTGTGTTGCAGGCTATCAATCGCTTGGTTCACTTGACGGGTAAATATCGCCAAATCGCCGCCGAGTTCGAGCGTGACACGTTGGTGATAATCGCCCTGAACAATTTTGGCTAGGCAGGCATTGGTTTGTTTAAATGTCGCATCAAGGTTGTTGAGCAGATGGTTAAACGCATTGGCTACCGCGCCCACTTCATCCTGATAATCGCTGTGCAGGCGTTGTGAAAAGTCATTTGATCGCGTAATGGCTTCTATTTGCCGTTGCATCTTTAATAGCGGGCGCGAAATCTTGCCGACCAAGGTCATAAACATTAAGGCTAAAAACAGCGACATGGTGAAGAGCACGGCGATGATAAAAATATCAAGTAGCTCGCTTAGTTGTTGGATGTGAGCTAAGGGGTGTGCGAGGGTTTGGTTAAGTTGGTTGAGTTGGCTTTTTAGGTAAATAAACACTCCGGTAAAAAACACACCGGCTATGACCATCAATACCAGCAGCAGGCGTATGAGCGATGCAATTTGTGTTTTGCTCCAAAAAGAGGGGGCGCGTGTGGACATAAGGTTTTCTCGGTATGGGTGGAAAATTAACAGCGCCAGTTAGTTGGCCGGTTCTTTTTATCAGATTGGCTGAATTGGCGTTGCCGTAAATAATACGCTTGTTTTTTGTGGCTTGTAAAGCGGGGTGAGCGGTCATAATAGCGAATTAGCAGGCCTGCTAAAGCTATGGCGTCAGTCCGTTTGAGCCATGGGGTTGACGCGGCTATCCGAGTATTAGGTTTTGGCTTTGGTGAAATCGGCATGAGTAGCACAAGGATTTTTATACATTGGGTACCTAGGATTTGTTGACATTTCGATGTGACTGATTGATAAGTCTGGTTTTAGTGAATCCTTGAATAGGGTTATTGTTCAGTCTAAAGGGGGGATTCAAGCAAATATCTGCAACAATCAATAACGGGCACTTCGATTAACCCACGCCCAAAGGGGCTTAGCCAAGTTCGCCAGTCTGCAGCGTGAGCGTTTGCAAGGTCAAGACGTTCCTTCACCTTCTTGCCTTGACCTGACAAACTTGGGGTTGCCAATCGAAGACAGCGCGTAGCCTGAAAATTTATTGGGGGGTAATCGAGGTGCTCAACTTAATACTTAAAAACGTCGTGCCTTTGTATCTCTGTGGTTCAAATAACGAATTGCCCCCTCTCTAGCCCGATTCGATGTCACTCGTTAATAGTTGTTTTCAAGCAGGCGAATTAGTTTTTAACGTCTTGGTGATTTTATTGTCGCGCTTTAGAGAGGCTTGATGTCCTCATTTGGCGGCAGTTGCCAGTCGATTGGCGCTAGGCCGTGTTGGTGTAGATAGGCGTTGGTTTGTGAAAATGGACGACTGCCAAAAAAACCACGGTGCGCGGAAAGCGGTGATGGGTGGGCGCTTTTTATTATTTGGTGACGGTGGCTGTCGATAAAGGCGCCTTTTTTTTGTGCATAGGCCCCCCATAAAATAAAGACCAGCCGTGATTTATGGGTGTTGAGTGCGTGGATAATGGCATCGGTAAAGGTTTCCCAGCCCCGATTTTGGTGGCTGTTGGCGTGTCCGGCTTCAACGGTTAGAACCGCATTAAGCAGTAGAACACCTTGTTGCGCCCAGGGCATGAGGTAGCCACTGTGGCGATTGTCTACGTTGAGGTCGCTAAGTAGTTCTTTATTGATGTTTTGTAGGGATTTTGGTAAGGGGGATACATTTGGCAGCACGGAGAAGCATAAGCCGTGTGCATGGCCGGGCGTGGGGTAGGGATCTTGGCCGATAATCACGACTTTAACCTGTTCAAATTCGGTGCTGTTAAGTGCATTAAACCATTGCGATGACGGGGGCAAAATAGGCTTGCCTTGTTCGCGCTCGGCGAGCAAAAACGCTTTGAGCTGTTGCATATAGGGCTGGTCGAATTCATTTTGAAGGTAGGCTAACCAGCTAGGATGAAGTTTTATATCGGCCATAATCATTAAGGCGAGAGTCTCGCAGAGGACCAAGCCTGAGGATCAGTGGGGTGGGTGGTGAATTGAATGCGGTCGTGTAGGCGATTGGGGCGGCCTTGCCAAAATTCGAAACGCTTGGGGATAAAACGGTAACCGCCCCAGTTGTCTGGGCGGGGAATCGGTCGGTCGGCAAAACGTTGCTGGGCTTCTTGCATGCGTTGTTCAAGTTGGGCGCGCGTGTCTACCGGTTGGCTTTGTTTGGAGATGTAGGCGCTGATTTGGCTGTCGCGTGGGCGGCTTTGGAAATAGCGATCAGATTCATCGCTGTTAAGTTTGTCCACGATGCCTTCTAGGCGAATTTGGCGCTCTAAAGCAGGCCAAAAGAAGGTTAGGGCGGCGCGTTTGGAGGTAATCAGTTCGCGCCCCTTGGCACTTTCGTAGTGGGTATAAAATAACAAGCCTTCTGTACTAAAAGCTTTGAGCAGGACGATGCGCGCGTGAGGTTGTTGGGCGGCATCGACTGTCGATAGGGTCATTGCCGTCGGTTCGAGGACGCCGTGTTCGAAGGCTTCATCCATCCATTGTTGAAAAAGGGTGAAAGGATTGGCATCGAGGTAGTCGTCGTTAAGTTCACCGAGTTGGTAGTTTTTGCGGTGGTCGTGGTAGTCGCGATTTGGCATAGTGAACGTATCTCTTTATTTGATTTTTTCAAATAATAAACATCTGCGCGTAAAAATTCCATGATTTCGCGCAATTCATACCGAAATAAGTCGTTTAGGGGGGGGCTATTAAAAGCGCACAACGGGTTAAAGGCCAAGTGTTTTTACCTTGTGAAGGTTTACTTTGTGACGTAGCTCACCAATAATATGGGATTGTTTAAGGTGTTGTAGCGTTAATCAAACCGTATTTGCTATTTGCAGGCCTGCTGTTTTAATCACTTGGGGAGTTGTTGTGAGTCAAACCTATAATGCTGCTGAAATAGAAGTTTTAACCGGGTTGGATCCGGTGCGTAAGCGTCCCGGCATGTACACCGATACGACGCGCCCTAATCATTTAGCGCAAGAGGTGGTGGATAATAGTGTCGATGAAGCTTTAGCGGGCTATGCCAGTGAAATCGAAGTTGTGCATTATGCCGATGGTTCGATTAGCGTAGAAGACAATGGGCGCGGTATGCCGGTGGATGTGCACCCTGAGGAGGGGGTTTCAGGGGTTGAAGTTATCTTGACGCGTTTGCATGCGGGCGGAAAATTTTCTAATAAAGCCTATGCCTTTTCCGGCGGTTTGCATGGTGTGGGTGTGTCTGTTGTCAATGCGTTGTCTAAGCGTGTTGAGGTCAAAATTAAACGAGATAGTCAACTTTACGCCATTGCCTTTGAAAATGGACAGTTGGTTGAGCCGTTAAGCGTTATCGGGAAGGTTGGTAAGAAAAACACCGGTACTTGGTTACGTTTTTGGCCGGATGCGCATTTTTTTGATTCACCTAAATATGCCTTGTCGCGCTTAAAACATCTGTTGCGCGCTAAAGCGGTACTTTGTCCCGGTTTAACGGTGACATTTGTTGATGAAACCACGGCGGAAAAAACCGTTTGGTTTTATGAGGATGGCTTACGTGACTACTTAAATCAAGCATTGGATGGGCGTGAGTGTTTGCCGGTTGACGGTTTTGTCGGTAATCAGGTGTCGTCGAATGAAGCGGTGTCTTGGGCTTTAGCTTGGCTGGGTGATGAGGGGGAAGCGATTAACGAAAGTTACGTTAATCTTATTCCGACACCGCAAGGTGGAACGCACGTGAACGGTTTGCGCCAAGGCGCAACTGATGCCGTACGCGAATTTTGTGAGTTTAGAAACTTGATTCCGCGTGGTGTAAAGTTATCTCCCGATGATGTGTGGCAGAATGTGGCGTTTGTGCTGTCGGCTAAGCTGCGCGACCCACAGTTTGCCGGTCAAACGAAAGAACGTTTGTCTTCCCGCGAGTGTGTGCCGTTTATTTCCGGTGTGGTAAAAGATGCGTTGAGTTTGTGGCTTAATCAGCATACAGAAGTGGCTGAAAAAATTGCCGAGTTGGCAATTAACAATGCGCAAACACGCAATAAAAAAGCCCGGCAAGTGGCGCGCAAAAAAGTGACCAGCGGCCCGGCTTTGCCGGGTAAGTTAGCGGATTGTACTGAAACGGATTTGAGTTTAACCGAGTTGTTTTTGGTTGAGGGTGATTCGGCTGGTGGGTCGGCGAAACAGGCGCGAGATAAGCGTTATCAGGCCATCATGCCGTTGCGTGGAAAAATTCTTAACACTTGGGAAGTGGACTCGGGACAAATTTTAGCCTCACAAGAAGTACATGATATTAGTGTGGCGATTGGCGTTGATCCGGCGTCTGAGGATTTAAGCGGCTTGCGTTATGGAAAAATTTGTATTTTGGCGGATGCGGATTCTGATGGTGCGCATATTGCAACATTGATTTGTGCGTTATTCGTGCGTCATTTTCCATTGTTGGTCGAGAAGGGGCATGTGTATGTTGCTATGCCGCCGCTTTATCGCATTGATGTTGGTAAGCAGGTGTTTTATGCACTCGATGAGGCGGAACGTCAAGGCGTGTTGGATCGTATTGAGGCAGAACGCTTGCCGGGCAAGGTGCAGGTGACGCGTTTTAAAGGGTTGGGAGAAATGAATCCGATTCAGTTGCGTGATACGACGATGTCGCCTCAAACGCGCCGTTTGGTGCAGTTGAGCCTGGAGACTGAGCCGGCGTTTGCAATGATGGATATGATGCTGGCAAAAAAACGAGCCGCCGACCGCAAGGTTTGGCTTGAACAAAAGGGCGATTTAGCTGAGGTGGTTTAGTGAAAAAACACGCACTTGTTTTAATCGGTCTGGGGTTGGGTGGTTGCGCGCAATTAACGCCGCCGCCTCAACCCCAGTCTGTTGATCCGGTTGAGGCTCATGTACAGCATGATAATACGGCGCTACATCTAAGTGCGCCGGTTATGTTTGAGATTATGTTGGCCGAAATGCTGGTTCAGCGCGGTGAGGTGACGCAAGCACACGCGCTTTTATTTGAGCTGGCGCAAAAAAAACGTGAAGTGGCGTTGATGGAACGTGTATTTGAGTTGGCCATGGCAAGCTATTCGGTGGAACGTATTAAGCAAACTGTTACGCTATGGGGTGAGTTGGAGCCAACTGCGCCAACACCTTGGCGCGTAGGGTATTTGATGGCTTTACGTGAAGGCGCGCTGGATGAGGCATTAGCGCTTTGGATGCGTTATCGTGAGTATTCGCCGTTAAGCTTGGAAGATGATTTGAAAAATGCGGCATCGCAAGCTTTGCAGGGAACGGCGGCAGAAACCGGTTTGGCGTTTTTTGAGCAACTTAGCCAACGTTATCCCCAAACGTGGGCTGCGGGTTATGCCTATGGGTATGCGGCGGATCAGTATGGGCAGCCTGAGTTGGCCGTTTCGGTTTTAGAGACGGTTGTTGCGCGTAATGATGCGCCAGCGGAGGCGTATTTTGCCTTGGCCAATTTGTATGTCGAGCATAATTTGTATGCGCGTGGTTTGGTGCAGTTGAATGCTTATGTGCGCGAACATCCAGAGGCTTGGTCGATTCAGGAGCGTTATGCGCGCATGGAGGTGAAAGGTGGTTATTACACTGAGGCGATGGCGCGTTATCAGCGTATCGTTGAGGCGAATTCCCAAGCTTACACTTCAAAATTGTCGCTAGCCTTGTTGCAACTTGAAACGGGACAGGAAGCGCAAGCCAAGCTATTGCTGAGCGAGTTGGTGGCAATAAAAGGCTATGAGGATGTCAGTCATTATTATTTGGGCTTGATTGAGCAGGGACAGGGTGCAACGGACAAAGCGATGGCACACCTGCTTGAGGTGCGCCACATGAGCTATTTTGTCGATGCACGTTTGCTAATTGCGCAAATTATTTATGATCGACATGGCTTAGATGCGGCTTTGGCGTCATTGGATGAGTTGGAGCTTGCGCTCGATGAGCAAAGGGTGAAGGTGTTGCGCGCGAAGGCGCTGTTAAGTGTTCAGGCTGCGCAGTCGGAGCAGGCTATCTCGTTTTATCGACAGGCTTTGGCTATCGATGCGCAACCGCAAATTAGTTACGCGTTGGCCATGTTGTTGTATGAACAGGGCGATATGCTCGGGTTTGAGCAAGTGTTGTCTGCAGCACTGGTTGAGCATCCAGATGAGCCTGATCTGCTCAATGCTTTGGGTTATTTGTATGTTGAACAAAATCGACAGCTTGATCAAGCGGCGGCGTATTTAGATCGCGCCTTAGCGTTGGCACCGGATAGCTATTATATTTTAGACAGCCGTGCTTGGCTGGCGTATCGACAAGGTGATTTAGCTTTGGCGGAGTCGTTAATCAAACGTGCGTGGTCGATGTATCAGGATGAAACGGTGTTGGTGCATATGATTCAAATTAAGTGGGCGCTTGGCAAGCGCGCGCGCGCTGAAGCTTTATGGCAAACATATCACGCGCAGTTTAAATCGAGCGCAGAATTGCAAAACCTACTTGAACGGTTGCGTCAAAACCCGTAGGTAGGTGCGCTTTGGGCGTTAAAAGCAGATGCGTGGTAAATTTTTTATAATTTTTTTTAAAAATTGCTTGAAGTTTTTTTGTATCAATGGATAATACGCACCTGTCTTACGACACAGAGAAATTGGGCCGTAGCCAAGCGGTAAGGCAGCGGGTTTTGATCCCGTCATGCGAAGGTTCGAATCCTTCCGGCCCAGCCATCTCTTTCATTATTCCCCAAATTCAGTTTATCCTCGACAGGAGCCGCCTTAATGGCTAACGAAAATGTCATGATATTTGCGGGAAATGCAAATGTCACTCTTGCAGAGAAAATCTCCCTTTATCTTCAGCAGCCCCTCGGAAAAGCCAATGTAGGTCGTTTTAGCGACGGTGAAATTATGGTTGAAATAACCGAGTCCGTTCGTGGTAAAGATGTCTATGTGCTTCAGCCAACCTGTACGCCTGAGCCAGCTGTGAATTTAATGGAGATGTTGGTCATGATTGATGCGCTTAAACGTGCATCGGCCAAGCGTATCACTGCGGTGGTGCCTTATTATGGGTTTGCGCGCCAAGATCGACGTCCGCATTCTGCTCGCGTGCCGATTACGGCGCGTTTAGCGGCTGATATGATTACCGTCGCTGGGGCGGATCGTATGATAACCGTAGATTTGCATTCCGATCAGATTCAAGGCTTTTTTGATATTCCTGTCGATAATATTTATGCTTCACCTGTTTTGGTTGAAGATATGCTCAAAACTCTCGATTTACACAATGTGACGGTGGTTTCTCCCGATGTGGGGGGGGTGGTGCGTGCCCGCGCCGTCGCGAAAGCACTTAATGCCGATTTGGCGATTATTGATAAGCGCCGTCCTAAGGCGAATGTGTCACAGGTGATGAACGTGATCGGTGATATCAAAGGGCGTGATTGTATTATCGTTGACGATATGGTTGATACCGCTGGAACCTTGTGTAAAGCAGCAGCGGCATTGATGGAAAATGGCGCTAAGTCAGTGACGGCTTATGCCACGCATGCCGTATTGTCTGGACCTGCGGTGGAGAATATTCGTAAGTCGGTGCTCAAAGAGTTGGTGGTAACGGATACAATTCCGCAATCAGTTGAGGCGATGGCCTCGCCAAAAATTCGCCAAGTCAGTATTGCCGCTATTTTGGGTGAAACTATTCGTCGCGTCAACAATGAAGAGTCGGTCACCGCGTTAATGCCGGCGATTTAACACAGCGTGTGTTTAGCTTAATGAAAAGCCTGTACTATTTGGTTACAGGCTTTTTTGCTTTTTGAGTAACGCTTTTGTTTGAAAAATAGGGCGAAATCAGTATAATACGCGCTTTCCTTTGTCTGGTCGCGGACAAGGGCTTACTAAATGAGGGCGACCTCAATCATGGAGAGATGTAATGAGTCAAGTATGGACAGCACAAGCACGTTCGACTGAGGGGAAAGGTGCGAGCCGCCGCCTTCGTCAAATGGGCAAGGTACCTGGTATTATCTACGGCGCTGATAAAGAGGCCGTATCCGTTACATTCGAGGCGAACTTTGTTAAAAAAATGTTGGAAAACAACGAAGTGTATAACAAAGTGTTCACCGTTGATGTTGTTGGTGGTGCACAAGAGCGCGTTATTATTAAAGATATGCAAAGACATCCGGCGCGTTCCGATGTCATGCACATCGATTTGCAACGCGTGTTGGACGATTCTCGTGTCACCAAGCGTATCCCGTTAAACTTTATTGGTACCAGCGTTGCGCCGGGTGTCAAGTTAGGTGGTTTGATGACTTTCTTCCAAAAAACGGTCGAAGTACGTTGTCATGCAAAAAACTTGCCGACGGTTATCGATATCGATGTTTCCAAAATGGAATCTGGTCAAAGCTTGCGTTTGTCTGACCTTGTGATGCCGGAAGGGGTAGAAGTGGTTGCCTTGTTGCACGGCAGTTCAGACTACGACCAAGCGGTTGTCGGCATTGGTAAAGTAAGACGTTAATTTACTATTTTGAGTAAATAACCTTTAGGAACCAGCGTGTATGTCCACTGTTGAATTGATTGTTGGCTTGGGTAATCCTGGAGCACAATATGAACAGACAAGACATAACGCTGGTTTTTGGTTTGTGGAGGAAATTGCACGTCAGCAGGGCGCGGTGTTTCGTCCAGAGCCCAAATTCTTTGGTGATGTGACCAAAATTAATTGGCAAGGTCAGCAGGCCTGGTTATTAAAACCGACCACGTTTATGAATCGAAGTGGTCAATCCATTCAAGCTTTAGCTAAGTTCTATCGCCTCACGCCCGATCAAATCTTGGTGGCTCATGATGAGTTAGACTTGCCCGTGGGAGCGGCGCGCTTAAAAACAGGCGGCGGCCACGGCGGTCATAACGGCCTGCGCGATACCATCGCGGCGCTCTCCACTCCCCAATTTCATCGCTTGCGCTTAGGTATTGATCATCCTGGTGATCGACACCAGGTCGTTAATTATGTTTTACATTCGCCTGCAAAAGCAGAGCGAGAAGCGCTGGATGCGGCGATCGATCAAGCTGCGCGCGTCTTAATCGACATTCTGCGTGGCGACTTCGCTAAAGCGATGAATCAACTCAACCGCCGTGCGGCGAACTAATTTTACTCGAGGAGCACCCTATGGGATTTAAATGTGGCATCGTTGGCCTGCCTAACGTCGGCAAATCTACTTTATTTAATGCGTTAACGAACGCGGGTATTGATGCGGCAAACTATCCTTTTTGCACTATCGAACCTAACGTAGGTATCGTGCCTGTTCCCGATCCACGCCAAGATAAACTTGCCGAAATTGTTAAGCCGGAGCGTATTTTGTCCGCAACAATGGAGTTTGTTGATATTGCAGGCCTGGTAGAGGGTGCGTCTAAGGGTGAGGGTTTGGGGAATAAGTTTTTGGCTAATATTCGCGAAACCGATGCTATTACTCAAGTTGTACGCTGTTTTGAGAACGATGACATTGTGCATGTCGCCGGTAAAGTAGATCCCTTGTCGGATATCGAAGTCATTAACACCGAGTTGGTTTTGGCTGATATGGAGTCGATTGATAAAGGTATTCAAAAAGTGCAACGCGTGGCTAAAAGCGGCAATAAAGAAGCGGCGGCGCGTTTAGCCGTGCTCGAAAAAGTCGCTGCGGCCATTGCAGATGGCGCACTTGTTCGCAATATTGGGTTAACGAAAGAAGAGCAGGCTGAACTCTACGATTTGCACCTGCTTACCATCAAACCCATGATGTACATTGCCAACGTAAACGAAGACGGCTTTGAAAATAATCCTTATCTTGATGCCGTGCGTGCACTGGCTGAAGTGCAAGGTGCGGTTGTTGTGCCGGTGTGTGCGGCAATCGAGTCGGAAATTGCGGAATTGGATGATGAAGATAAGCTCGATTTCTTGCAGGGCATGGGCCTAGATGAGCCAGGATTAAATCGCGTCATTCGCGCCGGTTACGGCTTGCTTGGTCTGCAAACTTATTTCACTGCCGGGGTAAAGGAAGTGCGAGCGTGGACGGTTAAAAAAGGTGCTACCGCGCCACAGGCGGCAGGGGTTATTCATACAGATTTTGAAAAAGGCTTTATCCGCGCGGAAGTGATCGCTTATGACGATTATATTCAATACAAAGGTGAGCAGGGTGCGAAAGAAGCTGGAAAATTACGCTTGGAAGGTAAGGAATATATCGTTCAAGATGGTGATGTCATGCACTTCCGTTTTAATGTGTAATGGTATTATCTTAAAATCCTACGGTTTCAAGTCATAGGATTCGTTAGCAGGCCTGCTAACGAATCCAACGTTAAAAAGCGTAAAGATTTAGTGTTTGTAAAGCAGTGAGTTTTAGCGCGTTTTGATGTCGAGTGCTGCCACAATATGGGTGAAACATTGATGGTATCGTGAATTATATGCATCAATGATGCTTAATAACAAAGGTTAAATTAAATTGGTAATAAAAGTTTTGACAAGCGTTAAAATTTCCTTATAATACGCCCATCTTTTGGCTACATAGCTCAGTTGGTTAGAGCACATCACTCATAATGATGGGGTCCCAGGTTCGAATCCCGGTGTAGCCACCATTTTCAAGAAAAGCCCGTCTCATACGGGCTTTTTTTATGTCTTGAGTAACGTAAAATCAACAACTTAGCGTTTTTCACTGTCCTATGGTGTCTTTTGTGAACTGTGAAATCTTGTGCTAAAGTGTGACTAAAACTGTGACTAAGCTCAATAGTCACAGTTTGCTTAAAATTTTAGTCACACTTTGGGGGATTTAGATCATGCTCAAACCCTTTACCGACAAGCGTTTGCAGACATACAAGCCAATAGAAAAAAAGCAAAGAATTAGTGATCCTGCGACCAAGGGACTATATTTCATTATTGAAGCTCTTCCCAGTGGAACAAAGTCGTTTGCCTATCGCTACACACTTGATGGGCAAAGCAAGCAAATAACTCTTGGGAAATATCCCGTGCTCAGTTTGGCCGATGCCAGAATGAAAGTTTTTGAGCTGCAAAAACTGATTGCTGACGGTGTTGATCCAAAGCAAGAGCGTGACCACGCCAAAATGTTGAAGCGTCAAAAGCTTGAAGAGCAAAAATTTATTGAACAAGCCGTTACATTTAAACAGGCTTATGAAATGTATTGCCAGTTTAAAACAAAATCGATTAAAGGCTCAGTGCCGGACTGGAGTTATGACACCTTGCGTAAACACAATAACAGGGTCTATAACTTTGTCATGCCAAAGCTGGGTGACAGGATAGTCCATGAGCTTACTGAGCGCGATCTAGAGTTGGTTCTGCTTGATATCCAATCGCATGGGACACTTGCCAACAGAAATAAAGTTCGCAGCTTGTTCAAAGGCCTGTTTGACTGGGTGATGTATAACATCCGAGACAAAGATGACCACCCCCTC